>NZ_CP048833.1:4655422-4965784 GCF_012971725.1 Pseudomonas multiresinivorans
GCTGGCCGGCGGACAGGGTATGGCAGGGAACGTCCTCGAAACCGCGCAGGCCGACAGCTTCCAGCGCTTGCCAGATGGCATCGCGGTTGGCCGGCTGGTGCAGCGCGCAAAGCCAGGCGAGATTCTCTTCGGCGGTGAGCAGGCCCTTGATGCCGGCGGCGTGGCCGATCCACAACAGCAGCCGGGCCAGTTCGTGGCGCTGCTCGGTAAGCGGCTTGCCGTTGAGCAGCACATCACCGGCGGTGGGCTGCATCAATCCGCTGAGCAGGCGCAGCAGGCTGGTCTTGCCGCTGCCGTTGGGGCCGGCGATCTGTAGCATCTCGCCCGCGCCCAGTCGCAAATCGAGACGCTCGAACAGCATGCGCCAGTCCCGCTCGCAGGCGAGCGCCACGGTTTCGAGGAGGGGATGGTTCAAGGGCATCGGCAACCGTCGGGCAGAAAACAGTCAGTGGTGCAAAAAAGCGGCCATACCGTCCGGACCGCCAAGCGCAGCCTCGGGCGGCGCATTATACACAGCCGTTCCTACGCCCGACGTCAGGTTTTTCGACAGGGTGTAACGTCAAATCAGCGCACCCTGCCAGCCTCAAGCGCCCTGCCCCGCGGCCGCCGGACGGTCTAAAGTCCCTGCAATCGCCGCCGATACACTGGGCGCAATCCCGTCACGCCGCCTACAGGTTCCCGATGCCGAGCGAAATTGGCGCTTCCCGTCCGCTACCGCCTACGCCGTCGCTGCGCAGCACGCAGAACGCCGCCGAGCTGACGCTCAAGCTCGCGCAAAGCCTGGGCGACCTGCTGCCGCCGGGGGACAAGGCCCATGCGGAAGTGCTGGCGGTACGCGACGGGCAGGTGAATTTCCAGTTGCTGCTGCGCCTGACCATGGCCAGCGGCCAGCAGGCCCTGGTGGTAGCGGAAAGCTCCCAGGCGCTGCCCAAGGGCAGCACTCTTCAGTTGTCGACACTGAACCAGACCAGCCTCGCCGCCACCCTGCTGACCCAGCCAAGCCTGGGCTCGCTGGGCCTGGGCGGCGCCAGCCAGACGCCGCTGGGCAGCCTCGACCTCGACGTATTGCCGGTCGGCACGCTGATCCAGGGCAAGGTCGATGCCAGCCAGTTGGTCGCCCTCGGCAAGGCCGAACAGGTGGTTTACAAAGTCCTGGTGACGCTGCTCAACACTCCGCTGGCCGGGCGCCAGCTGAGCATCGAATCGCCCAACCCGCTACCGCTCAACAGCCTGCTCAGCGCCCGCGTGCAGGACCAGCAGGCCTTGCAGTTCCTGCCGATGAATGCGCGCCTGGAGCAGCTCGACCTGAGCCTGCAGCTCAGCGCCCAGCAGAGCCGCCAGGGCCCGCTGGACGGACTGCTCAAGGCGCTGCAGGGCGCTGGCAGCAACCCGGACGTGAGCCCCGAACTGCGTCAGTCGGTGGACAAGTTGCTCGGCGCACTGCCGGACATTCGCCAGCTCAGTGACGCCAAAGGCGTGGCCCAGGCCTTCCAGCAGAGCGGCGCGTTCCTCGAAGGGCAGATGCTGCGCGGTGTCGAAAGCCTTCCCCTGGACCTCAAGGCCAACCTGCTGCGGCTGATCGCCCAGCTGCTGCCTGCCGTACAGGGCGGCACGGCAGCGGCCGTGCTGAACAATCTGCCGGGCAACGCCATGGCCGGAGCCAGCAATCTGGCGCAGGCCATGCCGGCCTTTGTGCGCAACGCCCTGGGTGTCATCGGCCAGACCAGCGGGCGCACGCCGTCAGCGATCAGCTTTCCGCTCCCCAGCCGGTTGGCCAGAGAACTGGAACAGGAAGGTGATCTCGAATCGCTGCTCAAACTCGCCGCGGCCGCGGTTTCGCGTCTGCAGACACACCAGTTGGGCAGCCTGGCGCAAAGCGACGTTCTCCCCGACGGCACCGTGGTGAATACCTGGCAGCTGGAAATCCCCCTGCGCCACCAACAGCAGATGGTGCCGATTCAGGTGCGTATCCAGCAGGAAGAAAAGGACAGCCCGGCCGGCGAGCGCGAGCAGCAGACCCGCGACATGCTCTGGCGCGTCGACCTGGCATTCGACCTGGACAGCCTCGGCCCGCTGCAGGTCCAGGCCACCCTGGCCCACGGCAGCATCGGCACCCAGCTGTGGGCCGAGCGCAGCACCACCGCCAGCCTTATCGATGGCGAACTGGGCACCCTGCGCCAACGCCTGAGCGACGCCGGCCTGACCGTGGGCGAGCTGAGCTGCCGCCAGGGCAAGCCGCCGCAGGGTGCGCGGACGGCAGTGGAACAGCGCTGGGTGGATGAGACCGCATGAAGAAGGCCAGGAAAGCCCCACGCCAGGTCATCGCGCTCAACTATGACGGGCAGAGCGCGCCGACCCTCACCGCCAAGGGTGACGACGAACTGGCGGAAACCATCCTCGCCATCGCCCGCCACCACGAAGTGCCGATCTACGAGAATGGCGAACTGGTGCGCCTGTTGGCGCGCCTGGAGTTGGGCGACGCGATTCCCGAGGCGCTCTACCGCACCATCGCCGAAATCATCGCCTTCGCCTGGTATCTCAAGGGCAAGAGCCCGCTGAACGACAAGCCAGGGGCGCCGCCGGACGCGATGCCCCTGTTGCTGGAAGGGCCGGACTCCCGGCGTCAGTGACCCGCCTCAGCTGCGACACTCGCAGCCGAGCTGGGCCGGCGGAAGATCGCCTGCCGGGGCGAAGTCGCAGAACTCGCGCACCGATTGACGGATCGGCTGCCGGTCCTCGCTGTGATAGAGCACCATGCCGCTGGTTACTTCGCGCAACTGCGCCAGCGACAACGGCTTGTCCAGCACGTCCAGCAGCGGCACGCGGTTGGCCCAGGCCCATTGCATCAGCCCGCGCTTTTCCTCGGCACTGTAGTGCCCGACCAGCAGGAACTGGCGGAAGGTATTGCTCTGGCTCAACGCCTTGAGGCTCAGCAGCTCGCTGGGGCCCGGGCGGAAGTCGTCATGGATGAACAGGCTGTAGCGTTGCCGGTTGGCGAGCGCCTTGCGTACTTCGTCCAGGTTCAGGCACAGGCTCAGGTGATAGAACTCCAGACGATTGAGCAGCACGCTGTAGTTCAGCAGCCTACCGGGATGCGAGCACAGCACCATGGCACGTCGGGAAATGGTCGCCATATCGATGGCCTCGGAAGAAATTTTGACGAGGCCAATTTAGCGACGATTTGCCGCCTTTCTTATCAGACGAGTCCTAATCGCACGTAGTGAAACTCCTACAAATCAGGAATCCCGACAAACGGCTGAGATCGCGGAAAAATCAGTGCGAACGAGGGTCGGCGCGCCTCAGTCGCGCGCCTTGCCCTGATGCAGGCGGGCGACCAGCTCGGCCTCGGCCTGGGACAGGCCACAGCTCTGGGTCAGGTCTTCGGGGCTGGCGCCCATGCCGACCAGGCGCGCAGCCTGACTGAAGGACAGACTGGTGGGATCGCGCTGCTCGATGCGCACCAGGCGTTCGGGCAGCGGCGCGACCTGTTTGGTCAGCTCGCGCAGCTCTTCGCCCATGCGGATATTGATCTGCTGGTAAGACTCGATGCGCTTGCCCTGCTCTTTCAGGCGCTGCTCGAACACCGCCAGCTGCTTGGCCAGTTCGGTGGCCTGCGCCTCCTGGGCGCGCTGCCGGCCGGACAGCCAGACACAGGCCAGCGCCAGGCCGGCGCAGACGATACCGAGTACCACCAGGGCGATCAGCACCTCAGATGCTCTCCAGCTCCGACCACTCTTCCTCGGTCATCATCTTGTCCAGCTCGACCAGGATCAGCAGCTCGCCGTTCTTGTTGCAGACGCCCTGGATGAACTTGGCCGATTCCTCGTTACCGACGTTCGGCGCAGTCTCGATCTCGGACTGGCGCAGGTAGACGACCTCGGCGACGCTGTCGACCAGGATGCCCACGACCTGCTTGTCCGCCTCGATGATGACGATGCGAGTGTTGTCCGAGACCGGCGCCGGGTCCAGGCCGAAGCGCTGGCGGGTGTCGATCACGGTGACCACGTTGCCGCGCAGGTTGATGATGCCCAGCACGTAGCTCGGGGCACCGGGGACCGGCGCGATTTCGGTGTAGCGCAGCACTTCCTGGACCTGCATCACGTTGATGCCGTAGGTCTCGTTGTCCAGGCGGAAGGTGACCCACTGCAGAATCGGATCTTCGGCACCTTGCGCTGACGTTTTCTTCATATCCCCTCGCCTCTTCTGGTACCGCGCCGCCTGCGGCGCGGTGGTTGTCTTTCAATAAGGTAGCGCCAGCCTCAGGGCTTCAGGCGCTTCGCCGCGCCACTGGCAATCAGCTCGGCCAGCGCCGAGACATCCAGCAGCGCGCACATCTGGTCGATCACCGTGCCAGCCAGCCACGGGCGCTGCTGGCGCTGGCTGCGCCACTTCACCTCGGACGGGTCCAGGCGCACCGAGCGGCTGACCTGGTGCACGGCCAGCCCCCACTCGTAGCCCTGCACGGAAATCACGTATTGCAGCCCCTCGCGGTAGTCGTCGCGGTAGCGCTCGGGCATCACCCAGCGCGCGGTATCGAGCACCTTGAGGTTGCCGTTCTGCCCCGGCAGGATGCCGAGGAACCAGTCCGGCTGGCCGAACAGCGGGGTCAGGTCGTGCCCCGCCAGCGGGTAGATTGAGCCCAGGCAGACCAGCGGCACCGCCAGGGTCAGGCCGGCGACGTCGAACAGCAGGCACTCGAAGGGCTCGGCAGCCCATACCGGACGACCATCGTCGAGCAGCTTCAGCGGCGCGGCGGGCATCTCGGCGCTGCCGGGCTGGTGCAGGTCGATGATCTGGCCGATCTGCGCAGGCGGCTCGTCGGCAATCGGCGCCTCGATGACCGGGGCGACCGGTTCGGGCAACAGGGCCTCGATGACCTTGGGTTCGGCAAATGGCACGCGGGCGACACCGCTCAGGCGCGCATCACGAACCTGCTCTTCAAGCACGGCCGCTTCGAATTCGTCGAGGCTGACGCTGGTTTCCGGCGCCTGCATCACCGCTGCCTGAGGCTCGGCGGTGAGTGGCGCGACCGGCTCGCTGACCACCAGTGCCACCGCGGCGATCGGAACCGGCACAACGGGTGCGGCAACGGGCTGCGCCAGCGGTTCCGCGGCGAAGTCTTCGAAAGTGGCCTCCTGCAGCAGCGCGTCCAGGTAGGACTGCAGCGCGAGCTGGGGGCGAGTGGCGGTAGCGGAACGACTCATGATGGATAACCGCGCAAGATGACTGTCCAGCCTATCGGCAGCGGATGCGCAGGACTTGAACGCATCCGTCGGATTCTTCTGTGGGTGCCGGCCATGCTCAGGCTACCTGGCTCGCCGGCACATGGGCCAGCAGATGCTTGAGCAACGCACGGTAGGCGATCACGCCGCGGCTGTTGCCGTCGTTGCGCGACGGCACCATGCCCAGGCGGCTGGCGTCGCGCAGCTTGGTGTCCACCGGAATGAAGGCTTGCCACAGCGTGTCCGGGTAGGTATCGCGCAATACCCGCAGGGTGCCCAGGGAAGCCTGGGTACGGCGGTCGAACAGGGTCGGCACGATGGTGAACGGCAGCGCCTGCTTGCGCGAGCGGTTGACCATCTTCAGGGTATTGACCATGCGCTCCAGGCCCTTGAGAGCGAGGAACTCGGTCTGCACCGGGATCACCAGGTGCTGGCTGGCCGCCATGGCATTGACCATCAGCACACCCAGCAGCGGCGGGCTGTCGATGATCGCGTAGTCGAATTCGTTCCACAGCTGCGCCAGGCTCTTGGCGATCACCAGGCCCAGGCCGTTCTGCCCCGGCGACTGGCGCTCCAGGGTGGCCAGCGCGGTGCTCGATGGCAGCAGGCGGATGTTCTCGTGGCTGGTGGGCAGCAGCAGCGACTCTGGCAGTCCCTCAGGCACGTTGCCCTGGTGCAGGAACAGGTCGAACACGCTGTGTTCCAGGCTGTCCGGGTCGTGGCCGAAATAGCTGGTCATCGAGCCGTGGGGGTCCAGGTCGACGATCAGCACGCGCTTGCCGGCATCCGCCAGCAGGCCCGCCAAGGCTATGGAGGAAGTGGTCTTGCCGACGCCACCTTTCTGGTTGGCTACCGCCCAGACTTTCATAGTGCGCGCTCCCCGGTGACACAGCATCGGCTCAGGATCGTAGTCATGGTTCTCATTGCCCTGTGGCCGATGACGAAGAATTGACGGCGCCACTGGCGGGCGCCTCACTGGCAAGCACTGGTGCAGGTTGCGTGCCAGCATGCCGCAATGCCGGATCCGGCTGCGCCTTGCCGCTACCGACACCGCTGATGCTGCGGCGCACCTCCAGGTTGCGGGAGATCACCAGCACCACCCGGCGGTTGCGTGCGCGACCATCCGCCGTGGCATTGTCCGCCACTGGCTGGAATTCGCCATAGCCCACCGCTGCCAGCCGACCGGCGTCGAGGCCGTCCTGGGCAAGCATGCGCACGATGCTGGCGGCGCGGGCCGCGGACAGTTCCCAGTTGGTCGGGTACTGCGAATTATGGATCGGCACGTTGTCGGTGAAGCCTTCGACGTGCACCGGGTTGCGGTACGGCGCCAGAATCCTGGCGACCTTCTCGATGATGGCGAAGGCGGCGTCATTGGGAATCGCGTCGCCGCTGGGGAACAGCAGGCTGGAATTGAGGGTGATCTCGATCCAGAACTCGTTGCCGCGCACCGACAGCTGTTCGCTGGAGATCAGGTCGCCGAACGCCTGGCGCACGCTGTCGCTGATCTGCTGCAGGGTATCGGGGCTGCCCTGGGCCTGCCCTTCGTCCTGCGGCTCGGTGATCGACTGGTCCGGCTGCTGGGTGCGCGGGCGCTCCTCGCCGACGGGAATCGGGCGAATCGACCGGTCCGGCTGGTTGAACACGCCGGTCAGGGTTTCCGAGAGGATCTTGTACTTGCCCTCGTTGATCGAGGAGATCGAGTACATCACCACGAAGAAGGCGAACAGCAGGGTGATGAAGTCCGCGTAGGACACCAGCCAGCGTTCGTGATTCTCGTGTTCCTCATGGCGTCTGCGGCGAGGCATGCGCATCCCCTCCCCCTCAGCCGACGAAGCCTTGCAGCTTCAGCTCGATGGAGCGCGGGTTCTCGCCTTCGGCGATGGACAGCAGGCCCTCCATCAACATTTCGCGGTAACACGACTGGCGCAGCACGATGCTCTTGAGCTTGTTGCCGATGGGCAGCAGCAGGAGGTTGGCCAGGCCGACGCCATAGATGGTGGCGACGAAGGCCACGGCAATGCCGTTGCCCAACTGGCTGGGGTCGGCGAGGTTGCCCATCACATGGATCAGGCCCATCACCGCGCCGATGATGCCGATGGTCGGCGAGTAGCCACCCATGGCTTCGAACACCTTGGCCGCCGCGAGGTCGCGGCTTTCCTGGTTGTACAGGTCGACTTCGAGGATGCTGCGGATGGCCTCGGGCTCGGTGCCGTCCACCAGCAGTTGCAGGCCCTTGCGCGCATAGGGGTCGCGCTCGGCGTCGGCGACGGTTTCCAGGCCCAGCAGGCCTTCCTTGCGCGCCGTCATGCTCCAGCCGACCACATGGTTGATACCGCCAACCAGGTCGACCTTGGGCGGCAGGACCATCCAGCGCAGCATGGTCAGCGCGCGCTTGAGCACTGCCACGGGCGTCTGCAGCAAGGCGGCGGCGAGAGTGCCGCCTACCACGATCAGCGCTGCCGGGCCGTTGGCCAGGGCACCGACGTGCCCGCCCTCGAGGAAGTTGCCACCGATGATGGCAACCAGCGCGAGGATCAGGCCGACCAGGCTGAGGACATCCATCAGCCGCAGGCCTCGGTCAGGTGACGGCCGATGTCGTCCAGGCTGTACACCGCATCGGCCAGGCCGGCCTTGGCGATCGCCATGGGCATGCCGTAGATCACGCAGCTGGCCTCATCCTGCGCCCAGACCTGGGCGCCGCCCTGCTTGAGCATGCGCGCACCTTCGCGGCCGTCGGCGCCCATGCCGGTGAGAACCACCGCCAGCACCTTGTCGCCATAGGCCTTGGACGCGGAACCGAAGGTCACGTCGACACAGGGCTTGTAGTTCAGGCGCTCGTCGCCGGGGAGAATGCGGATCGCGCCCCGTGCGTCGACCATCATCTGCTTGCCGCCGGGAGCCAGCAACGCCACGCCGGGACGCAGGATGTCGCCATCCTCGGCTTCCTTGACGGTGATCTTGCACAGCTTGTCCAGGCGCTCGGCGAAGGCCTTGGTGAAGGCCGCCGGCATGTGCTGGATCAGCACCAGCGGCGCAGGGAAGTTGGCAGGCAGCTGGGTCAGAACCCGCTGCAGCGCCACCGGCCCACCGGTCGAAGTGCCGATGGCCACCAGCCGGTAGGGCTTACGCTTTGGGGCGGCGGAAGGCGCCGGAGCCGGAGTCGCTGGCGCATGGCTGCTGCCCGAGGAAGCGGGAGCGGCATGGCGCGCGGTGCTACTGGCCGCAGGTGCGGCTGAAGTCGGCGTACTGGAATAGGAAGAGTACGCAGCAAAGCGGCGGTTGCTCTTGGCGATGGTGTGGACCTTCTCGCACAGCAACTGGCGGACCTTGTCCGGGTTGCGCGAGATGTCCTCGAAGTTCTTCGGCAGGTAATCGACGGCGCCGGCGTCGAGCGCGTCCAGAGTCACCCGCGCACCCTCGTGGGTCAGCGAGGAGAACATCAGGACCGGCGTCGGACAGCGCTGCATGATGGTCCGTACGGCGGTGATGCCATCCATCAGCGGCATCTCGTAGTCCATGGTGATCACGTCGGGCTTGAGCGCCAGCGCCTGATCGATCGCCTCGCGGCCGTTGGTCGCCGTGCCGACCACCTGGATCTGCGGATCAGCCGAAAGAATCTCCGAGACGCGGCGGCGGAAGAACCCCGAATCGTCCACCACCAGGACTTTGACAGCCATAGACACTCCTGAAAAAAACTTCTTCCATCACGGGCGCGGACCTCGCGGCCCGCGCACGGCGGTCAGATACGACGGGCGTAGCGCTTGAGCATGCTCGGCACGTCGAGGATCAGCGCGATGCGCCCGTCCCCGGTAATCGTTGCCCCGGCCATGCCCGGCGTGCCCTGCAGCATCTTGCCCAGCGGCTTGATCACCACCTCTTCCTGGCCCACCAGCTGGTCGACCACGAAGCCGATGCGCTGGGTGCCCACGGAGAGGATCACCACGTGGCCCTCGCCCGGCTCGTCATGCTGCGCGCCCGGTACCAGCCAGCGCTTGAGGTAGAACAACGGCAGGGCCTTGTCGCGGACGATCACCACTTCCTGGCCGTCCACCACGTTGGTATTGGACAGGTCGAGGTGGAAGATCTCGTTGACGTTGACCAGCGGGAAGGCGAAGGCCTGGTTGCCCAGCATCACCATCAGGGTCGGCATGATCGCCAGGGTCAGCGGGACCTTGATGACGATCTTCGAGCCCTGGCCCTTGGTCGAGTAGATGTTGATGATCCCGTTGAGCTGGGAAATCTTGGTCTTCACCACGTCCATGCCGACGCCACGGCCGGAGACGTCGGAAATCTCGGTCTTGGTCGAGAAGCCCGGGGCGAAGATCAGGTTGTAGCAGTCGGACTCGGACAGGCGATCGGCCGCGTCCTTGTCCAGCAGGCCCTTCTCCACGGCCTTGGCGCGCAGCACGTCCGGGTCCATGCCTTTGCCGTCGTCAGAGATCGACAGCAGGATGTGGTCGCCTTCCTGCTCGGCGGACAGCACAACCTTGCCCGAGCGGGACTTGCCGGCGGCTTCACGCTCGTCCGGGCCTTCGATGCCGTGGTCGACCGCGTTGCGCACCAGGTGCACCAGCGGGTCGGCCAGCGCTTCGACCAGGTTCTTGTCCAGGTCGGTTTCTTCGCCGATCAGCTCGAGGTTGATCTCTTTCTTCAAGTTGCGCGCCAGGTCGCGGACCTGCCGCGGGAAGCGGCCGAAGACTTTCTTGATCGGCTGCATGCGGGTCTTCATGACCGACGACTGCAGGTCGGCGGTGACCACGTCGAGGTTGGAGACAGCCTTGGCCATCGCCTCGTCGCCGCTGTTCAGGCCCAGGCGTACCAGGCGGTTACGCACCAGCACCAGTTCGCCGACCATGTTCATGATCTCGTCCAGGCGGGCGGTGTCCACGCGCACGGTGGTTTCCGCTTCGTTGGCCGGCTTTTCTGCGGCGGCGGCCGCGCTGGGCTTGGCCGCGGCGGGCTTGGCAGCAGCGGCCGGCGCCGGAGCGGCGGCAGGCTTGGGCGCAAGCGCTGCGGCAGCAGGCTTGGCAGCCACGACCGGCTCTTCCTTCGTACCGGTGAACTGGCCCTTGCCGTGCAACTCGTCGAGCAGCTTCTCGAATTCGTCGTCGGTGATGTTCTCGTCGCCGGCGGCCGCCGGAGCTTCCTCAGGCTTAGTCTCGGCAACAGCCTCGACGGGAGCAGGGGCTTCTTCCTTCGCGCCGGTGAACTGGCCCTTGCCGTGCAACTGGTCGAGCAGCGCTTCGAACTCGTCGTCGCTGATCTCGTCACCGCCACTGGCGGCCAGAGCTTCGGCCTGCGGAGCCGGAGCGGCCTTGGCGGGTTCCTTGGCGCCAGCGCTGAACTGGCCCTTGCCGTGCAACTGATCGAGGAGCGCTTCGAATTCGTCGTCGGAGATGTCGTCGCCGCCCGCGCCAACCGGCGCGGCAGGCGCGTCAGCGGTGGGCTCGAGGGCATCCATCAGTTGCTCGAACTCGGCGTCGGTGATGTCGCCGTAGGCCGCCGAAGCTTCTTCCGCAACAGGCTCGGCCAAGGCCGGAGCGGGAGCTTCGGCCGGGGCGGCGTTCGGGTCGGCCAGGCGCGACAGGGCAGCCAGCAGCTCGGGCGTCGCCGGAGTCGGCTCCTGCGCGTCACGCACCTGCTGGAACATGACGTTGACGGTATCCAGCGCCTGCAGCATCACGTCCATCAGCTCGGCATCCACGCGGCGTTCGCCCTTGCGCAGCATGTCGAACACGTTTTCGGCGATGTGGCAGCACTCCACCAGCGCGTTCAGCTGGAGGAAGCCGGCACCACCCTTGACGGTGTGGAACCCACGGAAGATGGCATTGAGCAGGTCCATGTCTTCCGGGCGGCTTTCCAGCTCGACCAGTTGCTCGGACAGTAGCTCGAGAATCTCGCCGGCCTCCACCAGGAAGTCCTGGAGGATTTCGTCATCGGCGTCGAAGCTCATTCGGTGCTCCCTCTACAGCGTCAGGCGACGCTTAAAAACCAAGGCTGGACAACAGGTCGTCGACATCGTCCTGACCGGACACGACGTCCTTTCTTGTATCGGCAGCAATCTGCGGACCTTCACCCTTGGACGATCTTTCTTTTTCCACCGCGTCGCGCATGCTCTCGTGGTCATGCTCGATACCGGCGTAGCGATCGACCTGCCCCGCCATCCAGACCAGCTTGACCAGGTTCGACTCGACCTCGGTCACCAGCTTGGTGACGCGCTTGATCACCTGCCCGGTAAGGTCCTGGAAGTCCTGCGCCAGCAGGATGTCGTTCAGGTGCGCGGAAAGCTTGCGGCTGTCCTGGGCGCTGATATAGAGGAACTGCTCGACACGCTTGGCCAGGTCGCGGAAGGCCTCGGGGCCCAGCTCGCGGCGCATGAAGCGCGACCAGTCTTCCTGCAGTTCCTTGGCCTGGGTCTCGATGTGCATGACCACCGGGGTGCACTCTTCCACCAGGTCCATGGTGCGATTGGCCGCTTTCTCGGTCATCGTTACCACATAGGAGAGGCGGTCGGTCGCGTCGGCGATCTGCGAAACTTCCTGGGCGCGTGGGGAGCTGGGATCGATCTGGAAGTTGACGATGGCGTTGTGCAGCTCGCGGGTGAGCTTGCCGACCTCCTGGTAGAGGCCTCGGTCGCGCGCCTGGTTGAGCTCGGAGATCAGTTGCACGGCAGTCTGAACGTCGCCGCGTTCGAGGCAGTCGACCAATTCGCGCGCATGTTTTTTCAGGGTCGACTCGAAGTCACCCGCGGATTCGTTGAAATCCATGACGCCCTCTATGCCGGCCTTAGCTGCCGACCCGCTCGAAAATCTTCTCGATCTTTTCTTTCAGCACCTGAGCGGTGAAAGGCTTGACCACATAGCCGTTGACCCCGGCCTGGGCCGCTTCGATGATCTGGTCGCGCTTGGCTTCGGCAGTGACCATCAGCACCGGCAGGTGCTTGAGGCGCTCGTCGGCGCGGACCGCACGAAGCAGGTCGATGCCGGTCATGCCGGGCATGTTCCAGTCGGTCACGAGGAAGTCGAAGTTACCGCTGTGCAGCATCGGCAGCGCAGTGGTGCCGTCGTCGGCTTCTGCGGTGTTGGTGAACCCCAGGTCTCGCAGGAGGTTCTTGATGATGCGCCTCATCGTGGAAAAGTCGTCCACGATGAGAATTTTCATGTTCTTGTCCAAACCTGCCTCCATCGATACCAAACGCGCCCTGGCGGGCGTGCCGTCAATTCATTGAGCGCCGTGCGCTCTTTGGGGTGGATGCGTCAAAGGAACGTCACCCAAAAATTCGTAAGCCTATAACTTGCCTAAGGAAATTCCTTTCAGGCTCTCCGCTCAGAACAAGCAGCCGCGAAACTACCCGATGCTCAGCGCGCGCGCCACTCCGCCAGTCGCGAGCGCAGGCGCGCGGCGCACTGGCTGTGCAGCTGGCTGACGCGGGACTCGCTGACGCCCAGTACTTCGCCGATCTCCTTGAGGTTGAGCTCCTCGTCGTAGTACAGCGCCAGCACCAGCCGCTCGCGCTCGGGCAGCTTGGTGATGGCGTCGGCCAGCGCCGCCTGGAAGCGTTCGTCTTCCAGGCCGTGGGACGGCTCGTTGTCGTGGTGGGATGCGTCTTCGGCAAGGCCACCGCCCTGTTCGCCGTCCTGCAACATGTCATCGAAGCTGTACAGCCGGCTGCCCTGGGTGTCGCTGAGGATGCCGTAATAATCTTCGAGGCTCATATTGAGTTCGGCAGCAACCTCCTGATCTTTAGCGTCGCGTCCGGTGCGCGCCTCGACGGCGCGGATGGCGTCGCTGACCATACGGGTGTTGCGATGCACCGAACGGGGCGCCCAATCGCCCTTGCGCACCTCGTCGAGCATGGCGCCACGGATACGGATGCCGGCGTAGGTCTCGAAGCTCGCGCCCTTGCCCGCGTCGTACTTCTTCGCCGCCTCCAGCAGGCCGATCATCCCGGCCTGCATCAGGTCTTCCACCTGCACGCTGGCCGGCAGGCGGCCCAGCAGGTGGTAGGCGATGCGCTTCACCAGTGGCGCGTGTTTCTGGATCAGCAGTTCCTGGGAGTTATGCGCCTGTGCCTTGCTGTACATACGCGCTCCGGAGGCCGCGGTCATACGGCCGAACCCGTGGGATGTTGCACCAGGCGCTCGACGAAGAACTCCAGGTGCCCTCGTGGGTTGGCCGGCAGCGGCCAGCTGTCGACCTTCTGCGCCACCGCACGGAAGGCCAGGGAAGCCTTGCTGCGCGGGAACGCCTCATACACCGAACGCTGCTTCTGCACGGCCTTGCGCACCGACTCGTCATAGGGAATGGCGCCGACATACTGCAGCGCCACGTCCAGGAAGCGGTCGGTGACCTTGGTCAGCTTGGCGAACAGGTTGCGGCCTTCCTGGGGGCTGTGCGCCATGTTCGCCAGCACGCGGAAACGGGTCATGCCGTAGTCGCGGTTGAGCAGCTTGATCAAAGCATAGGCATCGGTGATGGACGTGGGTTCATCACAGACGACCAGCAGTACTTCCTGGGCCGCGCGGACGAAGCTCACCACCGAGTCGCCGATGCCGGCAGCGGTGTCCACCACCAGCACGTCGATGTTGTCGCTGATGTCGCTGAAAGCCTGGATCAGGCCGGCATGCTGCATCGGCGTGAGGTGCACCATGCTCTGGGTGCCCGAGGCCGCCGGGACGATGCGGATGCCGCCGGGCCCCTGGAGGATCACGTCGCGCAGGTCGCATTCGCCTTCGATCACGTCGGCCAGCGTGCGCTTGGGCGACAGGCCCAGCAGCACGTCGACGTTGGCCAGGCCAAGGTCGGCGTCCAGCAGCATGACGCGGCGACCAAGATCGGCCAGCGCCAGCGACAGATTCACCGACACGTTGGTCTTGCCCACGCCACCCTTGCCACCGGTGACTGCGATTACCTGAACGGGATGCATGCCCATATCAATACCTTGTCTCGTCGTTCGACCGTCACGCTTCTGGCGTTTCGGCTAATCCGGCTGCGGTGCTCTACCGCTTCCGGTGCTCGCGGATCGTCTTGCAGAGCATCCGCATCGCTTGGGCGGCTCAACCGGCCGCCCCACGCCCCACCCGGGGCTCACAATCCTCAGCTGGCGCGACGCACCGGCTGCTGGTAAAGGCCGGCGAACATGTCGGCCATGGCGTCCTCGCTGGGCTCTTCCGGCGACTGCAGGCTCACCGCACGGCTGACCAGTTGGTGCGCGCGTGCCACATGCAGGTCATCCGGGATCTTCGGCCCGTCAGCCAGATAGGCTACCGGGAGATGCTGGCTGATAGCCAGAGCCAGAGCTTCGCCGAGGCTTCCCGCTTCGTCCAGCTTGGTCAGGATGCACCCGGCCAGCCCACAGGAACGATAGTTCTGCCAGGCGGACTTGAGCACCTGGCTCTGGCTGGTCGCGGCCAGCACGAGGTAATTCTTCACGTTCAGGCTCAGCGACGACAGCGCTTCGAGCTGCATGCGCAGCGCCGGATCGTTGGCCGGCAGGCCGGCGGTGTCGATCAGCACCAGACGCTTGCGCGCCAGCGGCGCCATGGCCTGGATCAGCGACTGGCCAGGATCGACCAGGGTCACCGGCACATTGAGGATACGGCCCAGGGTCTTGATCTGCTCCTGGGCGCCGATGCGGAAGCTGTCCATGGACACCAGGGCGATGCTCTGCGCGCCGTATTTGAGTACGTAGCGGGCAGCCAGCTTGGCCAGGGTGGTGGTCTTGCCCATGCCGGCCGGGCCGACCAGGGCGATCACGCCGCCCTGCTCCAGCAGGTCGGTTTCCGGGGTGTTGATCGAGCGAGCCAGGTGCGCCAGCAGCATACGCCAGGCCTGCTTCGGATCGGCGATGGTGGCTACGCGCTCCAGCAGGCTGCGCGACAGGTCAGCCGGCAGGCCCATGCGCTGCAGGCGACGCCACAGGTTGGCCTGCTTCGGGCGCTGGTTCTGCAGCTGGTTCCAGGCGATGGAGCCCAGCTGCACTTCAATCAGTTCACGCAGGCCGTTGAGCTCGAAGCGCATGGCTTCCAGCGCCTGCTGGCCGGCGGCAGCCGGCGTCGGGGCAGCCGGTGCGGCCATGGCTTCGGCCAGGGTCTCGGCGGCGCTGCGGCGCGGCGCTTCGGTGCCGTACATTTGACGGTCCTTGCGCACGCCATCGGTTGCGCGAGCCGGGGCCGACAGGTCCGCCTTGGCCTGGGCGATCTTCGCCTGGGTCTTGCGCAGCTCGGCTTCCAGTGCCGGGTTCGGCTTGCTGGCGGCCACCGGCGCCTGGTAATCCAGCGCGGCGGTCAGCTCCACGCCGCCGGCGACACGGCGGTTGCCGATGATCGAGGCGTCCGGGCCCAGCTCGTCACGGACCAGTTTCATGGCCTGACGCATATCGGCGGCGAAGAAGCGTTTTACCTGCATGGCCTTGGACCTCAATCAGTTCTGCCCAACAGTGGCGACAATCGTGACTTGTTTGTTGTCCGGGATTTCCTGGTAAGCCAGCACATTCATGGTGGGAACCGCCATCCGGGCGAATCGCGACATCATCGCGCGGATGGGACCTGCCACCAGCAGAATCGCCGGCTTGCCGAGCATCTCCTGACGCTGCGCCGCTTCAACCATCGAGCGTTGCAGCTTTTCGGCCATTCCGGGTTCCAGCAACATGCCGTCTTCGGAGCCCTGTCCGGCCTTCTGAAGACTATTGAGCAATATCTGTTCCAACCTGGGTTCCAGAGTGATCACAGGCAGCTCCGGCTCTAGTCCCACAATGGTTTGCACGATTGCGCGGGCCAGCGCGACGCGAACCGCCGCCACCATCGCGGCGGGATCTTGACTCTTCGCCGCCACGTTGGCGATGGCCTCGGCGATGGTGCGGATATCGCGTACCGGCACCTGCTCCTGCAGCAGCGCCTGAAGCACCTTGAGCAGGGTCGACAGGGAAATCAGCCCCGGCACCAGCTCCTCGGCGAGCTTGGGCGAGGTCTTGGCCAGCAGTTGCATCAGCTGCTGGACTTCCTCGTGGCCGAGCAGCTCGTGGGCATGCTTGTGCAGCACCTGGTTCAGGTGGGTAGCAACCACGGTGCTGGCATCCACCACGGTGTAGCCCAGGGACTGCGCCTGGTCGCGCTGCGAGGCTTCGATCCAGACGGCTTCCAGGCCGAAGGCCGGGTCCTTGCCAGCGATGCCGTTGAGGGTGCCGAACACCTGGCCGGGGTTGATCGCCAGGTCGCGGTCCGGGTAGATCTCGGCCTCGGCCACGCTGACGCCCATCAGCGTCAGGCGATAGGCATTGGGCAGCAGGTCGAGGTTGTCGCGGATATGCACCGACGGCATCAGGAAGCCCAGGTCCTGGGACAGCTTCTTGCGCACGCCCTTGATCCGCGCCAGCAGCTGGCCGCCCTGGTTGCGGTCCACCAGCGGAATCAGGCGGTAGCCCACTTCCAGGCCGACCATGTCGACAGGAGTCACGTCATCCCAGCCCAGTTCCTTGGTCTGCTCGGCGCGCTGGGCGGGCAGCAGTTCCTGCTGGGTCTGGGCTTCCTGCTCGGCCTTCTGGCTGGCCTTGCGCTGTCGGTTCCAGATCATCCAGGCGCCACCGGCAGCCAGAGCGCCCAGGCCGACGAAGGAAACGTGCGGCATGCCGGGCACCAGGCCCATGGCGATGAGGATGGCGGCAGAGATGGCCAGCGCCTTGGGCGAGGCGAACATCTGGCGGTTGACCTGGGCCCCCATGTCCTCGGAGCTGGACACACGGGTCACCATGATCGCGGCGGCGGTGGACAGCAGCAGCGAGGGCAACTGCGCCACCAGACCGTCACCGATGGTCAGCAGGGCGTAGACCTTGCCGGCATCGCCGAAGCTCATCGAGTGCTGGATCACGCCGATGGCCACGCCACCGATGAGGTTGATGAAAAGAATCAGCAGGCCGGCAACGGCGTCACCGCGGACGAACTTGCTGGCACCGTCCATGGAGCCGTAGAAGTCGGCTTCCTGGGCCACTTCGGCGCGGCGCTTCTTGGCTTCCGCCTGCTCGATCAGGCCGGCGTTGAGGTCGGCGTCGATGGCCATCTGCTTGCCGGGCATGGCATCGAGGGTGAAACGCGCGCTCACCTCGGAGATACGCCCGGCACCCTTGGTGACCACCACGAAGTTGATGATCATGAGGATCGCGAAGACCACGATGCCGACGACGTAGTTGCCGCCGATCACCACCTCGCCGAAGGCCTGGATCACCTTGCCCGCGGCCGCGTGACCGTCGTGGCCGTGCAGCAGCACGACGCGGGTGGACGCGACGTTCAGCGCCAGGCGCAGCAGGGTGGCGACCAGCAGGATGGTCGGGAACACGGCGAAGTCCAGCGGGCGCAGGGCGTACACGCTGACCAGCAGGACCACGATGGACAGGGCGATATTGAAGGTGAACAGCACATCCAGCAGGAACGGCGGAATGGGCAGGGTCATCATCGCCAGCATCGCCAGCAGCAGCAGCGGCACGCCGAGGTTGCCTCGGCTGAGCCCTACCAGGTTGCTGCGAACAGTGCCGATCAGTTGCGTACGATCCACCCGAATTTCCCCTGCGCGTGGGTGGCCGAGGCAGCCACCGGATCAAACTTTTGACGCCGAGACCGGCATCCGCACAGGGTTTTGCAGGAAGCGTTCCAACTTCTTCGAACCGCGATAAATGCCCGACTCAGAGCGGCCGGATCACCAGCTTCCGGAAGCGCCGCCACCACCGCTGGAACCGCCACCGCCGGAGTAACTGCTGCCGCCGCCGGAGGACGAACTGCTGCCGCCGGAGCTCGAATCCGAGCCGGACCCGGAACCGGAGCTGCCGCCGGCCAGGAAGGCGACCAGCATCGGCACGTACAGCATCGGAATCAGCGCCAGCGAATCGGGAAGCGCCCAGGGCCACAGCGGGATTCCTGTCGCATAGACAACGAACCCGGCGATGCCGCCGGCCAGCGCCAGGCGAATGCAGAATTCCAGCCCGCTGCGCTTCCAGGTGCCGTAGGCGAGGAAGAACGGCAGACACAGGAAGATCAGTGCGACGGTTCCGCCAATGGGCGCCGCCAGGCCATAGAGCGCGACGTCTCCCCCGTCGAAATGCGAGGCGAGCAGCATCAGCGCCACCAGGTAACCGATGATCCCGCACACCACCCAGGCCGCCTTGCGCGAAGAGGCAGCCAGGGCGCCGATGCCGCCACCGGTGAACAGGCAGAACGGCAGGACGAAGAGCAGCGTCGGCGCGGCTTTCAATCCGGAACTGAAGGCCAGCAATAGCGCCAGGGCCACCGATGCGAGCAGCACGGCGCGAACGCTGAACCAGCGCCTGCGCAAGGCAATGCCTGCCACGGCACCAGCGCTCAGGCCGATCAGCAGCAGCCAGCCCTCGAGCGTCAGGCCGCCCTGCTGGTGTTCCTCCGGCAGTGTCTCGCCATCGATCAGACGCTCCAGGACCTCGACCGCCTGCTGGATGCCGCCAGCGAAGTCACCGTCGCGGAAGGACGGAACCATGTATTCCCGGATGATCCGCGCGGCACTGACATCCGGAATCGCGCCTTCCAGCCCATAGCCGACTTCGATGCGCATGGTCCGGTCGTCCCTGGCTACCAGCACCAGCACGCCATCGTCCACGCCCTTGCGCCCCAGGCGCCATTGTTCGAAGACGCGGGTGGCGTACTGCTCGATGCTGTCCTCGCCGGTGCTGGGCAGCATCAGAATGGCAATCTGCGATCCCTTGCGCTGCTGCAGCGCCAGCAGGCGCTGGCGCATAGAGGCGACCCAGTCGCTATCCAGGGTGCCGGTGAGGTCAGTGACCGGGCTCTCCAGCCGGGGCACGGCCACCGCGGCAGGCGCTTGCTCCTGCAGCGCGTCGGCGACATCTACGCTGGCCGCAGCCCTATCAGCCTGGACGGCCTGCGTGAGCGGCGCGCCCGACAGGAGGAACAGGCACAGGAAGCCGAGAATCCAGGCTCTCATCAGGCAGCCGCCCTCGGCCGTCCGCGCAGGGCCTGCAGAATCCCCATGGACAGCTTCGGATCGTGCAACTGGCCGCGCCAGGCGCGAACGACGCTGAAGGCAGAGCTGACGAGGACGTATCCCGTGATCAGCAGACTGAACACCACCACCAGCACGGACTTGATCTGAGGCCAGAGCTTGATCTCGCCATCGCTGGCAACCACGCCCAGCGAGCCGCGGACCAGCGGCGGAGCCCTGCGCCCCAGCAGCAGATACCCCAGCACCAGCAAGGGGATGAACCACAGCGAGACGTAGATCACCGGTAGCGTGACTAGGGGAATGACGGCAGCAATGCGGCGGTCGCGAACGGTGCTGTCCATGGCGTGCTCAGTGCCTCCTGGCAAATGGGTGTCGAGATGCTAGTTGAATGCGCTCAACGCGCAAAGCCGCGGGGCGCTGCACTACCAGCTGCCGGAGGCCCCACCGCCGCCGCTCGACCCGCCACCGCCGGAGAAACCGCCACCGCTGGAGCCGCCACGGGAAGAGCCGCTGCCCGAGCCGGACCCGCCAGCCCCCTTGCCCGAACCGAATATCAGCAGCCCGGGGAGCGCCATGAAAGGCAGCACCGCCAGCCAGCTCAGCGGCATGGCCGGTGCGCCCGCGAAGAACGCCACCACCAGGTAGAGCCCCGCCAGGATCAGCAAGCGCAGGTAGAAGCCCTGGTGCCCCTTGCGCCAGGTATCGCGCATCATCGAGATAACCAGCCACCAGAGGCCAAGCACGAACAGCAGGCCCACCGGCGCGGCCAGCGCATAAATCCACAGCACGCCGCCAAAACGCGGCGTCAGGAAGCCGAGCAGGATGCAGTAGGCGATCAGCCCGAGCACCCCGTAGAACATCGCGCGAACCGTCCACAGTGCGCCAAAGGTAGCGCCACCAATCAGCAAGCAGAGCGGCGAAATCGCCACGGTCACCAGGGCATCCGTGCCGCTGGCGAATACCGCCACCAGCGCAACGATTGCGATGCCGATCATCAGGGCACCACGCCAACGCAGGCGATGGGCGGCCAGCAACACACCGCCAATCCCACCCGCCACGAACGCCACCAGCAGCAGCCAGGCTTCCAACGGCACCCGCAACGGGGCGGGCGCGGCCAGCGGTTCGCCGTCGACCAGCCCGATCAGCGCATCCACCGCCGCGTCGATACCGCCGGCGTAGTCACCTTCGCGGAAAGCCGGCGCCATGCGCTCGCGGATGATGCGCCCGGCCAGCACATCGGGAATCGCCCCTTCCAGGCCGTAACCCACCTCAATGCGCATCAGGTGGTCGTCCTTGGCCACCACCACCAGCACGCCATCGTCGATGCCCTTGCGCCCGAGCTTCCACAGACTGAACAGTTTGTTGGAAAACGCCTCGATGCCCATCTTGCCGACCGTGGGCAGCATCACCACGGCGATCTGCGCACCGCGCCGCTCCTCCAGGGCCGTGAGCTTGTCGATCAGGCGGGCCTTGGCGGTGGGGTCGAGCGTGCCGGTGACGTCGACCACGCGTTCGCCCAGCGGCAGCGGGACTCCGCCGTCGGCATCCGAAGCCGCCCAGGCAAACTGGGAACAGAACAGGCAGAGCAGAAACCAGAACGTCGCGCGCCAGCCGACGGAGAATCCATGAAGCATCGAAGTGTCCCTTCGCGATCCTTGCAGCCGGAGCATGCGGCCCGGCCATGAACCGCCCATGCTACTGCGGTCTGACGGACGAGATATGTCGGACGCGTCCTATATCACTCGTCCCGCCGCAAATCCGGCGGAATCGGCAGGTCCGGCATCGGGCCGGGGCGTTTGCCCTTGCCGGCGCGGTACTGCTTGAGCTGGTAGACATAGGCCAGCACCTGAGCAACCGCCAGGTATAGGCCGGCGGGAATCTCATGGTCCAGTTCGGTGGAGTAGTACACCGCCCGCGCCAGGGCCGGGGATTCGAGCACCGTGACCTTGTGCTCCTGGGCGATCTCGCGAATCTTCAGCGCCATGAAGTCGTTGCCCTTGGCCAGCAACTTGGGCGCACCGCCCTTCTCCGCGTCGTACTGCAGGGCCACGGCGAAGTGGGTCGGGTTGGTGATCACCACGTCGGCCTGGGGCACCGCCTGCATCATGCGCCGGTTGGCCATCTCGCGCTGCATCTGGCGGACCTTGGCCTTGACCTCCGGCTTGCCCTCGGAGTCCTTGTACTCGTCCTTGACCTCCTGCTTGGTCATCATCAGCTTCTTGCGGTTGTCCCAGAGCTGGAACGGAACGTCCGCGGCGGCGATGAAGATGATGCTGCAGGCCAGCCAGAAGGCGCTCCAGCCCACGACCTTGGCGCTGTGCACCATGGCCTGCTCCAGCGGCTCGTGGGACATCGCCAGCAGGTCGTCCTGGTCGGACTTGAGCACCAGTATCGCCACGATCAGCACCAGCACGAACTTGGCCAGCGCCTTGAGCAACTCGGTCAGCGAGCGCAGCGAGAACATACGCTTGAGCCCCGCCAGCGGGTTCATCCGGCTGAACTTGGGCGCCAGCGCCTCGGCGGAAAACAGCCAGCCGCCCAGGGCCACCGGCCCGATCAGCGCAGCCAGCAGCAACACGGCAAGGATCGGCCAGACGCCATCGGCGCCGATCTTCGCACCGGCGATCAGCAGGTTGAGCATGCTCTCGCTGTTCATCGCCGTGGCGCGGTCGAACTCGAAGCTGCCGCGCATCAGGCGCAGCAGCGCGTCGGCGAGGCTGGCGCCGAACATCAGCAGACCACCGGCGCCGGCGAGCAGCACGGCCAGGGTGTTCAGCTCCTTGGACCTGGGTAGCTGCCCTTTCTCGCGCGCGTCGCGGCGCCGTTTCTCGGTAGGTTCCTCTGTCTTGTCTTCGCTACTGTCGTTCTCGGCCATCAGCGGGCCCCCACGAGTTCGCGAAGCAGGCGCAGGCCTTCACTGGCCAGTGCCTGGTACTGAGTCAGAATGTCGGCACTGCCAATCCAGACAATGACGAACCCCATGACCAGGGTCAGGGGGAAACCGATGGAGAAGATATTCAGCTGCGGCGCGGCGCGCGTCATGGCGCCGAATGCGAGGTTGACCACCAGCAGCGCGGTGATCGCCGGCAAGGCGATCATCAGGCCGGCACCCAGGACCCAGCCGAGCTTCCCGGCCACGGTGATGAAATGGTTGCTCGACAGCCCCTCGCCCACCGGCAGCGTGTTGAAGCTTTCGGCCAGCACCTCGAACACCACCAGGTGGCCGTTCATGGAGAGGAACAGCAGCGTCACCAGCATGGTGAAGAACTGCCCCAGCACTGGCACGGAAATACCGTTGGTGGGGTCGACCATGGAGGCGAAACCCAGGCCCATCTGCATGGAGATGATCTGCCCGGAGATGACGAAGGCATGGAACATCAGCTGCAGGACGAAGCCGAGCATGGCGCCGACGAGGATTTCCTGGGCGATGTAGACCATCGCCTTTAGGCTCAGCGCGTCCACCTGCGGCATCGGCGGCAGGTTCGGCACCAGGGCCACGGCGATCGCCACGGACAGGTAGAGGCGCACACGGGTGGGCACCAGCTGGGTGCCGATGATCGGCATCACCATCAACATCGCGGCAATGCGGAACAGCGGGAACAGGAAGGCCCCGATCCAGCCGCCGATCTGCGCGTTGCTGAGCTCGAGCATCAGCCGATCAGCGTCGGGATGCTGGTGATCAGCGACTGGGTGTACTCCATCAGCTGCCGCAGCAGCCAGGGCCCCAGCACGATCAGGGTCATCAATACCACCAGCAGGCGCGGCAGGAAACTCAGGGTCTGCTCGTTGATCTGCGTGGCGGCCTGGAACATCGCCACGATCAGGCCCACCAGCAGGCTGGGCAGCACCAGGATGCCGACCATCACGGCGGTCAGCCAGAGCGCTTCACGGAACAGGTCGACAGCGACTTCGGGGGTCATGGTTGCTCCTCTTGCGCGGCGGCCTCAATGGAAAGCTCATTCGCAGGATGGGTGGAGCTTGCGATACCCATCAGCGGGTTCGCCCCGGATATCGATGGGTATCGCTTCGCTCCACACCATCCTACGGTGCCATCGGATAGCGTTGCGCCGACAGGAATGGACATCGCTAGACCGTCCCGAAACTGCCGGCGAGCGTACCGATGATCAGCGCCCAGCCGTCCACCAGGACGAACAGCATGATCTTGAACGGCAACGAGATGATCAGTGGCGAGAGCATCATCATGCCCATCGCCATCAGCACGCTGGACACCACCAGGTCGATGATCAGGAACGGAATGAAGATCATGAAACCGATCTGGAACGCCGTCTTCAACTCCGAAGTGACGAACGCCGGCACCAGGATGGTCAGGGGCGTGGCGTCGGCGCTGGCGATGTCGGTGCGCTTGGACAGCCGCACGAACAGCTCCAGGTCCGATTGCCGGGTCTGCGCCAGCATGAAGGCCTTGAGCGGCACCTCGGCGCGGGTGATCGCTTCCTGTGCCGGGATCTGTTCGCTCAGGTAAGGCTGCAGCGCGGTCGTGTTGATCTTGTCGAACACCGGTGCCATGACGAACAGGGTGAGGAACATGGCCAGGCCGATCAGCACCTGGTTCGACGGCGTGCTCTGCAGGCCCAGCGCCTGGCGCAGGATGGAGAAGACGATGATGATCCGGGTGAAGCTGGTCATCAGCATGACGAACGCCGGGATGAAGCTCAGCGCGGTCATGATCAGCAGGATCTGCAGGCTGACCGAGTATTCCTGCTGCCCCTGCGGGTTGGTGGTCACGGTGATCGCCGTCAGTTGCGTCGGATCGGCGGCGAAGGCCTGCGGTGCCATCAGCGCCAGCAGGCCCAGTAGCAACGGTGCGATGGCCTTGAGTGCGGCGATCAGAACGGAAGAAGTCGGCGAACGGGTCACTGTGGGCGGCCCTTGTCCTTGTTCAGCAATTCCAGCAGGCGCTGGGCGAATTCCGGCTGCGCTGGTTCCGATTCGGCGGCATGCACCGGCTGGCGCATGACGTGCAGCGGGGTGATGCGGCCGGGCGTAAGGCCCAGCAGCACCTGCTCCTCGCCCACCTGCACCAGCACCAGCCGATCACGCGGGCCGAGGGACTGGCTGGAAATCAGGCGGATCGCCTGGTTGCCGCGCGGCACCACCTGCTGCACACGGCGCACCAGCCAGGCGAGCAGGAAGATCAGGCCGACCACCAGCACCAGGCCCAGCAGTAACTGCATCAGCTGCGCGCCGGCACTGCCGGTGATCAGGCTTGGCGTGGAGCTGGCATGGACGATGGCCGGGTTGGATGCCGGAACCTTGGCGGTCTCGTCGGCCATCGCCAGGAGGGACAGCCCCGCCAGCGGCAGGACGGACAGTTTCGCGAGCAGGCGGGCCATGTCAGCGCAGCTTCTTGATGCGTTCGCTGGGGCTGATCACGTCGGTGAGGCGGATGCCGAATTTCTCGTTCACCACCACCACTTCGCCGTGAGCGATCAGGGTGCCGTTGACCAGCACGTCCAGCGGCTCGCCGGCCAGGCGATCGAGCTCGATCACCGAGCCCTGGTTGAGCTGCAGCAGGTTGCGGATGTTGATGTCGGTATGCCCGACCTCCATGGAAATGGTCACCGGAATATCCAGGATCACATCCAGGTTGGGGCCTTCCAGCCCGGCGATCATCGGCGTCTTGGGCGCCATGCCGAACTCTTCCATCGGTGCGCGCGGTGCGGCGGGCACGGCCGGAGCCGCAGCGCCGGCCATCATCGCGTCGATGTCGTCCTGGTTGGCGTCACCGGATTCGGAGAGCGCCGCGGCCCACTCGTCGGCCAGCGCCTGTTCTTCGGGAGTCACGTTTTCTTCATCAGACATGGTGGGTCCTCGTGGGATCCGCTCAGCGCAAGCGCTCGAGGGGATCGAGAATCTGCAAGGCCAGGTTGCCCTTGTGCGAACCCAGCTTGACCTTGAAGGAAGGCACGCCGTTGGCGCGCATGATCATGTATTCGGGCAGCTCCACCGGGATGACGTCGCCCGGCTGCATGTGCAGGATGTCGCGCAGCTTGAGCTGGCGGCGCACGACAGTGGCACCCACCGGCACGCTGACGTCGAGGATGTCTTCGCGCAGGGCGTTGATCCAGCGCTCGTCCTGGTCGTCCACGTCGGACTGGAAGCCGGCGTCGAGCATCTCGCGGATCGGCTCGATCATCGCGTAAGGCAGGGTGATGTGCAGGTCGCCGCCACCACCGTCCAGCTCGATGTGGAAGGTGGAGACCACCACCACTTCGCTAGGGCTGACGATGTTGGCCATCGCCGGGTTCACCTCGGAGTTCACGTACTCGAAGTTGATCGGCATCACCGCGTGCCAGGCTTCGGCGAGATCGACGAAGGCCTGCTCGATGACCATCCGTACCACGCGCAGCTCGGTGGGGGTGAACTCGCGGCCCTCGATCTTGGCGTGACGCCCGTCGCCGCCAAAGAAGTTGTCCACCAGCTTGAACACCAGCTTGGCATCGAGGATGAACAGCGCGGTGCCGCGCAGCGGTTTCATCTTCACCAGGTTGAGGCTGGTGGGCACGTACAGCGAATGCACGTACTCGCCGAACTTCATTACCTGCACGCCGCCCACGGCGACATCCGCCGAGCGGCGCAGCAGGTTGAACATGCTGATGCGGGTATAGCGGGCGAACCGCTCGTTGATCATCTCTAGGGTCGGCATGCGGCCCCGGACGATGCGGTCCTGACTGGTCAGGTCGTAGGACTTGATCGCCCCCGGCTCGACGTCGGACTCGGTTTCCACCAGGCCATCGTCCACGCCGTGCAACAGCGCGTCGATCTCGTCCTGGGAAAGTAGATCCTGCATGGCCATGGCGGGTACCTACTGCAATACGAAGTTGGTGAAAAGCACTTGCTCCACGGTCAACTGACCGGTCGCCTTCTTCGCCAGTTCCTGAAGACTGGAAGTCGCCTGCTGACGCAGCATTTCCTTGCCCACCGGCGTCACCAGCGTGTCGAAATTCTGACTGGAGAACAGCATCACCAGCTGGTTGCGCACCAGCGGCATCTGCTCGCGCAGCGCGTCCATCTGCGCCTGGTCGCGGCCCATGAGGGCGACGGCCACCTGCAGATAGCGCTGGCGACCGTTCTGATTGAAGTTGACCACGAAGGCCGGCGCGAGGATCTCGTAGACCGCCTGCTTCCTGGTCGGCTCCGCCTGCTCGGCGCTCTTGGCTTCGGCTTCCTCGGGCTTGGCGCTCTTGTGCAGGAAGAACCAGGTGCCGCCCACCGAAGCACCGACTGCCAGCAGGAAGGCCAGCACGATGATGATGATGAGTTTCAGCTTGCCCTTGGCGGGCGCTTGTCCATCGGGAAGCGGAGGCTGTTCTTTCTTGGCCATGCCAAATATCCGTCACTATTCCGGCGCAATGCGCTGATACAGGGGGTATCAGCAAGGGCTGTGCCAGTTCGACTGGCGCCGCCGCGGATATTACAGGCTAGACGGAGGATGTCACGGGGAGCGTAAGAATTTTCCTGTGCATCCACAGGTTGGGCGTTTGCCGAACAGGGCAGGTTCAGCACCCGGGCGTTTTCCCTCTCCCTAACCCTCTCCCTGAAGGGAGAGGGGACTGAGCGGCATCATGCGAATACTGAGCTGACCGGCAACTCCGGGCTGCTCCCTCTCCCTTCAGGGAGAGGGCTGGGGAGAGGGAGCTTTCAAACAACGCACCATTTCCCGTAGTGCAACCAGCAAGTCACGCGTAGTAATCCACCAATCCCCTGCCCTGCGCCGTCGATGCCGGGCGGATCTCCGACACGCCGCTGATCATCGGCTCGTCGTCGCCCTCTGAACCGGCCACGCGCCGCGAACTGCCGCGCTCATCGCCCTGCTGCTGTTGCTGCCAGCCGCGGGCCGACTGGTCCGAGACGTTGACGTCCAACTGGCCCATGCCCTGCTGGCTGAACATTTCGCGCAAGCGGTGCTGCTGGCTGTCCAGCGCTTCACGCACGCCGGCGTTGGCGCTGACGAAGTTCACCTGGGTCTGGTCGGCGGTCATGTGGATGCGCACCTCCAGGCGACCGAGGTCGGCCGGGTCCATCTGGATCTCGGCGGACTTGAGGTTCTGCGAGGACATCCACATCACCCGGTCCACCACCTGGTCGGTCCAGCCATTCTGCTGCATCGACACCGCCTGGCCGGGCACCAGCGGGTTCACCGGGCGACTGGTCATGGCCTGTGGCGTGTTCAGCGCCTGGGTCAGGGACTCCAGGCGCGCAGCGAAGCTCTCGTTGCGCGGCATCTCCGGCTTGGCGTCGGTCTGCACATCCGCCAATTGCTGGGTCAGGTCGGCACCATCCTTCAGCGCGCCTTCGCCGAGCTTCGCTTCACCGCCCTTGGCGGCCGAATCCGGGTTCAGCGCGGCCAGGGCAGCGGACAAGTCGTTCTTCGCGTCGGCGTTCGCCTTGCCGTCGGCCTTGGCTGCCAGGTGGCCGGCCAGTTGCGTCTGCTGAACCTGCGGTGCCTGATCCTCGCCACCCAGCCCCAGGGCCAGGCTCACGCCAGGGATCTCGTTGAGCTTCTGCAAGTCGCCATCGCTGCTGGCATCCGTCAGCTGGCTGGCCCCGCTGCTGACCACCAGCGGTGGCGCCTCGGGCTCCGGCAGTTGCCCGGTCATGCCCAGCATCAGCAGCGGGTCGAGGGTCGCGTCGGTCTTGGCTTCGGTGTCGGCTGCCGTGCTGTCCTGCGCCTTGTTGGCGCCATCGGCCGGCAAGGCCTTGCCGTCCTCGGCAACCTTTGGCTGGTCGGCGGCAGCCGGCGCAGCAGAATCCTTGCTCGCGGCGCCCTTGTCGGCAGTGTCCCGAGGCTTGTCGGTCTTCGCCTTGACGGGCTTGTCGGGGCGCTCGCTGGCGGCCGGACGCTGCTCCTTGGCATAGACGTCGGCGAAGCTGGAACCCTTGTCGTTGCTGCTGTTCGACGAATTCTGGGCAGACCTGGAGAGCGCCGCCTTGGGCCTGGTGTCAGGCGTCGACGTCAATAACATATCCGGGGCGACAGCCATCGGAGTTCTCCGTTGATGTGAATATCCAACACGGAGATAGCAAGGCGCGGGCCAACTCGAAAAACGTCAGGAGCGACCGGGCAGCAGCAGGGTACGGACGATGGAGAATTCGTGCTCGACCTTGCCGATCAGGCTCTGAGCGCTGGCCAGGTCATTCTGCCGTGCGGCCTCTTCCAGGCGCTTGCATAGGCTGCTCAGTACGGAGGCTCCCATGTTGCCGCAGCTGCCCTTGAAGCTGTGCGCAGCATGGCGCAAGGCCGGCGCATCGCTGACGGCGGATGCCTCGCGGATGCTGCGCAGGCGCTCTTCGGAGTCGCTGAGGAAGGTCTCCACCAGGAGCGGGTACTCGTCTTCCATGATCGACAGCAAATTGCTCAGCACGGCGCCATCGAGATGCGGCTCGGACATGGGGCACTCCCTGGAGGACGGCTCGCCACCCTGCGGGGGACAAGAAGGCCCCGATTATGCCTGAGCCGACCAGAAGAACTCCACGGCCACGGTCTTGCCGTCGCTCGACCATTGGCAGCGATCGGCCAGTTGCCGGACCAGCGTGAGGCCGCGCCCGCAGAGACTGCCGGCAACCTGCTGCGAAGCGAGCACCGCGCCGACGTCGAAACCGTCGCCGCTGTCCTCCACCCGCATCAGCAACCGCCCGCCATCGCCGTGGGGCGCGAGGTCGAGGTGGAAACGCACGAAGCCGTCGTGCAGCTCGTGGAGACGCTGGCTGCGCTCCTGGTAATAGCGGGCGAAGCCGGCGGCATCGCACTTGAGCGTTGAGTCCAGGCCCATCACGCCATGCTCCAGGGCGTTGGAGTAAAGCTCGGCAAGTACGGTGTAGAGCGCTCCGCCGCGCGGGCGCAGGTCGTGTACTTCCATCAGCAGCTGCAGCAGAAAAGGCAGGGGATTGAAATTGCGCAGGGTCGGCGCGCGGAACTCGAAACTGGCGGACCAGTCCAGCGGGCTGCTCAGGCCATTGTCGGAGAACGCCAGCGGCGGGCGCTGCAGCGAGTCCTCGGGGACCAGCGCGACCTCCAGCATGCTGACGTCATCCTGGGCCTCGCCACGGAAGCGCGCCAGGGCGGCCTGGATTCCATCGAACAGGCGCGCGGAGTTCGGCTCGCTGTCATAGGCCTCGCGCAGGCGTTGTTCCCCGAACACTTCGCCGGCGGCATTGCGCGCTTCAAGCACCCCATCGGAGAAGAGAAACACACGGTCGCCCTCCTCCATGGCATAGACCTCGCAGTGGTCGCTGAAGGCAGACGCCTCCAGAATCCCCAGCGGCAAGTGCCGCGAAACCAGCGGCACGATCTCGCGCGGCTGCTGACGCAGCAGGTAGCCATTGGGCAGGCCGCCGTTCCACACCTCCACCAGGCCGCGCTGGAAACTCAGGTTGAGCACCGCGGCGCAGCAGAACACCCCCACCGGGAGGATGCGCTTGAGCTTGGCATTCATCTCCCGAAGGATGTCCGCCATCGGGTAGCCCTTGGCGGTCATGCCGTAGAACACCTCGGCCAGCGGCATGGCACCGATGGCCGCCGGCAAGCCATGGCCGGTGAAATCGCCGAGCAGCACGTGCATGCCGCCGGAAGGCTTGAACGCCGCCAGCAGCAGGTCGCCGTTGAACAAGGCAAAGGGTGATTGCAGATAGCGGATATTCGCCGCATTCAGGCATCCCGAATGCGCCACCTTGTCGAACACCGCCTTGGCCACCCGCTGCTCGTTGAGCAGGTGTTCGTTGTGCCGGGCAATCAGGTCGCGCTGCTCCAGCACCATCCGCTGCAGGTGATGCAGGCGCCCCATGGCGCGGATCTTGGCTTCGAGGATGATGCGGTTGTAGGGCTTGGAGAGGAAGTCGTCGCCGCCCGCCTCCAGGCTCTGCACCAGCGCCTCGGGCTCGCTCAGCGAGGTGAGGAAGATGATCGGCACCAGCTCTTCGCCGGCCTGCCGGCGAATCCGCCGCGCCGCTTCGAAGCCGTCCATCACCGGCATCAGCGCATCCATCAGCACCAGCTGCGGGCGCTCCTGGGCGAACAGCGCCAGGGCTTCCAGCCCATTGGCGGCGGTGAGCACACGATGGCCCTGGCGGCTGACGATGGTCGACAGCAGCAGGCGGTCGGCGGCGTTGTCGTCGGCGATCAGTACCGTGAGGAGTTCGGACATGGCTGTTGCCACTGCGGACCGGGCCGCGTCAGCTGATCTTGAACAGCTGCTCGAAGTTGGAAATGGCCAGCACCTTGCGCACATCGGGGTTGCAGTGCACCAGGCTGATCTGCGCGCTCTCGCCACCGGCATGGTCGCGCAGCAGCAGGAGCATCCCCAGCGCCGAGCTGTCCAGATAGGTAGCGCCCTTCAGGTCCACCACGTAGCGCTTGGGAGTAGTCTCGACGCGCTCGTAGGCGTTGCGGAACTCCTGATGTGCGCCGAAATCGAAACGCCCCTGGACCACGATGGTGAGCTCCTGCCCGTCAGCGGAGGGAACGGAAGTGATGGCCATGGGATTCTCCTTATCGATCGATGGTCGCGCACGAGCTTGAAGATGTAGCAGTTAGCGATGACAGCGGCAACCTCGGCGAGCGATGGGAAACCGCCGGGCCAGGCCCGTCTGGCCTTCGCCGCGGGAGTCGATTAATGGACCACCGGTCGACACAGGCATGGCGAATGCCTTTACCCTTTTACGCGTGCGACGCGGGGTGAAGGCTCGCAAGAAGCCTTGTAAGGGTCGCAGCCGCAAGAAGGGGGGAGCATGACCAAGTCCATTCTCATCGCGGCCTGCATTTTGTGTGCAGCGCCGTATGCAGCCGCCCAGGTGATGCAGCGCGAGCTGGGTGACTTCGAACTCAAGTTCGCCAACTCGCCGACGCGCAGCATGGCCCAGGGGTTGGTCCAGCCGGGCCAGGCCAGCAGCACCCAGGGTGGCCTGGACATTACCCACGACAGTGGTTGGTATGTGGGCAGCTGGACATCGAACCTGGAGCAGGAAAAGCCTCTGGAGATCGACAGCTACGCCGGTTTCAAGCACCCGCTGGGCGACGGCAAGCTGGGCTACGAAGTAGGCACCCTGCGCTACAGCCGCCCGGAGCAGCCCGACTACGACAGCCAGGCGCTGTACGGTGGCCTCTCGGTGTTCGGCAGCCGCCTCGGCGCGGCCTACAGCGCCCAGGCCGGGCGCAGCACCGCGACGCTGTTCACCGACCTGGGCGTACAGTCCGACCTCGGTTTCGACGTGACCTTCAAGTACTCCGCCTACAGCTTCGCCTCCCCCGTGAGCCTGAGCAGCGGCGGCAGCGTCAGCGAATACGGCGACTGGTCGCTGAACTTCAGCCGACCATGGAAAGGCATCGACCTGAACTTCTCCTACAGCGGCAGCAGCCTCACCGGCGGCGACTGCAGCGCCTACTCCGGGCACAACGCCTATTGCGACTCGGCGTTCATGTTCAAGGCATCGCGGCCGTTCTTCTGAGCCTGGACATTCTCAGTCCCCGGAGCACGCTCACCCCAGCCCTGGCTGCGCGCCCCGCTCCTGAGGGAGAGGGGGTAGTCCGTGCCAGGGCTGAATCCACCGTTTTTCCTGCACCATTGTTTCCCACTGAGACCGGCCCGCCCGCCTACACCGAACGGCCCCTCTCCCTCGGGAGAGGGCCGGGGTGAGGGGCAAACCGAGCACCAATGGTCGGCGGAGGCGAAAGAGTCAATTTCATTCAAGAGCGCCGCTGCACAAGGGGCTACTCTGCCAGTCACCACACCACGCCCGCAGGCTCTGACCCATGCTGCACCGAGTGAACTGCACTGCCACTGCCCTGCCCGGCCTGCGCACCGTCGAGATCCTCACCCAGCGCAGCTTTCCGCGTCATGCCCACGACGAGTACGGCATCGGTGTGATGCTCGAGGGCGGCCATCGTTCGTGGAGCGGCCGCGGCCAGGTCGAGGCCGGGCCGAGCGACATCATCACCGTGAGCCCCAACGAACTGCACGACGGCATTCCCCTGCGCAGCGCGCCCCGTCGCTGGTGGATGCTGTACGTCGAGCCGGCGCTGATCGCACGACTGGCCGGCAGCGAGATGGCAGGCCGGGAATTTCCGCTGCCGACGCTGGCCGACCCGCGACTCGCCCGACGCATCGCCAGCCTGTTGCAGCGCCTGCCGGACGCTTGCGCCGATGAAGCCAGCGAAGGCCTGCTCGACCTGTTCGGCGATCTGCTCGACCGGCGTACCGCCACGACAGCGGCCGCCCTGCCCTCCCCGAGCGTGGCACGCATGCTCGAACGGATTCACGATGACCCGCGCAACGCTCCCACACTGGCCGAGCTCGCCAGCCTTGCCGGGCTGACACCCTTTGCGGCCCTGCGCCGCTTCCGCCGCGAACTGGGCACCACGCCCCACGCGTACCTGCTGCAGTACCGCGTGCGGGTGGCCCACAAGGCCATCGGCGAGGGCCGCGCGCTGGCCGAAGCGAGCCTGCTGGCCGGGTTTGCCGACCAGTCCCACATGACCCGCGCCTTCGCCCGCCAGCTCGGGCCGACGCCAGGACAATGGCGCTCCTCGCTCAGGGCACCGCTACCAGCACCTTGAGTTCGCCGGCCCCACGGCCTCACTTCTTGCAGACAGGAAACCCACGGGAATGAATGCAGAATTCCTGCTGACGGCGTTCGTCGTCGTTTTGCTGCCCGGCACCGGTGTGCTCTACACGCTGGCCGTCGGCCTCGGCCTCGGTGCCCGCGCAGCCACCCTCGCGGCACTGGGCTGCACACTGGGCATGGTCCCGCAATTGCTGCTTGCGACCTTCGGACTGTCGCTGATCCTGCAGGCCAGCGCGGCCAGCTTCCAGATCATCAGATGGCTGGGCACCGCCTACCTGTTGTTCATCGCCTGGCAGGTATTGCGCGGCAACGGCGCCCTGGCGCTGGACTCGGCCGGCAGCCCGCGCAGCACTACCCAACTGGTGGGCACCGGGCTCTGGCTCAACCTGCTCAACCCCAAGCTCGGGCTGTTCTTCCTGGCCTTCCTGCCGCAGTTCGTGCCGGCCGGCAGCGCGGACGCCAAGGCCCTGTTCCTGGTGCTCGGCCTGGCATTCGCACTGATGACCTTCCTCGTGTTCATCGGCTATGGGCTGCTGGCAGCCCGGGTGCGCGACCACGTGATCGGCCGACCCGCCGTGATGAAAGGGATTCGCTGGGGCTTCTCGCTGGCCTTCGTCGTGCTTGCGCTGCGCCTGGCCGCCGAGACGCTGCCGCCAGCCTAGCCGACCAAGCCGGCGCCCATGTTGATCACCAACCCCAGGATCGCGGTATTGAACAGGAAGCCGATCACCGAGTGCGCCAGCACCACCTTGCGCATCGAGCGCGAGGCGACTTCCACATCGGAGGTCTGCACCGCCACGCTGAGGGTGAAGGAGAAGTAGAGGAAGTCCCACAGGTCCGGATGCTTTTCGCCTTCGGGAAAGCGCAGCACCGGCTTGCTCTCGTGGGCGGCATAGAACATCCGCGCGTAATGCATGCTGAACATGGTGCCGATGAGGAACCAGGAACCGAGCACGGTGCTGGCCGTGAAGGCGTAACGCACCAGCTTCTCGCTGTCACCGGCGTGGGATGCGGTGGCCAGTTCGACGATGATTGCCCCCAGGCTCGCCAGCGCCGCCACGATGATCAACACCAGCACTGCTTCGGCGTTCTCGTCCTCAATGCTCGCCACGCGCTTCACCTGCGCGGCATCGGCGCGCCAGGCCAGCCAACCGATCAGCAGCACGTACAGCCAGGCCATGCCGTTCCACCCCACCAGCACCCGCGTCATGGGGGACAGCCAGTAGCAGGCCAGCCCCGCCAGCACGCCGAACAACCCGGCCCCCAGCAGGCGTGGATGCGCCCGCAGCAACGTGCGATTCACGCGCAGCATGCAGTGCGGTCCAGTTCGGCGGCCGCCAGTTGCGCGACGGTGAGATCGCTCTCTGCGGCCATGCCATCGTCGAGGAACCAGGCGGCGGAAAGACCGGCGAAAGCCAGCACCCACTCCAGCAGGCGCCGCCGATCGACACGGGCATGCTCGACGATCACATCCAGCTGGCGGAGAAAGCGCGCACGCTCGCGAGAGGTGGACAGGTCCGGGTTGCACAGCAGGTTGGCGTAGTCGAACAGGCGCTCGCCATACAGGCGCTTGGGATCGATGGCGCGCCAGCCGCGCTCGCCGAAATCCAGGATGTTGTCGTGGTGCACGTCGCCATGCAGCACGCGTTGATCGTGCTCGCTGGCCAACAGCGCCTCGGCGGTTTCCAGGCAGCGGGGGAACAGGCCGCCGTAACGTACGGCGGCAGGCGCGAGATCGCGGAACCAATCGCGCAGGCAGAGCAGATCCGGCGGCGAATCGTCCCGCGGCCAATGCAGGCGCCGCACCACATCGCAGATGATGCGGCTGGCCTGGTCATCCTCACCGTGCAGCGCCATCCGCATCAGCGAGCGGCTGCCCTCGGCGCGCTCCATCAGGATGGTGTGGCCGTCATAGGCGTACACCAGCGCAGCACCCTCGCCGCTCCACCAGCTCATCACCCGACAGCCGCCCTGCTCTTCGATCTCCAGTGCGCGCTTGATCATCGCTGGACGATCTCGCCAGCGCACCGGCAGAAGGTGGCTGCTGGGCGTGATGATGGGCTCGCCTTCGGGAGTGAGTTGCCACAGGTCCAGGACGCGCTGGAAATCCACAGGAACAGGCGTGGGGAGAGGCATGAAAGGCTTCCGCTGGGAGGACTCCGTGGAGCCTAGCACGCCGCCGCGACGCGCCGCTGGCGCAGTCAGTCTGCGGAGGGTCTCAGACGCTGGGCGAATTCATCGAGCTGCTTCTGCTCGTACTTGTCGGCGGCCAGGCGCGCTTCCTCGCGGTAGCGCTCCACCAGTTTGCGCAAGCCTTCCAGGCGCGCGTACTTCTCCTGCCAGACGGCCCGCGCCTTGTCGACGGTGTCCTGGTGCCAGTTGACGGAGCGGTTCTGCTGCTCCACCGCGCCTTCGAGCTGGGAGAGGAAGCGCTGGTAGTTGATCAGCCACTGGCCGCTGACGCCCTGCTGGCCATTGCGGATCCACTGCTGCTGGTAGTCGAAGCGGTAGCGTTCCAGCTCGGCGAGCTTGCGCTGCGCCTGCTGCAACTGGCCCTGCACCAAGCCGAGCTGGCGCGCGGCTTCGCGCTCGGCCTTGAGCGCCATTTCGACCACCGGGGCCAGGCGTTCGGCACGGCGGTTCACAAGCGCTTCTCCCGCTGCGTCTTCCGTAGGATGGGTGGAGCGCAGCGATACCCATGCTGCGATTCGCCGCAAGCTGAAAGACGATGGGTATCGCAAGCTCCACCCATCCTACGAACAGCTTCGTGGAGACCGGACATCAGCCGGCCTTGCCGCTGACCACCGCGTCCAGCAGGAGGCGGCTGTCGTCAAGGTTCTGGCTTTCGTCCAGCCCCTGGCGGAGGAACTGGCGCATGATCGGGAAACGCTGGATGGCCAGGTCGGTTTCCGGATCGCCACCAGCCACATAGGCGCCAACGCTGATCAGGTCGCGGCTCTGCTGGTAGCGCGACCACAGTTGCTTGAAGCGCTGGGCGTCGCGCAGGTGTTCCGGCGAGGTGACTTGCGGCATCACCCGGCTGATGGAGGCTTCGATGTCGATGGCCGGGTAATGGCCTTCCTCGGCCAGCCGGCGCGACAGTACGAAGTGGCCGTCGAGCACACCCCGCGCGGCGTCGGCGATCGGGTCCTGCTGGTCGTCGCCTTCGCTGAGCACGGTGTAGAAAGCGGTGATCGAACCGCCGCCCTTTTCACCATTGCCGGCGCGCTCAACGAGACGCGGCAGCTTGGCGAACACCGACGGCGGGTAGCCCTTGGTCGCCGGCGGTTCGCCGATGGCCAGCGCAATTTCCCGCTGGGCCTGGGCGTAACGGGTCAGGGAGTCCATCAGCAGCAGGACGTTCTTGCCCTTGTCGCGGAAGTACTCGGCGATACGGGTGCAATACTGCGCGGCGCGCAGGCGCATCAGCGGCGCGTCGTCCGCCGGGGATGCGACGACCACGGAACGCTTGAGGCCTTCCTCGCCGAGGATGTGCTCGATGAACTCCTTCACCTCGCGGCCCCGTTCACCGATCAGCCCGACTACGATGATGTCGGCCTTGGTGAACTTGGTCATCATGCCCAGCAGCACGGATTTACCCACGCCGGTACCGGCGAACAGGCCCAGGCGCTGACCGCGGCCGACGGTCAGCAGCGAGTTGATCGAACGGATGCCGACGTCCATCGGTTCATGGATCGGGTCGCGCGCCAGCGGGTTGATGATCGGGCCATCCATCGGCACCCAGTCCTCGGCACGCATGCCGCCCTTGCCGTCCAGTGCGCGGCCGACGCCATCGAGCACGCGGCCGAGCATGGACATGCCCATGGGCAGACGGCCGGAATCCGGCAGCGGAACCACGCGGGCGCCGGGGGCGATGCCGACGAGGCTGCCCACCGGCATCAGGTAGATCTTGCTGCCGGCGAAGCCCATGACTTCGGCTTCCACCTGCACGGGGTGATAGCCGCCGTCGTTGATCACCTGGCAACGGCTGCCGACGGCGGCCTGCAGGCCTTCGGCCTCCAGCGTCAGGCCGACCATGCGCAGCAGGCGGCCTTCCACCACCGGCTGCGTCGGCAGGCTCACGGCGTCGCTGTAGCCCTGCAGGCGGCGGGCAAAGCTGACGCGATCAAGACGCATCGGGGTCGCCCTGGCCAGCGTCGAGGTCCACATGCAGGTCAGGCTCCAGCGCATGGGTCGCCTGGTCGCGCTGCTGCTCGAAGAGTTGCTTCACGGCCTGGGCCAGGCGCGTCTCGACAGTGGCGTCGATGCGCGAATGTTCGGTCTCGATACGGCAACCGCCGGGCAGCAGGCCATCGTCCTCGATGATCTTCCAGCTTTCCTCGTGGCGGTCGCGCAGCGCCTTCACCAGCTCGAAGTCCTGCGGGTTGACCTGGATACGGATGTTGCTGGCGCCCATGGGCAGCAGCTTGAGTGCCTCGCGCAGCACCAGGCGGATCTGGCTGGAATCGGTGGCCAGTTCGCGCTGCACTACCTGGCGCACCACGTGGGTCACCAGGTTGAGCATGCCTTGTTCGAGCATCTGGTCCTGCTCGGCGATGGGCTCGAGCAGGTGCGACATCAGGGTTTCGAGATTCTGCAGGCGCGGTTGCAGCGCCGCGTCGGCTTCCTGGCGCGCCTTCAGCTGGCCGGCGTGGAAGCCGTCCTTCTCGCCGGTGGAAAAGCCCTCGTTGTAAGCCTCCTGGCGAATCGCCTCGAGCTCGTCCAGCGTCAGTGGCTTGACCTCTTCCTCCGGCACCTCTTCGATCTGCGGCGGTTCGTCGAGCACCGGCTCGGGTTCGGGCTCGGGTTCCGGGGCCGGCCGGGCCGGGTCGAAACTGGGCAGCGACCAACGATCGAACCCCACGGTATCGCGGGCTCGGATCAGCTCGCTGAGCTTGTCCTCGTCCTTGACCAACTTAGATCATCTCCTCGCCGCCCTTGCCGCCAAGCACGATCTCGCCGGACTCGGCCATACGCCGGGCAATGGTGAGGATTTCCTTCTGCGCGCCTTCCACTTCGCTGACGCGCACCGGGCCCTTGGCCTCCAGGTCGTCGCGCAGCAGCTCGGCGGCACGCTTGGACATGTTGCGGAAGATCTTCTCGCGGATCGCCTCGTCCGAGCCCTTGAGAGCCAGCACCAGCACGTCCGAGGAGACCTCGCGCAGCAGCGCCTGGATGCCGCGGTCGTCGACGTCGGCGAGGTTGTCGAAGACGAACATCAGGTCTTCGATCTGGCCCGACAGGTCCTCGTCAACTTCGCGGATGGCGTCCATCAGCGCGCCTTCGACCGAGCTGTCGAGGTAGTTCATGATGTCTGCCGCGCGCTTCACGCCGCCCATGGTGGTGCGGGTGGAGTTGGCGTTGCCGGCGAACTGTTTTTCCAGGATCAGGTTCAGTTCCTTGAGCGCGGACGGCTGCACGGTGTTCAGCGAGGACACGCGCAGGATGATGTCCAGGCGCACCTTGTGGTCGAAGTGGCTGAGCACTTCGCCGGCCTGGTCCGGGTCGAGGTAGGCGACCACGATGGCCTGGATCTGCGGGTGCTCGTAGCGGATCACGTCGGCCACGGCGCGCGGCTCCATCCACTTCAGGCTGTCCAGGCCGCTGGTGTTGCCGCCCAGCAGGATGCGGTCGATGAGGTTGTTCGCCTTGTCCTCGCCCAGCGCCTGGGTAAGCATCTTGCGGATGTAGCTGTCGGCGCCCACGCCCAGGCTGGTCTGGTCGCCGACGATCTCGACGAACTCGCCCATCACCTGCTCGACCTGCTCGCGGTGCACATTGCGCATCTGCGCCATGGCCACGCCGACCTTCTGCACTTCCTTCGGGCCCATGTGGCGCAGCACCTGCGCGGCATCGGTCTCACCCAGGGAGAGCAGGAGAATGGCAGCCTTGTCGACCTTGTTCAGTTTGGCGCTCATGCGGGCTTCACTCATCGGAATTGATCCAGTCCTTCACTACCTGGGCTACGCGCCCCGGGTCCTGGGCGACCAGACTCTTGATCGCATTCAATTGTGCATCGTACCCCTCGGAGGGGCTGGGCAGCAGGATGCTGGCCGGGCCGCCGAGGCTCACGCGGTCTTCGGACAACTCGCCCTCCAGCCCACCCAGCTCGCCCAGGCCGCCTTCGCCGGCGCCGCCGGCCACCAGAGCCTTGCTCTTGTTGCCCGACAGGTTGTTCAGCACCGGGCGCAGCACGCCCAGCACCAGCACCAGGATGAAGACGATACCCAGCACCTGCTTGACCACATCCCAGAACCAGGGCTGCGAGTAGAACGGCGGCGAGGCAATTTCATCACCCAGTTCCGGGGCGAACGGCGCGTTGATTACGCTGACGCTGTCGCCACGGCTAGCGTCGTAGCCTACCGCGTCCTGCACCAGGCGGGTGAAGCGTCCCAGTTCGTCGGCGGTCCAGGGCTGGTGGCTGACTTCGCCGGTCTTCGGATCGGCGATCATGCGGTCATCCAGCACCACCGCGACGGAAAGCCGGCGTAGGCGACCCTGCTGCTGCTTGGTGTAGCTCACCGAGCGATCCAGCTCGTAGTTGCGGGTGTTCTGCTGGCGCTTGTCGGTCGGGTATGGGGCCAGCTCCGGCTTGCCGGTCTTCGGATCGATGATCGTCTGGCCGTTGGCGTCCTTGAGCGGTTGACCCGGAGCGACGAAATCCGCACCGGCGTTCTGACCGGTGGTCTGCGGCGCGCTGGCCGGGTTCGGCGGCTGGTTCGACAGCGCACCCGGCACACCCTGCGGGCCGTTGCTGTTCTGCCGTTCCTCGTTGTTCACCTGCTCGCTGCGCAGGGCCGGCTGGTCCGGGTTGAACGACTCGGAGGTGGATTCCACCGCGCTGAAGTCGACGTCGGCGGACACCTCGGCCTTGTAGCGGCCATTGCCCAGGACCGGAGCAAGGATGCTGTGCACGCGCTGGGTGAAGTTGCTTTCCATGCGGCGGGTGAAGTCGAACTGCTTGCCGGCCATGGTCAGCTCGGAGAGCTCCTGCTGGTCGGAAAGTAGATTGCCCTTCTGGTCGACCACGGTGACCTGGGACTTGTCCAGTTCCGGCACGCTGGTGGCGACCAGGTTAACGATGGCCAGCACCTGGCTCGGCTCCAGGCTGCGGCCCGGGTACAGCTCGACCAGCACCGAGGCGCTGGGCTTGCGGTCGTCACGGACGAACACCGAGCTCTTCGGGATCGCCAGGTGCACGCGGGCGCCCTTGACGTTGTTCAGGCTGGCGACGGTGCGCGCCAGTTCGCCTTCCAGGCCGCGACGGTAGTTGGTCGCTTCCATGAACTGGCTGGTGCCCAACGCCTGCTCCTTGTCGAGGATCTCGAAGCCGACGTTGCTGTCGGTCGGCGCCAGGCCCGCGCCGGCCACTTTCATGCGCGCACGGCCGAGGTCGTCGGCCTTGACCAGCAGCGCGCCGGAGTTGGGCTCGATCTTGTAGCCGATATCGGCGGCGGACAGCGCCTCGACCACCTTGTTCGCGTCGACGCCATTGAGGCTGCCGTAGAGCGGCTTGTAGTCCGGCTGCTGCGACCACAGCACCATGCCGAAGCCGATGGCGATGCTCGCGGCGAGGCCGACCAGCAGGCCGACCTGGCGCAGCACCGGCATGTCCGCGAGGTTCTCGAGGAAGGCCAGGCCCAGCAGCGGCTTTTTCGGCGCGTCGGCGCCGACCTTGGCCGGAATCTGGCTATCAACAACGGAGGCTTGGGACATTACCTACGATCCTCGCCGATCAAACCGGCATCTGCATGATGTCCTGGTACGCCTGCACGAGCTTGTTGCGTACCTGGGTCATCGCCTGGAAAGAAACACTGGCCTTCTGCGAGGCGATCATCACGTCGGTGAGATCGACCCCTTTCTGCCCCATCTCGAAGGCGGAGGCCATGTCGGAGGCGGCCTGCTGGGTACCGTTCACCTTGTCCACGGCCTGGCCGAGCATTTGCGAGAAGCTCGGCGCCCCCGCTTCGACCGGCGCTGCCTGCGTCGTCTTCGCCTTGGCCATGGCCTCCATTTGCATGGAGCGCATTTCCAGCAGCAGACGATTGAACTCGATACCCTGACTCATCACTCACCCCTCCGACTGGCCGCGGTTTTTTGACACTGCGCGGCGCTTTGCAGAGGTGATTGCAACTTGGGTGCCAGGTTTTCAAGACGCAGAAAAATCGAAGAAGGAGGCTCTGGGCAGGGCCTTTCAGGGGAAAGGCAAATACGCGGATGGCAGCTGTTTCGACGCAGGGACAGGACTTACCTGTAGGAGCGAGCTTGCTCGCGAACAACCCCGCTGCAGTATCGGTTCGCGAGCAAGCTCGCTCCTACGAAAAGCCCGCCCTACCTGGCCTGCAGAGCGCCAAGAAAAGACCCGCACAAAGGCGGGCCAAGAGGGGGTTCTTTGTTTGCCGGTCAGCTGGCGTAGAGATAAGCCTCCACATCCATGCCGGCATCACGCATCTGCGCGAGCTTGTAGCGCAGGGTGCGCGGGCTGATGCCCAGGCGCTCGGCGGCTTCCTTGCGGCGGCCGCGCTCGCTGCGCAGGGTTTCGATGATCATCTGGAACTCGCGGCGCTTGAGGTCTTCGCCCAGTTGTCCGGCCTCGGTGGAGGCGCCTGACGGAATGTCGACGCTGGCCGAAGTCGGCGGCGGCGCCGGTGCCGGCACTGCCGACAACACCGGGCGCGGTGCCAGGCCGATGGGAGAGGTCAGGCACAGGTCAGCGGCCAGCACCTGGCCGCCCTGCTGCAGGATCAGCGAGCGCTGGATGGCGTTGTCCAGCTCGCGCACGTTGCCCGGCCAGGGGTGCGTCAGCAAAGCGGCGCGGGCGCAATCGGCCAGGGTGACGGGCGCGTGATTCATCTTGCGCGCGTACTTGGCCAGCAAGCGTTCGGCCAGCGGCAGGATGTCGGCAGGACGTTCGCGCAGCGGACGCCAGGCCAGCGGGAACACCGACAGACGATAGTAGAGGTCTTCGCGGAACCGGCCGGCAGCCACTTCACCCAGCAGGTCGCGGTTGGTGGTGGCGAGCACGCGGATATCCAGGCTGATCGGCTTGCGCGCGCCGACTCGCTCCACCTCGCGCTCCTGCAGCACGCGCAGCAGCTTGGCCTGCAGGGCCAACGGCATCTCGGAAATTTCGTCGAGCAGGATGGTGCCCCCGTCAGCCAGTTCGAACTTGCCCGGCTGGGCAGCGATGGCACCGGTGAAGGCACCTTTCTCGTGGCCGAACAGGGTGGCCTCGAGCATGTTGTCGGGAATCGCCGCGCAGTTGATCGCAACGAAAGGCTTGCCGACGCGGGGCGACTGCTGGTGGATGTACTGCGCCAGCACCTCCTTGCCGGTACCGGATTCGCCGGAGATCAGCACGGTGGAATCGCTGCGCGCGACACGGGCAGCCAGCTCCAGCAACTGCTGGCTGGCCGGTTCCAGGGCCACCGGGCCTTCGCCGGCACTGGCCGACACAGCCCCCAGCGCGTGACGGGCCACCAGCTCCAGCAGCGCACGCGGCTCGAACGGTTTGACCAGGTAGTCGGCAGCGCCTTGGCGCATGGCATCCACGGCGCGGTCGACGGCGCCATAGGCGGTCATCAGCAGCACCGGCAATTGCGGGTAACGCTTGCGGATCAGGCCGAGCAACTGGTGCCCGTCCATGCCCGGCATGTTGACGTCGCTGATCACCAGGCTGAAGGCATCCTTCTCCAGCGCCGGCAGCGCGGCCTCGGCGCAATCGACGGCAATGAAGTCGTGCCCGCCGAGCGACAGGGTGTCGCAGAGGGCTTCACGAAGGGCGCGGTCGTCTTCGACCAGCAGGACTTTGGCGGCCATGGAAATCACTCCTCGTGGACGGCGGATTGAGCCAGGATCAGCGGCAGGACCAGGGTGGCGCAGGTACCGACACCCGGCCGCGAGCGCAGAAGCAGTTCACCCTGGTGAGCCTTGGCGACAGCTTTCACCACCGCGAGGCCGAGGCCGGTGCCGGTGGTCTTGGTGGTGAAGAAGGGTTCGCCGAGACGCGCCAGGGTTTCGGCGCTCATGCCCGGACCGTTGTCGCTGACGCTCAGGCGCAGGCTGTTGCCGCGCTGGTAAAGGTGCACCTTCAGGCGCACTTCGCGGCCGGCGGCCTGGATGGCGTTCTCCACCAGGTTGAGCACGGTGCCGACCAGCGTGTCGCGGTTGCACAGCAGCTCGCCGACGCGAGCGTCGCACTGCCACCGCAGGTTCAGGCCGGCGACATGAGATTCGGCCGCCGCGCGAAGACTGGTGAACAGCTGGTTGGGGGCCAGGCGGTCCGGCAACGGCAGTTCGCCGCGAGCGAATACCAGCATGTCGCGCACCTGGCTTTCCAGCTCGTGCAGGCGCTCCTTGATGCGGCCGGCAAAGCGTTGCTGCTGCTCGACCGGCAGCTCGCCTTCGCTCAGGTGGCCGGCGTAAAGCATGGCGGCAGACAGCGGGGTACGGATCTGGTGAGCCAGGGAAGCGACCATGCGGCCGAGGGCGGACAGGCGCTCGTGACGGGCGAGCTGGTCCTGCAGACGACGGGTTTCCGTCAGGTCGTTGAGCAGGATGAGCTGGCCGGGCTCGCCGTTCAGCGGGCGAATGGCGATGGACACACGGCGACCATCGCGCAGGGAGACTTCGTGGCCGTCGTCGGCACGCGGGGCGAAGCTGCGGGAGATGACTTCGCGCCAGAGCATGCCCACCAGGGGCTTGCCGAGCAAGGCGACCGCCACCGGATTGGCGTCGCGCACCACGCCCTGGCCGTCGATCATGATGACGCCGCCGGGCAATACGTCGAGCAGGCTCTGCAGGCGGTTGGCCTGGCGCTCCTTCTCCGCCAGCTCCTGCATGCGCTGCGCGCTGACCAGGGCCAGTTCGCCCTTGAGCTCGGTGACGCGGGCTTCCAGCAGGCTGTAGGACTGGTTGAGCTGGCTGGACATCTGGCTGAACAGCTCGAAGGTCTGCTCCAGATGGGCGCGGCTCTGCTGCTCCACCGGCACCTGCTCGGAGGGCCGGGAAGCGAGTTCAGTCTGGCGATTGGTGGCGGGCATCATGCGGTTCTTCCTCATCCGTCCGACGGCGTGAATCTGTCGGTCGGATGAGTCTTAGCAAACCGCGTGCCTAAAAATTACTCGTTATATTTCAATGACTTGAAAAAACGAGTATGACGAAGGCGTCAATCCTCCGCCATTTCCTCTTCGCGGCGGCTCATGCCGTACTTGCGCATTTTCTCCACCAGGGTGGTCCGGCGGATGCGCAGGCGTTCGGCGGCACGGGCGACTACACCGCTGGCGTCGTCCAGCGCCTGCTGGATCAGCCCCTGCTCCAGGTTGGCCAGGTAGTCCTTCAGGTCGATGCCCTCGGCCGGCAGCATGGCCGGCGAGTCCAGGCCCGGCAGGCCGGCGGTGATCGCCGCGCGCTCTTCCAGTTCCTCGCGCAGGCTGGTCGCCAGCTGCTCGTCCTCGTCGTCGACGTGACGGAACTTCTTCGGCAGCTCACCCACTCCGATCACGCCGTAGGGATGCATGATCGCCAGACGCTCGACGAGGTTGGCCAGCTCGCGCACGTTGCCCGGCCAGTCGTGACGGCAGAGCGACATGATGGCGGCCGAGTTGAAGCGGATCGAACCGCGCTTCTCGTGCTCCATGCGCGAGATGAGTTCGTTCATCAGCAACGGGATGTCCTCGACGCGCTCGCGCAGCGGGGCCATCTCGATGGGGAAGACGTTGAGGCGGTAGTACAGGTCCTCGCGGAAGCTGCCGTCCTCGATCATCTTCTCGAGGTTCTTGTGGGTCGCGGCGATGATGCGCACGTCGACGTTCTGCGTCTTGTTGCTGCCCACGCGCTCGAAGGTGCGCTCCTGCAGCACACGCAGCAGCTTGACCTGCATCGGCAGCGGCATGTCACCGATCTCGTCGAGGAACAGCGTGCCGCCGTTGGCCAGCTCGAAGCGGCCCGCACGAGTGGTGATGGCGCCAGTGAACGCGCCCTTCTCGTGGCCGAACAGTTCGCTTTCCAGCAACTCCGCCGGGATCGCGCCGCAGTTGACCGGCACGAATGGCGCATCGCGACGCTTGGAGTGGTAGTGCAGGTTGCGCGCCACCACCTCCTTGCCGGTGCCGGATTCGCCGAGAATCAGCACGCTGGCATCGGTATCGGCGACCTGCTGCATCATCTGCCGCACCTGCTGGATGGCACGGCTGGTGCCCACCAGGCTGCGGAACAGGTTGGGCTCGCGCTGGCGGCCACGCTCACGGGCCTGGTCGTACATCTCGCGATAGACCTGGGCGCGGTGCAGGGAGTCGAGCAACTTGTTGTAGCTGGGCGGCATCTCGAGGCTGGCCAGCACGCGGCGGCGCAGTTCCTCGGGCCATTCGTTGGGCACCGGCTCGCCCATCAGCAGCACGGGCAGGTATTCGTCCCAGGCGGCGAGCTGCTTGAGCAGCTCCAGCGCCCCGCCCTTGCTTTCCACGGCGCCAACCAGCACGCAGAGCACGTCGCGGCTGCCGTTGGGCAGCGGGTCAACGGTCTGCCGCCAGTCACGGCTGCTGCAGGAGAGTTGGTCTTCACCCAGGAAGCTGATGATCACCGAGAGGTCCCGGCAGCGGTCCTGGTTGTCATCGATCACGAGGATTTTCGTTTCGCGCCACATCTTAGCTTGTCATCCCGGGCTTGAAGGCCGTCGTACGGCGGCTGACACGACCTGGCCACAGCACAAATTCCTCGTGCTAGCCAGCATTTGGCCACTAGTTAAGTCAAAATTGTGGCTCGAGTCAAATTTATGGCGTGTTTTTTTTGATGCAGCCCGACGAAGGGTGTTGATCCTTGTCATGGCAATCGAACTGGAGGGTAGTTCGAAGCGCAGAAGGCGGCCACCGGTACCTGACCGATCACCGCCCGAAGAAAGCCGATCCGAATGGATCAGCCGAACATCTGGTAGACCTTGGCGCCCTGGTGGGAGCGATTGACGCGGACGATCTCGCTGGCCACGTCTTCGCGCTGCCGGGTGACAGCGTGGACCAGCTCGCGGTAAAGCGCCAGCAATCCTTCCAGGCTGCGCTTGAGTTCGCTGTCATCGTCCATCGGCTCGACCATCGCGGCATCGACGTGCTCGCGACACTGAAGGTCGAGCTGGGCGACCGTTTCCCAGTCTTCCTGGGCCAGTGCGACGCCGAGAGCGAGGCGGGTCTGTTCGATCTGCTGGACGGCGAGAGTCATGTTCGGTATCTCCTGGCAGGCCGCAATCACGGAGCGATGGCGTCCCAGCCTTCCTTGATGGTGCGCAGCAGACCCGAGACTTCGTCGAGCACTTGCACTTCATTGCTGCGGTTGGCGTCGCCCAGGCGACGGCTCATGTAGTCGTACAGGTTGGCATAGTTTTCCGCCACCTCACCACCCGCCTCGAAGTTCAGCGCTTCGCGCAGGCCGGCGATGATCGCGGAGGCCTTGGCGATCAGCATGCCCTTCTGGGCGAACTGCTCGCGCTCCATCGAGCCGCGAGCCTGGGCGATGCGGCTCAGGCCACCTTCCATCAGCATCTGGATCAGACGATGGGGAGAGGCGTCGTGCACCTGCGACTGGTTGTTCACATTCTGGTACTGGCGCAGCGCTGCCGAAGCGTTCATCTGATTTCCCCTTGATTCGCTGAACGATCAAATCGTCGATATTCAAAGTATCGGCGCTGGCGGGAAAACCTTTAGGCAAAAATCTGCACGAGCGTACGGCCCCGCAACCCGCCGCAGAGCGGCGGGCCGCTCAGGAATCAGTTGTCCGAGCTGCTGGTCTTGTTCAGCGCGTTGAGCGTGGTCAGCACGCTGGACTTGGTCGCGTTGAGCTGGGCAACCAGGGTGTCCATGGCGGTGTACTTGGCCATGAGCGTTTCGGTCAGCTTGGCCATGCGGGTGGTCAGCTTGGTGGACTGGTCCGCCAGGTCGCTCAGGGTATCGTTCAGCGCAGACTGGCGCTGGTCGATCAGCCCGTTGGTCTTGGTGTACAGGTCCATGCTTTTGCTCATGCGCGAGAGCAGGCCGCCGTCACCGGTGAAGAAACCCTGCACCGAGGAGAAGTTCTTCTCCAGGGCCTTGTCGAGCTTCTCGCTGTCGACCTCCAGCGTACCGTCGTTCTTGGTGGTGACGCCCAGCTGGGAGAGCAGCTTGATGCTGCCTCCGTCAGTGGAGGAACCAACCAGTTGGGTACGCAGGGTGTTGAGCAGGTTGCGGGTCATCGAGTCACTGGCCAGCGAGGCGGCCGACGTGGTCGGGTTGCCGCTGGAATCCGTGGTGGTGGTGACCTTGGTCAGCGAATTGATGCTGGTCATCAGCGCGTTGTAGGCATCGACGAACGACTGCACGGAACTCTTCAGGCCGTCGGTGTTGGTATTGACGCTGAGGGTGGATTTGCCCTCGGCCACCAGGCTGAATTCCACGCCGCTGATGGCGCTGGAAATCTTGTTCACCGAGCTGCTCATTTCCAGCCCGTCGATGGTGTAGCTGGCATTCATCGCCGGCTTGTCGACGTAGCCACCCGCGGTGGCGGAGGCCTTGGTGCCGGCGCCATCGATCGCGAGGACCTGCAGGCTGCTGTCGCCGGAGGTCGTGACGCTGATATCGCTGCCGGCACCGGTGACGCTGGAGCCCAGCACCAGGCGCGGACCGTTCGAGTCGGTGATGATGTTGGCGGTGAAACCGCTGTCCTTGAGCTGGCTGTTGATGCTGTCACGGATGTCCGTGAGGCTGGCACCTGCCTTGACGTTTACCTTGTAGGTGCTGCTGCCCTGGCTGATGGTCAGGCTGCCGGCACCGAAGGAGGCGGACTTGTCGACGTACTGGGTGGCCACCTTGGAGCTGGTCGCCAGGTTCTTCACTTCGATGTTGTAGGTGCCGGCAGAAGCGCCGGTGCCCAGGGTCGCGGTCAGCGCGTCGGCGTTGGAGCTTTTGACGGCGAGACCGGCGAAGGCATTGGAGTCGGGGTCGTTGAGTTTGCCCAGAGCGGTCTGGAAGGTCGACAGGGCGCTCTTGAGCGAACCGACACCGGAGAGCGTGGTGTTGGTGGCGGTCTTCTGATTGGCGATCTGATTCGACTTTGGCGCTTTCTGCGCGTTGACCAAAGCGGTCACGATGGAGTCGATGTCGTATCCCGACCCTACACCGTTGATCGAAGTCCCGGCCATTTGCCTACCCTCCTGTCCAATTTTCTGGCGGTTCTCAGAGTGCCGCCTGCGTCTGGTAACGCTTCATTCAAGAATCGCGCCAAGGATCTCTAATTAAGGAGATCGATCAGGCGCGTTCGCTGAACAACAGATTACCCGCTTCCTTCAGGCTTTCTGCCAACTTGAGTGCAACTTCCGAAGGAATCTGGCGTATGACCTCGCCAGTATCGGAGGCCACGACCTTCACGACGGTTTCGCCGCTGGCGTCGTCCACCGAGAACTCCAGGTTGCGTTGCACCGACTGGGCCTGCTCACGCAGCCGGCTGACGGCTTCGTTCAGGCTGCGAGCCTTGTTGCTCGCCGGCGATTCCTTGGCGCTCTGCGGCAAGCTGTTGCCGCTGACCGGCTTGCTGCCCGCGGCGGCGCTGTCGACCGGGCGCGGGTTGTTGATTCCGAGGCTGGTATCCATCAGGTGTTACCCTCCGAATGCAAAACAAGGAAGGGCGCCGGGCGCCCTTCCTTTCCTTTTTTTGCCTTTCGGCAACCCCTTACTGGAGCAGCTTCAGGACAGCGGAAGGCAGCTGGTTGGCCTGGGCCAGAACCGCGGTAGCGGCCTGTTGCAGGGTCTGCTGCTTGGTCATCTCCGCGGTTTCTGCGGCGAAGTCCACGTCCTGGATGGTGCTGCGTGCAGCGGTGGCGTTCTCGGACACGTTCTGCAGGTTCGAGATGGTGCTGTCCAGGCGGTTCTGGATGGCACCCAGCGAGGAACGCTGGCTGTCGATCTGCTTCAGGGCGGCGTCGATCACCTGGGTAGCCGATTGGGCACCTTTGGCGGTCGCGATGTCCAGCGCCTGAATGGTGGAGTTCGAGGTGACCACAGCGTGCGCGCTGCCGGCGCCAGTGCCCACACCTGCGGTGAAGTCCTTGCCGGAAGTCAGCGAGATGGAGGTGGTGGTGCCGCTGCTGCCAGCCGCGCCAGCAACTGCTGCCACGCCGCTGATGTTGGTGTTGATCGCCGAGACGATGTCGTTGGCGCTGGCGCCCTTGGCGTAGCTGACCTGGGTACCGTTGACAGTGACCGAGCCGGCGGTGGCTGCAACGCCGCCCGTGCCGGAAAGCACGGTGGACAGGTCCAGGGTGCCGGAAGCCAGTTGCGAGGTGCCTTTCAGCGCGGTGGCGCTCATGTCGCTCAGGGTGAAGCTGACGGTTTCGTTGGCGTTGGCGCCGACCTGGAAGGTCAGGGTGCCGTTGGTGCCGGCGGTGCCGTCGAGCAGCTTGATACCGGAAGTGCCGCCACCGAAGGTGGTGGTCTTGGAGATACGGGTCAGTTCAGCGGTCAGCGACTTGAACTCCTGGTTCAGCGAGGTCTGGTCTTCGCTGCTGTTGGAGCCGTTGGCGGACTGCAGGGACAGTTCACGCATACGCTGCAGGATGTTGGTGGACTCCTGCAGGGCGCCTTCGGCGGCCTGGGCGATGGAGTTGGCGTCCTGGGCGTTCTTCACGGCTACGTTCAGGCCGTTGACCTGGCTGGTCAGACGGTTGGAGATCTGCGAGCCGGCGGCGTCGTCCTTGGCGCTGTTGATACGCAGGCCGGTGGACAGACGGGTCATCGAAGTGTTCAGGTTGTTGGCGGCCTTGGTCAGGTTCTTTTGAACCGACAGCGAGGCGATGTTGGTGTTGACGGTAAGAGCCATGACGAATTCCTCGTATTAGGGCTAAGTGGCCTCCCTGCCCGATTGATTCGAAATGGCGTGGAGAACCTTCGTTAGGGTTATCGTCCCAAGTCGGGTGGGCTTTAACTTTTTTTTCGAATTTTCTTCAGACCGGCCTGTAGGGCACGGCTGGCCTCGTTCTTGCAATACCCCCTCGCACGCGCCAAAGCTCCGTCACACGCAGGCCCTACATGTCCCCACACAAGCTCCAATCCGAGATTCAGCGCCTCAGCCAGGCGCTGCAGGTTGCCGAAGACCGCGAAGATCGCGGCGAGCAGATCCGTCTATATGAAGCTCTGGCGAAGCTGGCTCCAGACACGGCGATGGTTCACGCCAAGATCGCCCGCCTGCACCTGGAGCTGCAGGACCCGCAATCGGCGGAGCCCTGGGCCGAGCGTGCGCTGGACATGAGCACCGACCCCAAGGTCGATGAAGAGCTGCTCGACACGATGCGAACCCATCGGCTGTTCATCAAGAACCTTGAGCGTGCCGAACGCTGGTACCAGGCCTCGCCGAGCCTGCCGCGCATGGCGCTGTATGGCGCAGCACTGAGCCTGCGCAAACGCTTCGACGAAGCCGAAGCTCTTTATACGAAGGCGCTGGAGAAACCGCTGGAGCCATGGCAGCAGAGCATCCTGCTTGGCCTGCTGGGCACGCTGTACTTCGAATGCGGCCGCTTCCACGACAGCGTCGCCTGCCATCGTCTGACGATGGAACTGGCTCCCAACTACTACTACGGCCCGTTCAACCTCGCGCTGTCCCTGGAGCAGGTAGGCCGTTATCAGGAGGCCTACCGTCTCTATGAACAGATGCTACAGAAAGCGCAGGAGCACTCAGGCACGCATAACAACCTGTCACTGCTGCAGCTGCGCTTCAAGCAATTCGATATCGCCTGGCCCAGCTACGAAGCGCGCTGGAAGACCTCGCTGAAGGAGCATCACCAGGAGTTCAATACGCCGCGCTGGCGTGGCGAGCCGCTGGAGGGCAAGACGCTCCTGGTCTGGGCCGAACAGGGCATCGGCGACCACATCATGTTCGCCAGCATGCTGCCTGACCTGCTCAAGCTGGGCGGCCAGGTGCATGTCGAGACCTACGACCGCCTCTACCCGCTGCTGCACCGCAGCCTGCCGGGGCTTTCCATCATCCAGCGCGAAAGCACCGGCCAGGTCCACAATGGCCAGCGCATGATGCATCGCCAGACCTGGCCGCGCAGCGACTACCAGATTCCCATGGGCAGCCTGGGCGAGTTCCTGCGCCCTACCCTCGCCTCCTTCGCCGGCCCGCGTGCCTTCCTCCAGGCTGACCCGCAACAGGTGAAAACCAAGCGCGCCGAGTACCAGCAGCTGTTCCCCGGCAAGCGTCTGGTGGGGATTTCCTGGCGCGGTGGCACCGACACTGCCAACGACATGCAGAGCCGTCGCATCGAAATGCAAGAACTGGCGCAACTGGCCAGGCTGGACAACGTGCAGCTCATCAACCTGCAGTACGGCAATACCGCGCCTGAACGTGCCGAGGCCGAAAGCCTGGGGCTGCACATTCACCACGATGCGAATGTCGATCCGCTCAAGGACATGGACGCCCAGGCCGCGCAGCTCTGCGCACTGGACGCCGTGCTGAGCATCGACAACACCACCGTTCACCTGGCCGGCGCGCTCGGCGTGCCGACTTTCGTGCTGCTCCAGCTCAATCCCAACTGGCGCTGGGGCGTCGACGACACGACCAGCTACTGGTATCCATCCGTACAACTGATCCGCAACCGCGAGCTGGGCCGCTGGAGCGAAGCCCTTGAGCAGGCCGTACAACGCATGCGCGGGAGCGGCGTGCTATGAGCGCCACCCAGGCAAACACCTTTCAACCGGCCCGCCCGCGCGGCGCCCGTCAACCCTGATCGCCAGCGACTCCGCTTGGAGGAGAACCACAGTGTCCCAATCTTTTGAAGCCCGCATTGCCCAGGCTCAGCAACTGCAACAGAGCGGTCAGCGGGAACAGGCCGTCAGCGCCTTCCGCGAATTGCATGGCGAACGCCCTGACGATCTGCCGGTGCGCCTGAGCCTGGCCATCACCCTGGGCGAACTCGGCCAGCACAACGACGAAGCCCTCGAACACCTGCTGCATATCCAGCGCGCCGTGCCGGACAACGCGGCGGTGAACAGCCTGCTCGGCCGCCTGCTGGTGCGCCTGCGCCGTTACGACGAAGCCCATCCGTACCTGCACCTGGCCGTGCAGATCGACGCGGAAGACTTCGAAGCGCGCAATACCCTGGCCACGCTCGCACTGTTCCAGGGCCACCTGGAAGAGGCCTATCACTGGCTGGCCAGCCTCTCCACCTACGAGAAGCGCGCCGACACCGCCGACCTGCTGGCCCAGCTGGAAATGCTCCAGGACCTGCGCCAGGCCGAGGCCAGCAGCTTCTTCGGCAAGGCGCGAGTCTTCGCCCGTTCCAGCAACGCCGCCACCGCCGGCGGCCCGCCGGGTGCCAAGGCGATCATGGAACGCAATCCGAGCCAGCTTGAAGATCTGCTGGCGGTCACCGGGTGGCAGCGTGTCGAGGCTGGCACCTTGAACCTGCAGGCGCTGTTCGATCCGAAGGACCTGGTGCAGAAGATCGCCCCGCTGTTCTTCGAGTCCGGCAACGGCATCGTTTACCCCGCACCGTACGAGCAGGTGCCCTATCTGCGCATGGGCTACTTCTACTACCAGGGTTTCCTGCAGTTCGAGGGCCGCCATGCGCCGGTGCTGATCCGCCGCGCCGCCGTGCCTTCCTCGCCGGATGTGCTGGAAGTCTGGGCCGAGCACAACCTGCGCGAGCAGCTCAACCTGGTGGATGGCAACGACGTGCTCTGCTACCTGCGCAGCCCCGAGGCCGCGCCGGAAGACAGCCAATGGCGCGACTGCAAGCTGGACGTGCATGAGAACTTCTTCTCGCAGTCCCAGGTATTCGGCGCCAACAAGGAGCTGTACCAGGGCCACGAAGGCTGGGACCTGCCCGGCGCCCGCCCGACGCTGTTCCGCATGGAGCGCTATGCGCTGGAAAAATGGCTCTCGCCCACCGACCGTGTGCTGGACATCGGCTGCAACATCGGCTGCTTCGGTATCGAAGTGGCACAGAAAGTCGGCAGCTACCTGGGCTTCGACAACAACGACTCGCTGATCCGCATCGCCGAGCGCCTGGCGCAATACCATAAGGTGAAGAACTGCGAATTCCGCACCTGCACCTATGAAGACCTGCGCGCAAGCGAACCGGACCTGTTCGACGTGATCTTCTCCTTCGCCGTGCACGTGTGGATCGGCAAGCCGATGCCCGACTATGTTGCCGACCTGAAAAGCCTGCTCAAGCCCGGCGGCATCGTGGTCATCGAGAGCAACGACCTGAAGATGAACGACACCAAGTTCTTCGCCAACGTGCGGCACTTCTACGAGCAGGGCTTCTTCCTGCTGTACCAGGGCCAACTGCTGGACGACAAGGTCCACCACCGTGGCTTCTGCGTATTCAAGCGGCTGGACTGACCCACCGCTGCGATAAAAAAGGCCCGGCGTTTGCCGGGCTTTTTCTTTGGCCTTTGGGGTTGTTTGCAGGAGCGAGCTTGCTCGCGAACCGCCCAGCTCCTTTGCCGCCAAAATCTGTTCGCGAGCAAGCTCGCTCCCACAGGGGATGCGGCGAGCTCGGGTATCTGCCGGAGGATCAGCAATCTTCCGCGAAGGATTTCGCGGATAAGGGCCAGGCGTTCCCTCTCTCCGGCAGGAGCCGCTCGTACTGACAAAAAAAGCCTCCGCAAGGGGGGCTTTCTCTTGTCGATCAGGAGCCGATCAGTTGGCGATGACAAACGTCTCGCTGGCCTGCCAGCCGTTGCCGCTCCATTGCGGGAAACCGGTGGCCTGGCGCCAGGCGGTGGAGCAGATCAGGCAGGTGGTCACGTTGGGGAATTCAGGCGTGATGCAATCGACCATGCCCTTCCACCACAGCGGCTGGCGCACGGTGATGTGGGCGTTCTCGCCGTTGGGCAGCAGCGCCTGCGCCGGATAACAGGCGACGTTGAGGATTACCAGCCGGTCTGCGCAGGAGTAAATGTCGCGCAGCACCTTGGGCACATCGGCGACGAAGATGTGTTCGAGCACGTCGAAGGACACCACGCAGTCGACTTTCCGACGCTCGTCGATACCTCGCGCCGGCTCGTAGCGATAAGCCGCCTGGAGGTTGAAGTACTGCACCGCCGACTGGCCGTTGTCGTCGAAGCCGGGCATGTTCCAGTCCGAACCGCCGCAGCCATAGTCGAGGACATTGCGGATGCCGTGCCCCTGCAGGATTTCGCGGACCTGCGGGCGGAACGGGCGCAACTCGAAGTCGCTGAAAGCCACCTCGACGTGCTGCTCATCGCTGCGGTCGTAGCCTTCGCGGGCCATCTGCCCGTACATCTCGATCAACTGGCGGCCCTTGGAACTGAAGTCGATATCGCCCATGTGCGTGTCTTCCGAAGTGAGTGCCCGCCTTTGCCGGCGGGCCGGATGAATCAGAGTTTGTTGAACAGGCTCAGCTGGCTGATCCGCGCAAATGCGGCCTGGGCCGCTTCGAGCATGGTCTGCTGCAGCACCAGCTGCGACGTCGCCGCGGCCATGTCGGTGTCACGGATCGACGACTGGGTCGTGGTGTTGGTCAGCGCCAGGCTCTGGTTTTCCTGGGTCAGCACGTCGATGGTGTTGAGCCGTGCGCCGATCGACGACTGGGTCGCGAGCACCTGGTCGCTCGCCTTGTCCAGGTTGGTGAGTGCAGTGGCCACCATGTTGCGGATGTTCAGCTGCGCCTGCGGATCGCCGGCCGTCGAGGTATCCAGCGCCTTGCGCAGGTCGCCGATGGTGTTGAGGATGTTCTGCCGCTCCGGCGAGCTGGCGGTGACACTGAACTGGTCTCCGGCTGCGGGTGCCGCGCTGATGCTCATGTCCACGCCGGCCACGGTCACGGTCTGCGGGAAGGTCGCGCCCAGCGTGCCAGTGGACAGCGGTGTGGCGCCCTGGCTGGTGGGCAGCGCATAGACCTCGTAGGCGGTGGCGCTGGTGAACTTGAGCTGCACGCCGCTGTTGGGGAACTGCGTGGTATAAGCGGTGTTGTTGCTCACCGTGGCCGAGGTGATCTGCGCGGTCGAAGTGTTGGTGGCATTGCGCTTGATCGACAGGCTGTCCGGCGCAGTGCCGAAGCTGAAGCTGTAGCCGCCGACCAGGCTGTCCATGTTGCTGGCGTCGTCGCTGGAAGGCAGCGAAACGTCGAGCTGGAACTGCGAGCCACGGAAGTTGATGGCGTTGCTGTCGGTGGACGTGGCGTCGTAGGTACCGTTGGTGGTGGCCTCGCTGGTGACGTCGTTGCCGTCCTTGTCGAGGATCTGGTACTGCGTGCCGCTGAGCACTTTCAGGGTATACGGCGCGCCATCGCGGAAGCTGGCGTTGTACTGGCTGTCGCTGGTGACGGTCCCCTGGGAAAGGAACACGCGCTGGGTGCCGTCAGTGCTCGGGTTGCTGGTCACCGAGCTGATGGTGCGACTGGCGTTGGCGGCCATCTCGAAGATGCTCCAGCCATTGTCGTTGGTCGACATCTGCAGGCTGTCGGAGATCTGCAGCTTGAGCGTGCTCTGGTCGCCCTGGTAGCTGAAGCTGCCGTCGGCGTTCTGCACGAACGGCTGCACGGTGCTCTTGCTGCCGGAGAACAGGTAGTTGCCGCTGGCGTCCTTGCTGTTCATCAGGGTCAGCAGCTGGTTCTGGATCGCGCCCAGTTCATCGCTGATGGCACCGCGGTCTTCGTCGGTCATCGAACCGTCGCCGGCGCGCAGCGTCAATTCGCGGGCGCGCTGCAAGGCAGTGGTGATGGAGTCGAGGACGCTCTGTTCCTGGTTCAGGCTGTTGGTCGCGCTGGTCATGTTGCCACTGTACTGGGTCAGCAGCGCCTGCTGCTGTTCCAGTTGCAGCAGGCGCGCGGCGCCGACGGGGTCGTCGGCGGGCGTCTGGATGCGCGTGCCGCTGGAGATCTGCTCCTGCAGCTTGGACAGGGTCGCATAGCCGCGGTTGTAGTTGTCGATGTTGGAGTTGAAGATCTGCGGGGTGGAAATTCGCACTACCATTTCGGCCTCCTCAGATGTTGTTGATCAAAGTGTCGAAGAGCGTCTGCGCGGTCTTGATGACCTGCGCGGAGGCCGTGTAGTACTGCTGGAACTTCACCAGGTTGGCCGCTTCCTCATCGAGGTTCACCGCCGACAGCGAATCGCGCGTGCCCTGCGCCTGGGTCAGCACCGCCTCGGTAGCGGTGGCGTCGAGCTTGGCCTGGTTGGCTGTGGCGCCGACGGTCTCCGTCAGGCTGCTGTATGCGCCGGTCAGGCTCATGCCGCTACCACTGCCAGTGCCGCTGCCAACGGTCTTGGCACTCTGCAGGTCGATCAGCTTCTGCGCGTTGGTGTTGTCGGCGTCGCCGTCGCTGTTGAAGGCCACGGAGAAGCTGTCGCCCTGCCCCGGATAGCCGGCGATGGTGGTCTCGAAGGTGAACGAGGGCGTGCCCGGCACGGTGATGCTGAGGTCGTTGCTCTGCCCCGGCACGATGTTGCCGGTGCCCAGCGGATTGCCGGCCGAGTCGTAGATGGTATAGCCCTGGGTGCCGCCACTGGCGGCATCGAACACCAGCTTGACCGGCAGGCCAGCCTTGATTGCCGCCGACATGGCCGCGCTGTTGGTCGCGTCCAGCTGCGAGGTCAGGCTGGTGCCGCTGATGGTGCCGCTGCCTTTGTTGCCGGTGGTGGTGCTGGCGGTCACCGCCGAGGCGAAGGCCAGGCGGTTGGAGTCGGTCATGGTGACCGAGATGTCCGCCGCGGCGGTGCGGGTCGGGATCACGGTGAAGCGGTCGCCAGCCTGCACCGTGCCGACGCTCTGCTGGCTGATGCTGAAGCCGTCGAACTCCTTCGGCGGGTTGTCGGTCAGGTCACCGCTGCCCAGTACCGTGCCATCGGAGGAGCGCTTGATGGTATAGCCGGTGGCGGAAGTGAAGGTCACCTCGTAGTCACTGGTGGTCAGCGCGCCGCTGTCGGTGATGTTGACGTTGAGGTTGCCGGTGCCGGTGTTGTGGGTGTTGGCCAGGCTGCGGTTGCCGATCACGCTGGCGTCGTTGATGTCCTTGAACAGCTGCGCGCCGAAGTTGCCATTGAGGTCCAGGCCCTGGGCCAGTTGGCTGTTGAAGGTATCGGCGAGAACGATCGCCATGCGCCCCAGTTCGTTCTGGGTGCTGTCCAGCACATCGCTGCGGTAGCGCAGCAGGCCGCCCATCTGGCCGCCGGTAACCACCGAGGTGACGTCCATGGTCGAGCTGCCGGAGCTCAGGCTCAGGCTGAACTGCGACGGGTTGTTGGCGCTCGGGCCGGCAGTCAGGGTGGAGGCGTTGGCGCCCACCACCAGCGGCTGGCCGGAACCCAGGTAGAGGTTGAGGCTGCTGCCCTGCTTGACCACGCTGACGCCGATCATGCCCGAGAGCTGCAGCACCGCCTGGTCGCGCTTGTCCTGCAGGTCGTTGGCGCTGGCGCCGCCGGCCTCGGCCGCGATGATCGCCTGGTTGTACTGGGCGATGGTCTTGGCCAGGTCGCTGACCTGCCCGGCCAGGCTGTCCATCTGCGTGTTGACGTAGCTGTTCTGGGTGCCCAGCTGGGTGGAGATCGAGTTGAAACGCTGCGCCAGGTTACTGGCCTGGGTCAGCACCAGCTGGCGCGACGCGGCGTCGGTCGGCGTGGCCGAGGCGGTCTGCAGCGAGGCGAAGAAATTCTGCATGACCTTGGACAGGCCGGTGGTGCTGTCCGACAGCAGCGAGTCGATCTGGTTGACCTGGGACAGGTAGGTCTGCGCATCGCTGTCCACCGAGGTCGCGCCGCGCAACTGGTTGGCCAGGAACTCGCTGTACATCCGGCGCACGTCCTGCACCGTGGTGCCGGTGCCGACGTAGTACTGCCCGGCGAACTGCTCGGCAGAGGTCACCTGCGACGTCGACTGGCGGGTGTAGCCGGCCGTGTTGACGTTGGTGATGTTGTTGCCGGTGGTGCTCAGTGCCGCTTGCGAGGCATTGAGTCCGGACAGTCCGATGGATAGTAGGCTCATGGGCTTTCCTTAGAGCGTTCCCTTGAGGTGGGCATCAAAGGGCGCGGGTCGGGGCGTCGGCCATCGCCACGGTCTGGTAGACCTGCATCTGCTTGGCGATCTGGTTCACCTTCCGTGCGTACTGCGGGTCGGTGGCGTAGCCGGCGCGTTGCAACTCCTTCATGAATTGGTCCGGGCGCGCGGCGGAATCCAGCGCGCCCTGGTAGCGGTCGTTGTTCTGCAGGAAGCTCACGTAATCCTGGAAGCTCTGCTCGAAGGAGTTGTAGGCGCGGAACGACGCCACCTCCCGGACCTGCTTGCCGTTCTCGAATTCGGTCGTGGTGGCGCGGGCGGAATCGCCCTTCCAGCTGGAGCCGCTCTTGATGCCGAACAGGTTGTGGCTGCTGCTGCCGTCGCGCTGGGCGATCATCTTCTTGCCCCAGCCGGTTTCCAGCGCGGCCTGGGCCACCAGGTAGCGAGGGTCGACGCCGATGCGCTTGGCGGCGCGCTCGGCCATGGGCAGCATGGTGCTGATGAAGTCGTCGGCGGAGGCGAACATCGACTTGCCCGGCTTGGTGGAGATGGCCGAGGTGTCGACGTCTGCGACCGGCACGCGGGTGTCGATCTGCTGCGTGTAGGCGCGGTTGCTACGCCAGTCGTTGCTGGCCAGCTGCGCCGGCTGGCCGGCGCTGGAAGCCACGGCGTTGCCGCTGTCGGCGCCCGGCACGATACCGGCGGCGATGCGCTGGGCGAGCTTGCCCGGCAGTGCCAGGCGACGCGAGTTCAGGGCCTGGCGATCATCGCGGCCGGCTTCGGGCTGGGGCAGGTCCTTGCCGTTGGACGACCACAGGCTGCGGGCTCTCTGGCGGTCGGAGGCGGCTGCGGTGGCAGTCGCGCTCGGCGTTGTGTCGGCAGTGGCCTGGACGCCTGTCTGGGCGAACGGGTTGTTGCCGGTGTGGCGCACGCCCTGCATCTTTTCCATCTGCTTGACCAGCACGTCGGCCAGGCCGATGCCATGGCCCTGGGTGGCCAGCGACACCGACAGCTGGTGGTCGTACATGTCCTGGTACTGCTTGGAGGCCTCGCTGTTCATCGGGTTGTCCTTGGCGAACACCTCGTTGGCCGAGCGCATGGACTTGAGCATCTCGTTCATGAACAGCGATTCGAATTCCTGGGCGACCTTGCGGATGTTGCCGGCGCTGTCGCGGGCCGAACCGGTCTTCATCGCCGACAGGCGATTGAGGTCGGTGTAGGACCCGTTGTCGGTGCTGGAAGTGCTGGAGGAAAGCAGTCTGGCGTCCACGTCGGCGTCCTCAGATCACGATCAGGTCGGCTTGCAGTGCGCCGGCCTGTTTCAGGGCTTCGAGGATCGCCATCAGGTCGCTGGGCGCGGCGCCCACCTGGTTAACGGCGCGGACGATTTCATCCAGCGTGGTGCCCGGGCCGAACTTGAACATCGGCTTGGCTTCCTGGTCGGCGTTCACCCGCGAACGCGGGACCACGGCGGTCTGGCCGTTGGAGAACGGGCCGGGCTGGCTGACGATGGGGTCTTCGGTGATGGTCACGGTCAGGCTGCCGTGGGTCACGGCGGCCGGCGACACACGCACGTTCTGGCCGATCACGATGGTGCCGGTACGCGAGTTGATGATGACCTTCGCTACGGCTTCGCCGGCCTGCACGTCGAGATTCTCCAGCACCGACATGTAGTCCACGCGCTGGTTCGGATCCAGCGGCGCACTCACGCGCACCGAGCCGCCGTCCACCGCCTGGGCGACGCCCGGGCCGAGCAGTTCGTTGATGCGGTCGACGATGTGCTTGGCGGTGGTGAAGTCCGGGCGGTTGAGGTTCAGGGTCAGGCTGTTGCCCTGGTCGAAGCCGCTCGGCACGGCACGTTCAACGGTGGCGCCCGCCGGGATGCGGCCGGCCGACGGAACGTTGACGGTGATCTTGGAGCCGTCGCGGCCTTCGGCATCGAAGCCGCCGACCACGAGGTTGCCCTGGGCGATGGCGTAGGTCTGGCCGTCGATACCCTTGAGCTGGGTCATCAGCAGGCTGCCGCCGCGCAGGCTCTTGGCGTTGCCGATGGAGGAGACGGTGACGTCGATGGCCTGGCCCGGCTTGGCGAACGGCGGCAGGTCGGCATGGATGGAAACCGCCGCGACGTTCTTCAGTTGCACGTTGCCCGAACCGGCCGGGACCTTGATGCCGAACTGCGCCAGCATGTTGTTGAAGGTCTGCAGGGTGAAGGGCGTCTGGGTGGTCTGGTCGCCCGAGCCATTGAGGCCGACGACCAGGCCGTAGCCGATCAACTGGTTGTTGCGCACGCCCTGGATACTGGCGATGTCTTTCAGCCGCTCGGCGTGAGCAACCGGCACCATGACCACTACACAGAACACCACCATGACGTAGGAGCGGACTTTGTCCGCGATCGCTACCAACGTTTTTCCAGAGGCCATCATCGTCATCACCCTCAGAACGGGAACAGCGGGCTGAGGAAGAAGCGATCGAACCAGCCCGGCTGGCTCGCATCGGCGAACGCACCGGTGCCCGAGTAGGTGATGCGCGCGTCGGCCACGCGGGTGGACGGCACGGTGTTGTCGGTGGCGATGTCGTCGGCGCGGACCAGGCCGGCGATGCGCACCAGTTCGTTGCCGGTGTTCAGGGTCATCCACTTTTCACCGCGCACGGCGATGATGCCGTTGGGCATGACGTCGGCGACGGTGACGGTGATCGAACCGGTCAGGCTGTTGCTCTGCCCGGCCTGGCTGTCGCCCTTGCTCTCGCGGTTGCCCGAATACTCGGCGGAGAGGCTCAGGTCACCGCTGCCCACCGGGTTGTTGGTGGTCAGGCTGCTGCCGAACATCGAGGTCAGGCCGAGCTTGTTCTTGCTGTCCTTGGAGATGTCCGAACTGGCCTTCTTGCTCGCCTGGGTCTTCTCGTTGAGGGTGATGGTGATGATGTCACCCACGCGGAAGGCCTTGCGGTCGCCGTAGAGGTTGTTCTCGAACCCGGCCTGGTAGATCGACCCGTTGTTCTGCGCAGCCGGCGAGGGCGTGCGCGGCAGCACCGGCGCGTAATAGGGGTCGTCCGGCTTGGGCGGCGGGCTCACGCACCCTGCCAACGCGGCGATGGCCAGCAGCGGAAGGAGGTGGGAACGGTTCATCTACAGCTACCTCTCGGGGAGAGCGACTACGGGTTTCGAATGACTTGCGTAAGTTCTGTTACTGCTTTGGAAACTTCGGTGCTCGGGCACTTCCCTCTCCCCTGCCCTCTCCCTGAAGGGAGAGGGAGCTGTCCGTGCCGGCTGACACAGAGGCATCCTCCTGCACCGAACGGTCCCCTCTCCCTTCAGGGAGAGGGTTAGGGAGAGGGAATCTTCAGAGCCATCCGACTACCCATCCTCAAACAGACGCTTAAAGGTTCTGCGTCACAAACGACAGCATCTGGTCGGCGGTGGAGATCACCTTGGAGTTCATCTCGTAGGCGCGCTGGGTGGTGATCATGTTCACCATCTCCTCCACCACGCTGACGTTGGAGTTCTCCAGGGTGTTCTGCAGCACGGTGCCCAGGCCGTTCAGGCCGGGGGTGCCAACCTGCGGCGCGCCGCTGGCGGCGGTCTCCAGGAACAGGTTGTTGCCGGTGGCCTGCAGGCCCGCCGGGTTGATGAAGTCGGCGGTCTGGATGTTGCCGATGATCTGCGGCGTGGCGTTGCCGGCGACAGTGACCGAGACGGTGCCGTCGTTGCCGACGGTGAAGGTCTGGGTTTCCGCCGGGACGACGATGGCCGGCTCCAGGGCGTTGCCGTTGGAGGTGACGATCTGGCCGTCGGAGTTCAGGTGGAAGCTGCCGTCACGGGTGTAGGCGACGGTGCCGTCCGGGGTCAGCACCTGCAGGAAGCCACGGCCGTTGATGGCCATGTCCAGCGGGTTGTCGGTGGTCTGCAGGCTGCCGGCGGTGAAGTTCTTCTGGGTGCCGACGATGCGCACACCGGTACCCAGCTGCAGGCCCGAGGGCAGCTGGTTGTCCTGGGTAGTGTTGGCGCCGGGCTGCCGCTTGATCTGGTAGAGCAGGTCCTGGAACTCCGCGCGGTCACGCTTGAAGCCCGTGGTGGACACGTTCGCCAGGTTGTTCGAGATGGTCGTCAGGTTCATGTCCTGGGCGGACAGACCGGTCTTGCTGACCCAAAGTGCCGGAAGCATGTTTTCTCTCCTCGGGCGCCGGATTCATGGCGCCTCGAACGGGTAATCAGGTGTTATCAGCTGAATTGCAAAACACGCGCCATGGCCTGGGAGTTATCCTCGGCGGTGCGCATCATCTTTACGTGCAGTTCGAACTGGCGGGACAGCGCCAGGATCGAGGTCATCTCTTCGACGGCGTTGACGTTGCTGGCTTCCAGCACGCCGGACTGCAGGCTGGCGTTGGCATCGGCCTGCGGCGCGGGCTGCCCGGCCTTCAGGCGGATCAGGCCATCGGCGCCCTTCTCCAGTTGCTTGGGATCGGGAGTGACCAGCTTGATACGGTCGACGGTGGCCAGCGCATTGGGCTGGTTGCCCAGGCCCCGGACGGTGATGGTGCCGTCGTCGCCGATCTCGATCTTCTCTTCCGGCGGCACGGCAATCGGCCCGCCATTGCCGATCACCGGCATGCCGTTGCCGGTGCGCAGCTGGCCGAGGGCGTCGATTTCCAGGCTGCCGGTGCGCACGTAGGCTTCGCCGCCGTCGGGCGCCTGCACGGCGATCCAGGCATCGCCCTTGGCGGCGACATCGAGGTCACGGCCGGTTTCCTGCAGGGCGCCGGCGGTGAAGTCGGTGGCCGGGCGCTCGCTCATGGCGTAGACGCGCGCCGGAAAGCTGTCACCGAAGACCGGCATCGCGCGCGCCTGTTCGAAGTCGCGACGAAAACCGCTCGTGGAAATGTTCGCCAGGTTGTTGGCGTGAGCCTGCATGGCCAGGGTGTTCTGGCTCGCTCCGCTCATGGCGACATACAGCATTCTGTCCAAGGCATTCCTCCAGTGCCGGGTCGGATTCCCGGCGGTGCTGGAGGGACTTCAGCAAGGGTTGTGCCAGAACGCTGAAAATAAGCGCAAGACGCTGATAGGGAAGGACTTATCAAAAAACAAAGGCTCCCGAAGGAGCCTCGATGGCCGTCAGGCGGCGAAGGACTGCCGCCTGCGGCAAAGGACGATTTGCCGACGGAGAGCACCGTTGCCGGCAGACCTCATCAACGCAGGTTGATGATGGTGTCGGAGATGGTGCTCTCGGTCTGTACGGTCTTGGCGTTGGCCTGGTAGTTGCGCTGCGCGACGATCAGGTTCACCAGCTGCGCCGTGAGGTCGACGTTGGATTCCTCCAGCGTGCCCGAGCCCACCGCGCCGAGGGTGCCGGAGGTCGGCGTGCCGATCACCGCCTCGCCCGAGGCCAGCGACTGCTTCCAGCCGGTGTTGCCTACCGGGGTCAGGCCCTGGGTGTTGGCGAAGTTGGCCAGGACCACCTGGCCGATCACCTTGGACTGGCCGTTGGTGTAGGTGGCGTACATCTGGCCGTCCTGGGCGAAAGACAGGCCGGACATCTGCCCGGTGGCGTAGCCGTCCTGGGTCACCGCGGTCACGGCGAAGGCGCCGTTGGTCTGGGTGGTCTTGGTCAGGTCGATACTGATGCCGCCGGTAGCACCCGCCGCACCGTTGTCTCCCCAGGTCACCGGGGTAGTGGTGGAGTCGGTGATGGCCGCCGGCTTCCAGCCCGTCAGGGTCATGGTCTTGTCGGCGTTGACGGTCATGCCGGTGGAGGCGATGCCCGTCAGTTGACCAGCACTGTTGAAGGTCAGGTCGCTGCTCAGCGGCGTGGTGCTGGTCGGAGTCTGCGGGTTACGGCCGTCGACCAGGGTGTACATGCTCCAGTTGTTGCTGGCGTCCTTGACGAAGTAGTTCGTCATGGTGTGCGAGTTGCCCTGGGAGTCGTAGATGTCCACGGAGGTCGACCAGTTGTAGCTGTCCGAGTCGGTGGCATCGAACGGCGTGGTCTTGGGCGTGGTGGCGTTGGAGTTCAGGCTCAGGGTCGAGGTGATCGACGAAGTCGGGCTCGGCGGCTGGTTGGCGGTGTCGACCTTCAGGTCGGTGATCACGCCATTGACGATACTGCCGTTGCCGTTGACGCCATAACCCTGCAGGCGGTTGCCCGAGCCATCGACGATGTAACCGCTGGCGTCGGTATTGAAGGTGCCGTTGCGGGTATAGACGCGGCTGCCGTTGTCGCTGGTCATGAAGAAGCCGTTGCCGCTCACCGCCAGGTCCAGGCTGCGCCCGGTAGTGCTCAGGTTGCCCTGGGTGAACTGCTGCGAGACGGACTGGGTGACCACGCCGTTACCCACGGCGATGCGGCCGGTGCCGAGCATCGAGGAGGCATAGAGGTCGGCGAACTCGGTGCGCGACGACTTGAAGCCGGTGGTGCCGACGTTGGCGATGTTGTTGCCGGTGACGTTCAGGTCCATCGACGCGGCGTTGAGTCCACTCAGGGCGGTGTTGAAAGACATGTGTTGCTCCTGTGCCGAAACGCGGCGTTATTTTCCGATGGTCTGAATGCTGGAGGCGGAAACGGCGCCGATGCCCGCCAGGTTCAGGGTCATTTCCCCGCCGTTCTGGCCCAGCGTGACGCTGTTGACCGTGGCCGGCAGGTAAGTGGTCAGGGCGGTGCTGGTGCCGTCCAGGGTCGCGGTGGCCTTGACGGTGTAGGAACCGGCATCCACCAGCTCGCCGCTGTCGTCCTTGCCATCCCAGGTGAAGTCGATGTTGCCGGCCTTCTGGCTGCCCATGTCGACGGTACGCACCAGGTCGCCGGAGTCGTCGTAGATCTTCAGCGTCACGCCATCGCCTTTGGACGGCATCACCAGCGAACCCTTGACGCCAGCGGACGGGTCGTCGACCTGCACCTTGCTGGAGTTGACGATCACCGAGCGGCCGACCAGCGACGAGGCCTGCAGGGCCTGCGAGGACTGGAACGAGGAGTAGAAGGTGCCCAGGGTAGTGTCGAGGTTCTGCATGCTCTCCAGGCTGCTGAACTGCGCCAGCTGGGAGACGAACTCGGTGTTGTCCTGCGGGTCCAGCGGGTTCTGGTTGTTCAGCTGGGTGACCAGCAGTTGCAGGAACGAATCCTTGCCCAGCGCACTGGTGCCGGTCTCGGTGGTGGACGACGAGTTCTTGGACCCTGCGTTCAGCGAAGACAGGATCGAGCTCGTGCTGTTGTCGGTATTGATGCTCATGGGGCGTCCTCTGCGCTTACTGACCCAGGGTCAGGACCTTCTGCATCATCTGCTTGGCGGTGTTCATCATTTCCGCGTTGCTCTGGAAGGAACGGCTGGCGGAGATCATGTCGGCCATCTCCTGCACCACGTTCACGTTCGGGTAGTAGACGTAGCCGTCCTTGTCGGCAGCCGGGTGGTTCGGCTCGTAGCGCGGCACCAGCGGGCTCTGGTCCTCGACTACGCCCAGCACCTGCACGCCGGAGCCCGCCTGGTCGGTCTCGCCGAACAGCGAACCCTGGTCGCTGCCGCCCTGCGCCTGGTTGAGCATCGCCGAGAACACCGGATGGCGGGCACGGTAGGTCTGGTCGATGCTCGAGGACACGCTCTCGGCGTTGGCAAGGTTCGAAGCGGTGGTGTTCAGGCGGGTGGTCTGGGCACTCATGCCGGTACCGGCGATGTTGAAGACACTGGCGAGGGACATGATTACTCTCCGCGCAGGGCGTTCATCAGCCCTTTGAACTTGCTGTTGAGGAAGGTGAAGGAGGCCTGGAACTGCACGGAGTTCTCCGCATAGTTGGCCTGCTCGATCTGCGCATCCACGGTGTTCTGGTCGATCGAGGGCTGGTTCGGAATGCGGTACTTCAACGATTCGTCACCCATGGCCAGGCCATCCGCCTCGATGTGGCGAGCGTTGGTCAGGGCGGTGCTGAAGGTGCCGTTCTTCAGCTTGTCGGACTGCGCCGCGAGCACCGAGGCGAAGTCCAGGTCACGCGCCTTGTAGTTGGGCGTGTCGGCGTTAGCCAGGTTGTTGGCCAGCACTTCAGCGCGCTGGGAGCGGAAGCTCAGTGCTTGCTGGTGGATGCCGAGGGCTTTGTCGAAGCTGATGCTCATGGTCGCGAACCTGTTTGCCGGTGTGGGCTTGCCAACACTTAAGCAAGGTGCGTGCCAAACATCTATTTCCTTGATATTCAATGGCTTGAGCAGCCATCAAGGGCGGCAAGGAGCGGCAAAAGGCGGCAAAGCGGCAACCGATTTCCTTGCCGCCCGCCTCCCGCCGTTGCCGCTCGACGCATCACGCGGCAACAAGCCGGCTCACTCCAGCGAAAGGTTCCTACGCTTGCGCCAACGCCAGGAACGCACTCGGCAACCGCGCCTGCCGCCGATCCTTCAGGCAATACAGGTACTCGTCGATCAGGCTCGCGCCCTTGATCTCCAGTACGCACAACTGGGGGTTATCCGGCACTTCCTGGCGGGCGATGATGCTCACGCCCAGGTTGCGGATCACCGCCTCGCGAATCGATTCACGGCTGCCAATTTCCAGCACCGAGGCGGGTACCACTCCGGCCTGCTGCAACATCGCCTCGGTCAGTTGGCGGGTGGTCGAACCCGCCTCGCGCATCAGCAGGCAGTGCTGGCGCAGGTCCCCCAGGTTCACCGACTGCATCGCCGCCAGCGGATGGCTGCGGTGCACTGCCAGCACCAGCGGATCGCTGCCCAGCACCACGCGGGTCAGGCGCGCGTCATCCACCTGTTGCGAAGAGGCGGCCAGGTCGACCCGGCATTCGATGAGCGATTCGAGCACCTGCTGGGAATTGCCGATCTCCACCGACACCTCGATCTGCGGGAAGCGCTCGCGGAAGTCCTTGATCAGCCCGAGCACATAATAAGGAGAGGTGGCGCCGATCCGCAGGGCGCCCTGCATCTGCCCGCAGTTGCGCAGATAGAACTCGATGTCGGCTTCCTGCTGCAGCAGCGCCTCGACCATCGGCAACAGGCGCGCGCCCTCGTCGCTCAGGGTCAGGCGCCGGCCGCCGCGATAGAACAGCTCCACCGCGTACTGGCTTTCCAGGTTGCGGATCTGGGTGGTCACGGTCGGCTGGCTGAGGCCGAGCTTCTTCGCCGCCTGGGTGATGCTGCCCAGCCTGGCAACCCGGTAGAACGCTTTTAGCTCTGCACTGAGCATGGGTGTGACCCGCTCCTCGAAAAATCTGCCAATAATTTTCCTGCACGCTGTCAGAAAATAGGCGCCAGCCCAGTGACGACGCGGCCTGCAGCCAGGCGACAAAACAACCAAAAAGGTCAATGTACCTGACCTGTATCACTGGCAACACCTGTTGGCGCTGGACAGCCCGGAGTTGAGCGACTTTCATTGCCCTTGGAAAAATCCCACCTGGAAACCGAAGGCGGCCTCACAAGGGTGCGCCCAAGGAGCAATTGATGAAGTACAAAGTCACCATGGTTTTCGGCACCCGTCCGGAAGCCATCAAGATGGCCCCCCTCGCCCGCGTCCTTCGCCGTACCCCGGAAATCGAACTGCGCATCTGCTCCACCGGCCAGCATCGCGAGATGCTACAGCAAGTGCTGAACTCCTTCGAACTGGAGGTCGACGAAGACCTCGACGTCATGACCCAGGGCCAGACCCTGAACAGCCTGTCCCTGCAGATGATGGGCAAGCTGGATGACAGCTACGACCGCCACCGCCCGGACATCGTGCTGGTGCACGGCGATACCACCACCAGCTTCATCGCCGCCCTCACCGCCTTCAACCGGCAGATTCCGGTAGGCCACGTCGAGGCCGGCCTGCGCACCGGCAACATCCACCAGCCGTGGCCGGAAGAGGCCAACCGCCGCCTCACCGCGGTGATCGCCGACCTGCACTTCCCGCCGACCAAGGCCTCGCGCGACAACCTCCTGCGCGAAGGGGTGAACATCGACCAGATCGAGGTCACCGGCAACACCGTGATCGACGCCCTGCTGTGGATGCGTGAACACCTGCACGAGACCGACTGGAAACCCGCCGCCGACTCGCCGCTGGCCAGGTTCACCGGCGACCGCCGCGTGGTGCTGATCACCGGCCACCGCCGGGAGAACTTCGGCAAGGGTTTCGAGCGCATCTGCCAGGCCCTGGCGGAGCTGGCCCAGCGCTTCCCCGACGTCGACTTCGTCTACCCGGTACACCTCAACCCGCAGGTGCAGAACGCCGTCTACGGCCTGCTCTCGGACAAGCCGAACATCCACCTGATCGCCCCGCAGGACTACCAGAACTTCGTCTGGCTGATGGACCGCGCCTACATCATCCTCACCGACTCGGGCGGCATCCAGGAAGAAGCCCCGGCGCTGGGCAAACCGCTGCTGGTGCTGCGCCGCGTCACCGAGCGCCCCGCCGTACTCGAAGGCGGCACCGTAGTGCTGGTGGGTACCAACACCGGCCGCATCGTCAGCGAAGCCAGCCACCTGCTGCGCGACGAGGAAGTCTACGAACAGATGAGCCGGGTCTTCAGCCCCTATGGGGATGGCCACGCCAGCGAGAAGATCGTCGCCCGGCTGCTGTCCTGGTTCGGTGAATCACGCACGCCAAGCGAGTTCGAATGAGCCTCGAACTGGTCGATATCCTCACCTACGTTCTGTATGCCCTGAAGTACCTGGCGATCATCCTGGCCGCGCTGATGTTCCTGCTCGGCCTGGATGACCTGTTCATCGACCTGGTGTACTGGGGCCGTGTGCTGGTGCGGCGCTTCCGCATCTACAACCGCTTCGACCGGGCCGACGAGGAACGCCTCTTCGCCGCCGCGGAGAAACCCCTGGCGATCATGGTGCCCGCCTGGAACGAGGTCGGCGTGGTCGGCGAAATGGCGCGCCTGGCGGCCTCGACGCTGGACTACGAGAACTACCAGATCTTCGTCGGCACCTACCCCAACGATCCGCAGACCCAGGCAGACGTGGATGCCGTCTGCCTGCACTACCCCAACGTGCACAAGGTGGTCTGCGCGCGCCCCGGCCCCACCAGCAAGGCCGACTGCCTGAACAACATCATCGACGCCATCCTGCGCTTCGAGGCCGATGCGAAGATCGAGTTCGCCGGCTTCATCCTGCACGACGCCGAAGACGTGATCTCGCCGCTGGAACTGCGCCTGTTCAACTACCTGCTGCCGGCCAAGGACCTGATCCAGATCCCGGTCTACCCCTACGCCCCGGAATGGACCGGCTTCACCGCCGGCCACTATGTCGACGAGTTCGCCGAGAACCACGGCAAGGATGTGCCGGTGCGCGAGGCGCTGACCGGCCAGGTGCCCAGCGCCGGCGTCGGTACCTGCTTCAGCCGCCGCGCCATTGCCGCACTGCTGGAAGACGGCGATGGCATTGCCTTCGATGTGCAGAGTCTCACCGAGGACTACGACATCGGCTTCCGCCTCAAGCAGAAGGGCATGAAGTGCATCTTCGCCCGCTACTCCATCACCGACCCGCAGCTGGCGCTGAAAAGCACCTGGGTGCCAGGCATGGACCGGCGCTTCTCCCAGGTCATCTGCGTGCGCGAGCACTTCCCGCGCACCTGGCAGCACGCCATCCGCCAGAAGTCCCGGTGGATCACCGGGATCGTCTTCCAGGGCACGCGCAACCTGGGCTGGAGCAGCAAGGGCATGCTCAACTACTTCCTCTGGCGCGACCGCCGGGGGCTGATCGCCTACCTGCTGAGCTTCCTGGTCAACCTGCTGTTCCTGGTGCTGATCACCATGTGGCTGATCACCACCCTGTCGCCCAACGCCTGGCGCTTCCCCTCGATCCTCGAAGGCAGCCAGTTGCTGGTGGTGCTGCTGTTCCTCAACGGCCTGATGCTGCTCAACCGGCTGTTCCAGCGCTTCTGGTTCGTCACCCGTTTCTACGGCATCTTCGAAGGCCTGCTGTCAGCGCCGCGGATGATGTGGAGCAACTTCGTCAACTTCTTCGCCAACCTGCGCGCACTCAAGCAGGTGATGGAAATGGGCGACTCGCGCCGCGTGGCGTGGGACAAGACCACCCACGAGTTCCCCGCCCTCGCCGGCCCGCAGCGCACACCGCTGGGCCAGCGCCTGAAGGAAAAGGGCCTGATCACCGAGGAGCAGCTGCAATCGGCGCTCACCAGCCCGGTGCGCCGGCGCCTGGGCCGCGAGCTGCTGCTGCGCGAGCTGATCACCAGCACGCAACTGGTGGAAACCCTGGCCGAGGAACTGGGCGAGGAATGGGCACCGCTCAACCCCTTCGCCCTCGATGCGAAGTTGATCGAAGCATTGCCGCGCAAGCTGGCGCTGCGCTATGCCGTGCTGCCGGTAGCCCTGGAGGGCGACACTCTGGTGCTGGCCAGCGAACAGCAGATCAGCCAGGTATCCCTCGGCGCCATCAGCCGCCAGCTCAAACGTCCGGTGCGCGGGCGTCTGGCTCCCCAGGGGCGCGTCACTCTCGGCCTGCGCCACTGGTATGGCGGGCGCCACCAGAGCGACGAAACCCGCGCCATCGTCGACGCGCTCCGTCAGCGCAACGGCGATGAAACCCTGATGGAGCGCCTCTGTGGACATGTGGTGATGTTCGGCACCCTGCTGCAGGTCCGCGGGATGGTCCCGCCGAGCCTGTTCAACCAGGCCCTGATCGATTTCGACCCCGAGCAGGACTCCCTCGGCGAACATCTGATCAAGCGCGGCATCATCACCCAGCAGGTGCTCGAAGAAGCACTCGAGGAACAGGCCAGCGAACATCACGAGGCCTATCGCATTGCCCGGGAGGCCGTGTGAAACCGCAACAAACCCTGCTTTACGGCCTGATCCTGGCGAGCATCGCCGCTCCGCTGGCGCAGGCCGCCGACGACCAGCTCAGCGAATTCCAGCGCTTCCGCAGCTTCCCCTACCTGGACAAGGGCTACAAGGAAGCGAAGAAGAACAACTGGGCGGAAGTCGAACGCCTGATGCGCCACCTGCTCGACCGCGTACCCAACAACACCGAAGCGCGTTCCCTGCTGATCCAGTCCCTGGCCAAGCAGCAGCGCTATGCCGATGCGGAAAAGGAAGCCCAGGCCCTGGCCGGCACCGATGCCGGCGCCGAGGCACTGACCAACCTGCGCCTGGACCTGATCGAGAACGGCCCGCCGCCCGAAGTGCAGGTCAATCAGTGGCTGGCCCATGCCGATGCCAACGAGCGTGTGCGCCTGTGGCAGGCCTACAGCCTCAAGCTCGGCCAGACCCAGGGCGCGGCCAAGGCGCTGGAATGGCTCGGCACCTTGCCGCCGGGCAGTGACGGCCGTGTACTGCGCGAAGCGCGGGCGAACTGGGCCGAACAGCTGCGTGACTGGGATACCACCATCGCCCAGCTGGCGCCGCTGGCCGCCGCCCACCAGCTCTCCGCCGTGGACTGGAACCGGCTGGCCAACGCCTATGCCCAGCGCCTGGACGAAAAGCCGCTGGAGCAACTGATCCAGCAGGCCCCGGATGCGGAGTCGGCACGCAAGGCCCGGCTGGCGATCATCGACCGCGCCATCGCCGTCAAGCAGACCGAAGTGGCCAAGCGCTGGCTGCTTACCCTGCCCGAGCAGGACCGCCGCGACCCGACGCGCCAGGCACAGTTGCTGGAAGTCGCGCGCGACAGCAGCGACGCAGCGCTGGTTACGCAGCTCAGCGACGCGCAGAACCGCCCGTGCCTGGAAACCACCGAATGGTTGTCACGCCACGACCAGGCAGCGGCACTGGCGAAGCTGCAGCAGTGCAAGCCCACTGACGATCCGAAGACCTGGCTGGTCCTGGCCCAACACCTGGAGGCCACCGACCTGCTGGAAAACACCCGGCTGCCCGAACCCTGGGACACCGCCCGCCGCGACCAGCTGGTGGACTCCTGGCGACGCCAGGGCCGCACCGACCTGGCCCTGGCCTGGCTATCCCGCCAGCCGCAGACACCCGATACCGTGCGCCAGCGCGCCGAGCTGCTGCAGGCCCGTGGCCGCACCGGCGAAGCGGCCGCGCTGTGGGAGCAGCGCTATCGCCAGACCGGCGACCTCAAGGCGCTCGACCAAGCGAGCTATCTTGCGCTCAACGCCGGGCGCACCGAGCGCGCCAAGCAACTGCTGGAAAGCGCCTACGACCGACGCGGCGGCAACTTGCCGCCCACGCTGCTGCAGCGCCTGGCCGGCATCCATGCACGCAATGACACGCCGCTGGACGTCGCCCGCATCGAAGCCCTGCTGCCCAAGGCCGACCCGGTCTCGCGCGGCTACCTGCTCGGTCGCCTGGCCGAAGCCGGGCGCTGTGATGCCCTGCAGCGCTACCTGAGCCCGGATTCCAACACCCCCGGCGAACTGCGCGCCCTGGGCCGCTGCGCCATGCCCGCGCGCCCCGGCGAAGCGGTGGTCTACTACCAGGCCGCCATCGCCCACGGCGACAAGGACAGCCAGCTGCCGCTGGCCTATGCGCTGGAAGCCGCCGGCGACCCGGCCGGCGCCCTGCGCATCTTCAATGCCCTGCCCGCCAGCGAACTCAACGACAACGCCCGCCTCACCGCCAGCCGCGCCGCGCTGCTCACCAACGACAATGCCGGCGCCGAGCGCTACTGGCAGCAGGCGAGGAAAAGCAGCGCGGACGATTGGGCACTGGGCGCCAACATCGCCGATGCCCGTGGCGACTATCCCCTGGCCCTTACCCGGCACCGCGAGGCCCTGCAACACGAGCCCAACGGCCAGCACTACTACAATGCCGCCGGCAGCGCCCAGAAGGCCGGCGACAAGCAGCAGAGCAAACTCTGGCTGGCCGAGGCGGTACGCCGCGAGCCGAACAACCCGCGCTTCCGCGCCGACTACGGCATGCGCCTGGCCGGCACCGATACGCCGCAAGAGCGGCGTACTGCGATTCCCTACCTGGAACGCGCCACCCGCGACTACCCGGAAGACTTCCGCCTGGGCGAAACCCTGGCCTGGCGCTACGACGAGGCCGAAGACAGCTTCGCCGCCCGCCGCGAGTTGCGCCGGGTCATCGACCTGGAGCAGGACCCGGTGGCCGCCGACGACGAATACGGCAGCCTCGAAGCTCGTCGCTTCCGTCAGCGCCGTGCGCATCAGACGTTGTCCCAGCGCGACAACCTGACCATCGCCAGTACCTGGTCGCCGGCAGGCATCACCACCGTGGCCGTCCCCATCGGTGAAAACAAGGTCGGCAACAAGCGCCGCGCCCAATCGCAGAACCTGCAGACCTTCATCTGGGACCACGCACTGGGCGATGAACCGACCCGCAACGGCAGCACCCTCTCGGTGTATGGCCGGGCGATCGCCGGCAACGAAGGGCGCAAGGAATACACCCAGACCCTCGCCGCCGGTTTCGGCCTGCGCTACAAGCCCTTCGGCGACTACAACCTCAACCTCTACAGCGAGCTGTACAAGCAGAACACGGTGAACGGCGACGTCGATCCTGAAGACGCCTTCGAGGGGCTGCGCTGGCACGAGATCGGTACGCCGGAGAAATTCGAGCGCTACATCCGCCAGCGCGACAAGTACGGCCAGACCAGCACCGACTTCCTGTTGCGCGCCACGGCCTCCTTCCTCGACCAGGGCGAGTACCGCGACGACTGGCGCGTGGACGAGAGCGACTGGGACGAACGCTTCCTCTACACCGACTTCGCCTGGTGGACCCACGCCGGCGACCACCAGTGGGTCTCGCGCTACCAGCAGGGCCACACCTGGAAACTGCCGGTGGATTCGCCGCAAACGATCATGCCCTACGGCTTTGCCGAGTTCTCCACGCAGGACCCGAGCAACGACTGGCGCCAGGACCTGCGCAGCGGTGTCGGCCTGCGCTGGCAATACTGGTACGGCGAGGATCGCTACAACGCCTACCGCGCCCACGTCACCGTGCGCACCGAATACCAGTTGGGCATGGCCGGCAATCTCTACGAAAAGGCCAACGGTTGGCTGGTGGGACTCGAGGTGAATTTCTGATGCGCCGCCTGATTCTCTCCCTCGCCCTGCTCCTCTCCGCCTTCGCTGCCCAGGCCGACGATCGCCTGTTCTATCAGCCGCTGAACGTCGATGCGTCACTCAGCGAGGCGCAGTGGCAACAGATCTGGCGCGCCAGCGCGGCCCAGGGTGCGAAGACGCTGATCGTGCAATGGACCGCCTATGGCGACTCCGACTTTGGCGGCGCCGGCGGCTGGCTCGCACATGCCCTGAAAAGCGCCCACGACAACGGCCTGCAACTGGTACTCGGCCTGTACATAGACCCGGCCTACTACCAGCGCCAGAGCGAACTGGACACACCCGGCCTGGAGGCCTACTGGCAGCACCAGCTCGGCCGTTCCCTGGCGCAGCAACGGCAAGTGAGCGAGCAATGGAAACTCCCTGTCGCCGCCTGGTACCTGCCGATGGAGCTGGATGACTGGCACTTCCAGGCCGCCGAACGCCGACAAGCCCTGCAACGCCAGCTCAAGGACTTCGCCGGCCAGATGAAGGCGCCGCTGCAATTGAGCGCATTCTCCGGCGGCAAGCTCGCGCCGCAGGTATACGGCAACTGGCTGGGCGAGATCGCCGGTCTCGGTGTACAGGTCTGGTGGCAGGACGGCGCCGGCACCGGCGCGCTGCCCGAGCGGGTACGCCAGGCTTACGCTGCCGCTCTCCCCTGCTCGGTTGGCATCGTCCGCGAAGCCTTCCGCCAGACCAGTGCCGCCGGCCAGACCTTCCGCGCCGAGCCTGCCGCACCGTCCAGCGTCTCCACGGGCTGTCACGCCAGTGCCGTCTTCGAAGTGCGTTATCGGCCCTGGGGCAAACTCCTGCTGGACAACCAGCGGGCGCAAGCCGGCACCGCCCTGCACCCTTGAGACCAACCCCCGCGCGCGACCTGCCGGACACCGCGCGGAGGCCACCGAGTTCGTCTATTCTCGCGCGAGCGATCCCGCCCCCGTACAGGACCGTTCATGTTCAAGACCATCGAATCGGAAGTCGTGAAGCAACACGTTTCACCTGAACTGCGCGCCGAGTTTCTCCAGCATGACTTCGAGCGGCTCAAAGGCTTCAGCCTGCTGGTATTCGGCGTCAGCATCGGCATCTGGCTTCTCTTCGACCTGATCGTCAGCTTCCAGACCGGCCAGGGCTTCAGCTACATCTCACTGCTGTTCCTCGCAGCCTTCGTCATCCTTTTTGCCCTGACCGCAGTGGCCCGCCGCGCAGTGCATTTCTACCTGATCAACTTCGCCTTCGTCGTGACCTTCGCCTGGGGCGCGCGCCTGCTGATCGAAGGCATTCCCAGTGACGTGCGCCAGGCCTGGCTGGTGATCTGCGCCTCCACCGTGCTCTACAGCGCGACGGTGCTGCCGCTGAACCGCCCGGCCTTCTTCGCGGTACTGGCCATCACCTGGTTGCTGCTCAACCCGTTCCTGGGCAACGTGCCCGAGTTCAACGTGCGACACAGCATGCTGATCTGCTATCCGGTCTTCATCAGCGCCCTCACGGTGTACATCTTCCACCACCTCAGCCAGGCCAAGCTGCACAACTACGCCATGGCCCGCCTGCTGCTGGATCAGGCCTACATCGACACCCTGACCGGCATTCCCAATCGCCGCTCCTTCATGGCGCGGGTGGGCAAGCGCCTGGAAGAAGACGGCGAGCAACGCTACCTGGCGATGATCGATATCGACCATTTCAAACGGGTCAACGACACCTACGGGCACGACATCGGCGACGAAGTGCTGACCCGCGTCGCACTGGCGATCAAGCAACAGATGGGCGACTTCGAATTCGCCCGGCTGGGCGGTGAGGAGTTCGGCCTCTACCTCTGGGGCCTTGATGCCGACCAGGCGCAGGCACGGCTCGAGCAACTGCGCGAGGCCACCGCCGACCTTCCCGGCCATCCCAGCGTCACCATTAGCCTCGGCCTCGCGCACCTGAGCCTGGAGGGAAACCTCAGCGAAGCACTGATCAAGGCGGACAAGGCGCTCTACAGCTCCAAGCACAATGGCCGCAATCGAACGACCTATTCGCCCTGAGTGAAACGAAAAAGGCCCGCGCAAGCGGGCCTTTTCATACTGGTGTCCCGGAGAGGGGTCGAACCTCCAACCTTCCCCTTAGGAGGGGGACGCTCTATCCAATTGAGCTACCGGGACAATCGGGTCGGCATGTTAACCAGCGACAAGCGATTTGTCATGCCACCGCCACCGGCCCGGTCCATAATTTTGCCGTCAGCCGGAGAATCACCATGACCTCAGAAGACGGCGCCCTGCCCGACTCCCCCTTCGCCACCTTCGATGTACGCGTCGCCACGGTCGAGGACGCCGCAGCCCTCGCGCCGCTACTGCAGCAACTGGGAACCCGCGACCCGCTGCCCGACACAGCGCTGCTCGCGCTGGCCCTGGGCAACCAGTTGCCATCACGAGTGACGCTCATCGCCGAGCGCGATGGAACCTTGCTGGGCACCTGCACCCTGCACCTGATCGAGCACATCGCCCACGGCTTCGCCCGCTCGGCGATCCTCGAAGACATGGTGGTGGACAGCCGTGCGCGCGGCCAGGGCATCGGCCAGGCGCTGATCGGCCGCGCCGTGGAATGGGCACGGGACTGGAAGTGCTACAAGCTGGCGCTCTCCAGCCACCAGGACCGGGAAATGGCGCACCGCTTCTACGCCGCGATGGGCTTCGCGCCCCACGGCGTCAGCCTGTCGCTGAGTCTGGACTGACCTCAGCTGGCCTGTGCGTCCGAAGGGGCAAGCAGGTCCAGCAGATGGCCGACCGTCACCTCCAGGGACACCGAGTTGTCCAACTCCACCAGCGGGCCCGGCAGGCCATCGGCGAAGTGCGCATTGCGCGCCAGACGCTCCTCGATTTCCATCGGCGTCTCCCGCCCACGCTTGAGCAGGCGCTGGCGCAGCACATCAGCCTCGACCTTCAGCAGCACCGCGATCAACTGCGGATAGCGACGGCGGGCTTCGGGCAGGTATTTGCGCGAACCATTGACCAGCACGTCGTGACCGGCGGCGAGCCAGTCATCGATCTCGCGGGGGATTCCGTAGTGCAGGCCATTGGCACGCCAGCTCATGGCGAAAGCACCGGAACGCTCCAGGCGGGTGAACTCCTCGACGCTCACCGACAGCGCCTCCTCTCCACGCGCCTCGGCGGAACGCGTGATGACGCGCCGGACGATCCGGCAATCCATCGCGGCCAGGGGAGCGCTGGCTGCCTGCAATACGCTGTCCTTGCCGGATCCCGAAGGGCCCATCAGGAAAATCAGTCTGCCTGGGGTCATAAGACTCTCGGTGCACCGGCGGCTCGGCGCTACTTCAATTCTGATCCGCGGGCCGGATAATACGCCGAGCCTTGTGCGATATCAGTGAAAACTCATAACGAAAGACCGCTGAAGCGGGCATCCACTGACTCGCCGCCGGGCGCTGTGCCATCATGAAAGCCAACGTCGAAGCGACCGCATCGGGCCGCCCAACGGCAGGCAGCCACGGACGACATATCAACTACGCTGACAGCTATGGGCACATCGCCAGCTTTCCCCTTAACTCCCATCTAAAGAAAGGTCTGCCTAGGCGGTCTCATTTCGGACGATTGGTGCTGGCATTTAGCCTTCACCCAAGACACAATATGCCGAAGGTTTGACGTCAAGTTATTGGATATTTTCACAAAAGCTTTGACGACGCGCTGAACGGCCATTGGAAATCGCTGTCAAAGGGCCTGAACGAACGCTGACCCATGGCATCGGCCTCCCTGACTTACAGGTTTAAAGTATGCGCCCATTGAAACAGGCAACCCCCACCTACTCCAGCCGTACTGCTGACAAATTCGTCGTACGTCTGCCCGAAGGCATGCGTGAGCGTATCGCCGACGTCGCCCGCAGCCACCACCGCAGCATGAACTCCGAGATCATCGCGCGTCTCGAACAGAGCCTGCTGCAGGAAGGTGCCCTGCAGGACAACCTGGGCATCCGCCTGGACAGCCCGGAACTCAGCCTGCACGAACGCGAACTGCTTCAGCGTTTCCGCCAGCTGACCCATCGTCAGCAGAACGCTCTGATTGCCCTCATCGCGCACGATGCCGAGATGGCACAGAACGAAGCCTGATTCGCTCGCGACACCCGAAACAGCCGGCCTTGAGCCGGCTTTTTCATGCCCCGTTTTCATGCCGACCCTACCCGCATGACGGGCACAAAAAAGCCGCCTCGCGGGCGGCCTTTTCGGCGGGTCGGGCGCTACATCAGGAACAGCGTGGCCAGCCCGAGGAAGATGAAGAAGCCGCCACTGTCGGTCATGGCGGTGATCATCACGCTGGAGCCCATGGCCGGGTCGCGGCCCAGGCGCAGCAAGGTCATCGGGATCAATACGCCCATCAGCGCGGCAAGCAGCAGGTTCAGCGTCATGGCACCGGTCATCACCGCGCCCAGCTCCCAGTTGCCGTACAGGTAGAAGGCGACCAGGCCGATCACTCCGCCCCACACCAGGCCGTTCACCAGAGCCACGCCCAGCTCCTTGCGCAGCAGGCGGTTGGCGCTGCTGGTCTGGATCTGATCCAGGGCCATGGCGCGGACGATCATGGTGATGGTCTGGTTACCGGAGTTGCCACCGATACCGGCCACGATGGGCATCAGCGCCGCCAGTGCCACCAGCTTCTCGATGGAGCCTTCGAACAGGCCGATCACCCGCGAGGCGATGAAGGCGGTGACCAGGTTGGTAGCCAGCCAGGCCCAGCGGTTGCCGACCGACTTCCAGACCGAGGCGAAGATGTCTTCCTCTTCACGCAGACCGGCCATGTTCAGGACTTCGCTTTCGCTTTCCTCACGGATCAGGTCGACCATCTCGTCGATAGTCAGACGGCCGATGAGCTTGCCGTTCTTGTCCACCACGGGGGCGGAAATCAGGTCGTAACGCTCGAACGCCTGGGCGGCGTCGTAACCGTCCTCGTCAGGGCTGAAAGTCACAGGATCGGTGGCCATGACTTCCGCCACGTCCTTGTCCGGATCGTTCACCAGCAGGCGCTTGATCGGCAGCACGCCCTTGAGCACGCCGTCATAGTCGACGACGAAGAGCTTGTCGGTATGGCCCGGCAGCTCCTTCAGGCGGCGCAGGTAGCGCAATACCACTTCCAGGCTGACATCGTCGCGGATGGTGACCATCTCGAAGTCCATCAGCGCGCCGACCTGGTCTTCCTCGTAGGACAGCGCCGAGCGCACACGCTCGCGCTGCTGCTGGTCGAGGGTTTCCATCAGCTCATGGACGACATCGCGCGGCAGTTCCGGCGCCAGGTCCGCGAGTTCGTCCGCGTCCATGTCGCGGGCGGCGGCGAGAATCTCGTGATCGTCCATGTCGGCGATCAGGGTTTCCCGCACCGAGTCGGAAACTTCGAGGAGGATGTCGCCGTCGCGCTCGGCCTTGACCAGTTGCCAGACCGTCAGGCGGTCGTCCAACGGCAGCGATTCGAGGATGTGGGCGATGTCGGCCGGGTGCAACTCGTCCATCTTGCGCTGCAATTCGGCAAGGTTCTGGCGGTGCACGAGGTTTTCGACGAGGTCTTGATGCTGGCCTTCCTGACGGTGCGTCAGGTCTTCCACCAGCTTGTGCTTGTGCAGCAGGTCGACCACCTGGTTGAGGCGGTCCTGCAGGCTTTCCTGCGGCTTTTTGGCTTCTACTTCGGTCATAGCACGCTCCACCCCCAGTGGCAGAACGGGCCAGAGGGGATCAATACATCAGGTCGTGTGTACGCAATCGGGGTTCTGAGTAACTACTGGGTAAGTCCATGGTGGTGTCCCATGCGCCCATCGAGGGCAGATGCGGGAAATGATAACACTCCAAGGTGCATTAGGCGTTACAAAATGGCGGCCAGAACAATCGCTTGCGGGCGAAAGTTCACTGGCGAATCACTGCCCGGTTCGACGCCCGAAAGCTCCCACAGGACACCCGGCTCCGACTGACAATTTCCACTCCTAGGCTGCAGGCAGGCCCGCCATCACGGAGAAATCCATGCGCCTGCCCGCCCTGCTCTGTTCACTCCTGATTCCACTAGTACCGACCTGCGAGGCGGCCTCGGTGTTCCGCTGCACCGCGGCCGACGGCAGCGTGCTGTTCAGTCAGTATGGCTGCCCCGTGGAACGACAGCAGGAAATCCAGGAAGCGAGTAACCCAACGCCCGGCAGCGGCGAGCCAGTGCCAATGGCCATACCGCAGGAAACCGTCGTGCAGAAGCCTGCGGCGCGAAGCAGGGGCCAGGGCAAGGAAGCCGAGCGAGAGTCCGTCATGGTCGTTGGCGAACAGCAGAACGGCTGCGGCAACCGCGTCACGGGCAGCGCGCGGCGCAAGGCGATCATCGAGGGGCGTGTAAGGACGGGAATGACGCGCAGCGACGTGGAGAGCGCCCTGGGGAGGCCAGACAGGACCAGCCAGCACAACGAGACGCTGCGCTATCACTACGAGGCGGACAAGAAGCACGGTGCGCGAACCGTGACCTTCGACGAGGACGGCTGCGTAATGGGCAAGGCGAAGCGCTGAAAGCACTGCCGCTATTTTTCGAGGGCAAAGAAAAAGGGCCTGCATTTCTGCAGGCCCTTTCGTATATGGCGCACTCAGGAGGATTCGAACCTCCGACCGCTCGGTTCGTAGCCGAGTACTCTATCCAGCTGAGCTATGAGTGCGTCGTCGGTAAAGTTTAACCAGATTCACCAACTGGTTGTAGCTAACGGCTTTTCAGCCCTTTCGCCACTGAAGCCCCGCTTTCGCGTTGCCTCGTATATGGCGCACTCAGGAGGATTCGAACCTCCGACCGCTCGGTTCGTAGCCGAGTACTCTATCCAGCTGAGCTATGAGTGCGCTGATGAGGGCGCAAATTCTAGAGCGATTTTTCTGATTCGTCAACAGGATTTTTCAATCTTTTCAGTAACTTACGCTACCGGACAAATCATCGCACCAGAGGATGCAATGGCGGAGAGGGGGGGATTCGAACCCCCGACACCCTTTTGAGGTGTACTCCCTTAGCAGGGGAGCGCCTTCGGCCACTCGGCCACCTCTCCGCAACACGGGGCGCATGATATCCATGTTTTCCCCGTTTGCAAAGAAAAATTTTAGAAAAATTAATGGTTTGGTTCTTGGTCTTTCTCTTTCTGGATGCGCTGGTAGATTTCCTCACGGTGCACAGCAACTTCCTTCGGCGCATTCACACCGATACGCACCTGATTTCCTTTAACGCCCAACACAGTCACGGTGACATCGTCACCGACCATCAGGGTCTCTCCGACCCGGCGAGTCAGAATCAGCATTCCTTTCTCCTTACGTGTTACGGGATAAGCAGTCTGCAAAAAAAGAAATGGTGGCAGATTCGCATAGATCAAGTGCACGAATCCTTCACCCAAGTATTGACCAGTCCTGCCGGAAAGAAAGTTCCTGTCAGACAGTCAAAAACGACAAAAGGCGCGGGGTAGCCGCGCCTTTCGGTAGTTCTCGCCTTACTCGCCCTGTCGGGCCGGGGCGTCGAGTTCGAAAGCGGTGTGCAGGGCACGGACCGCCAACTCGAGGTACTTCTCTTCAATAACCACGGAAACCTTGATTTCCGAGGTGGAGATCATCTGGATGTTGATGGTCTCCTTGGCCAGGGCCTCGAACATGCGACTGGCGACACCGGCGTGGGAGCGCATGCCGACGCCGACGATGGAAACCTTGGCGATGTTGGTGTCGCCGGTGGCTTCGCGCGCACCGATGCTGGTGGCGGTCTGCTTGAGGATTTCCAGGGCGGCCTGGTAGTCGTTGCGGTGCACGGTGAAGGTGAAGTCGGTGGTGTTATCGTGCGAAACGTTCTGCACGATCATGTCGACTTCTACATTGGCGGCACTGATCGGGCCGAGAATCTTGAAAGCAACGCCGGGGGTATCCGGTACGCCACGGATGGTCAGCTTGGCTTCGTCGCGGTTGAAGGCGATGCCGGAGATGATCGGCTGTTCCATGGATTCCTCTTCATCAAGGGTAATGAGGGTGCCCGGACCCTCCTGGAAGCTGTGCAGCACGCGCAGCGGGACGTTGTACTTGCCGGCGAATTCCACCGAACGGATCTGCAGCACCTTGGAACCGAGGCTGGCCATTTCCAGCATCTCTTCGAAGGTGATCTTGTCCAGGCGGCGCGCCTGCGGCACGACGCGCGGGTCGGTGGTGTAGACGCCATCGACGTCGGTGTAGATCTGGCACTCATCTGCCTTCAGCGCCGCCGCCAGGGCCACGCCCGTGGTGTCGGAGCCGCCACGGCCGAGGGTAGTGATATTGCCGTGCTCGTCCACACCCTGGAAGCCGGCGACCACGACCACGCGGCCAGCCTTCAGATCTGCGCGAATGTTCGCATCGTCGATGCTCAGGATACGCGCCTTGGTGTGGGAACTATCGGTCAGGATACGAACCTGGTTACCGGTGTAGGACACCGCCGGCACACCGCGCTTCATCAGCGCCATGCTCAGCAGGGCGATGGTCACCTGCTCGCCGGTGGAGACCATGACGTCCAGCTCGCGCGGGATCGGCTGGTCCATGATCTGTTTGGCCAGACCAATCAGGCGGTTGGTCTCACCGCTCATGGCGGACACCACCACGACGATGTCGTCACCCGCTTCACGGAATTTCTTCACCTTCTCGGCTACCTGTTCGATTCTCTCGACGGTGCCGACGGAGGTCCCTCCAAACTTCTGTACGATCAAAGCCATTTCAAAAGCCGCCTGATTCCTGAAGGGCGCCCATTAAACATGCATCACCGCATGCTGCCAAGGCCCGCCGGACGCGCTGCGGGCCCCGTATTTCAAGGCCTTTAGAGGCCCTGTTCGACAAATGTCACTGCCAGCGCCAGAGCTTCGTCCAGCTTGCCGGCATCCACGCCACCGCCCTGGGCCATGTCCGGGCGACCACCGCCCTTCCCGCCCACGGCCGCAGCGGCCTGCTTCATCAGATCGCCGGCCTTGAGCTTGGCGGTCAGATCCTGGGTCACGCCGGCGACCAGCACGACCTTCTCTTCGAACACGCCGCCCAGCAGGATCACACCGCTGCCCAGCTTGTTCTTCAGTTGGTCGACCAGCGCCAGCAGCGCCTTGCCATCGAGGCCGTCGAGACGCGAGGACAGCACCTTCACGGCGCCAACTTCCACGGCGGAGCCCGCCAGGTCGTCGCCGGCTGCGCTGGCGGCCTTGGCCTTGAGCTGCTCCAGTTCCTTCTCCAGCTGACGGTTGCGCTCGATCAGGCCGGACAGCTTGTCCAGCAGGTTGTCGCGGCTGCCCTTGATCAGACCGGCCGCTTCCTTGAGTTGCTCTTCGGCACCATTGAGGTAAGCCAGCGCAGCAGCGCCGGTGACCGCTTCGATACGGCGCACGCCGGAGGCCACACCGCCTTCGCTGGTGATCTTGAACAGGCCGATGTCGCCGGTGCGGGAGACGTGTGTGCCGCCGCACAGTTCGACGGAGAAGCTGCCGCCCATGCTCAGCACGCGCACCTGATCACCGTACTTCTCGCCGAACAGCGCCATGGCGCCTTTGTTCTTGGCGGATTCGATGTCGGTCTCTTCGGTCTCGACCTCGGAGTTCTTGCGGATCTCGGTGTTGACGATGTCTTCCAGCTGCTTCAGTTGCTCGGGCTTGATCGCCTCGAAGTGGCTGAAGTCGAAGCGCAGGCGCTGGCTGTCGACCAGCGAGCCTTTCTGCTGGACGTGATCGCCCAGCACCTGGCGCAGCGCGGCGTGCAGCAGGTGGGTAGCGGAGTGGTTCAGCGCAGTGGCCTGGCGCACGGAGGCGTCGACTTCGGCTTTGACAGCCGCGCCAACGCTCAGGCTGCCCTGGGCAACTACACCGAGGTGCAGGTGCGCGCCGCCGGCCTTGGTGGTGTCGCGTACGTCGAAGCGCACGCCGGCACCCTGCAGGTAGCCGCTGTCACCGACCTGGCCGCCGGACTCGGCGTAGAACGGAGTCTGGTCGAGGACGACGACGCCCTCTTCCCCTTCGTTCAGTTGCTCGACGGCCTTGCCATCCTTGAACAGGGCGACGATCTGGCCAGCGCCGGAAACGCCCTGGTAGCCGAGGAAGCGGGTGTCGCCATCCACTTTCACCAGGCTGTTGTAGTCCATGCCGAAGGCGCTGGCGGAGCGGGCACGCTCGCGCTGGGCCTCCATCTCGCGCTCGAAGCCTTCCTCGTCGAGGGTCAGGCTGCGCTCGCGGGCGATGTCGTTGGTCAGGTCCACCGGGAAGCCGTAGGTGTCGTACAGCTTGAACACCACGTTGCCGGGGATGACGCTGCCCTTGAGCTCGGAGAGGTCCTGCTCGAGGATCTTCAGGCCCTGCTCCAGGGTCTTGGCGAACTGCTCTTCCTCGGTCTTCAGCACGCGCTCGATGTGCGCCTGCTGCTGCTTGAGCTCGGGGAAGGCCTCGCCCATCTCACCGACCAGCGCGGCCACGATCTTGTGGAAGAAGGTGCCCTTGGCGCCCAGCTTGTTACCGTGACGGCAGGCGCGACGGATGATGCGGCGCAGCACGTAGCCGCGACCTTCGTTGGACGGCAGCACACCGTCGGCGATCAGGAAGCCGCAGGAACGGATGTGGTCGGCGACCACTTTGAGCGACGGAGCATCGTCGTTGGCGCAACCGATGGCGTCGGCCGACGCCTTCAGCAGGCTCTGGAACAGGTCGATCTCGTAGTTCGAGTGGACATGCTGCAGCACGGCGCTGATGCGCTCAAGGCCCATGCCGGTGTCCACGCTCGGCGCCGGCAGCGCGTGCATCACGCCGTCTGCGGTGCGGTTGAACTGCATGAAGACGTTGTTCCAGATCTCGATGTAGCGGTCGCCGTCTTCTTCCGGCGAGCCGGGCGGGCCGCCCCAGATGTCGGCGCCGTGGTCGAAGAAGATCTCGGTGCACGGGCCGCACGGACCGGTGTCGCCCATCGCCCAGAAGTTATCGGAGGCGTACGGCGCGCCCTTGTTGTCGCCGATACGGACCATGCGCTCGGCCGGAATGCCGACTTCCTTGGTCCAGATGTCGTAGGCCTCGTCATCGGTGGCGTAGACGGTGACCCAGAGTTTGTCCTTGGGCAGGTTCAGCCACTTGTCCGAGGTGAGGAATTCCCAGGCATAGGTAATGGCATCGCGCTTGAAATAGTCGCCGAAGCTGAAGTTGCCCAGCATTTCGAAGAAGGTGTGGTGGCGCGCGGTGTAGCCGACGTTTTCCAGGTCGTTGTGCTTGCCGCCGGCACGCACGCACTTCTGGCTGGTGGTGGCGCGGGTGTAGGCGCGCTTTTCCAGGCCCAGGAAGCAGTCCTTGAACTGGTTCATGCCTGCGTTGGTGAACAGCAGGGTCGGGTCGTTCGCGGGGATCAGCGAACTGGACGCTACGCGGGTGTGCCCCTTCTCTTCGAAGAAGCGGAGGAAGGCTTCACGGATTTCAGCGCTTTTCATAGGTTCTTCCACGGAAAAATGCGGCCACGAATCGCCGGCAAAGGGCCGCATTATATCGGCCCCGCATCAAGGTTGTAGTGTCTTTGCGCGATAGTTAACCCCTATCGCGCAATAATTTCTGTCAGGAACGACGAAAGGCGGCGAATGCTTCGACGATACGAGGAATATCCGCGCTTTTCACGTCAAGGTGGGTGACCAGGCGCAGGCGCGCCGCCGGGCTGACGCGGATGCCGCGCTCGGCCAGGTGCTCGCCCAGCGCACCGGCCTGCTCGCCAATGCCGACGTAGACCATGTTGGTCTGTACCGGCTCGATGCGGTAGCCCAGTTCAGCAAGGCCACGGCCCAGCGCTTCGGCGTTGGCATGGTCATCGGCCAGGCGCTCGACCTGATGGTCCAGCGCATAGAGCGCTGCCGCTGCCAAGCCGCCGGCCTGGCGCATGCCACCGCCGACCATCTTGCGCAGGCGGCGTGCGCGGCCGATCAGCTCGGCATCGCCGCAGAGCACCGAGCCCACCGGCGCACCAAGGCCCTTGGACAGGCAGACCGAAACGGAATCGAAGTGGCGGGTGATCTCGCGGGCGTCCACGCCCAGTTTCACCGCCGCGTTGTACAGGCGCGCGCCGTCCAGGTGCAGCGCCAGGCCGCGACGGCGGGTCATTTCCCGCGCAGCCGCCAGGTAGGTCAGCGGCAGGACCTTGCCCTGCATGGTGTTTTCCAGCGCCAGCAGGCGGGTGCGAGCGAAGTGGAAATCGTCCTGCTTGATCGCTGCCTCGACCTTGGCCAGATCCAGCGAACCATCGGCTTCGCCCTCGATGGGCTGCGGCTGAATGGAGCCCAGTACCGCGGCGCCGCCGCCTTCATATTTATAGGTGTGCGCCTGCTGGCCGACGATGTACTCGTCGCCGCGGCCGCAATGGGCCATCAGGCCGAGCAGGTTGCTCATGGTGCCGGTGGGGACGAACAGCGCGGCAGCGAATCCCAGGCGCTCGGCCAGGGTCGCTTCCAGGCGGTTCACCGTCGGGTCTTCGCCGTAGACGTCATCGCCCAGCTCGGCCCGCGCCATCGCCTCGCGCATGCCGGCGGTAGGCAGGGTCACGGTGTCGCTGCGAAGGTCGATGATAGACATGGCAAGGCTCCTCGGGCATCAGGCAGAAAGGGCCGATGCTAAGGGCTTGGAGGCAGAGGAACAAGGCGTGGATTATTAATAGAGCCTCGCCGGCGAGCAGCATCACCTGCAGCCACGCCGGATGGTCCCCTCTCCCTTCAGGGGGAGGGTTAGGGAGGGGGAATGGTGCCAAGTCTACGCCGAAGTATCCCCGTAGCCCGCTCCCCTCTCCCCAGCCCTGGCTACGCGCCCCGCTCCGAAGGGAGAGGGAGCCGTTCGGCGTGAAGGGAAACCGCGAAGCCAGCCGGGAAGAATGGCAAATCAGAGCTCGGTGGGGACCACCAGAATGCCGGCGCGCAGGCCGTTCTTCACCCGTGGGTTGGGGAAGATGATCCGTGCGCCCTGCTCCTCCACGATCCAGCGGGTGCCACCGATGTCCTCGGCCAACAGGAAGCCGTGGTCCAGCTCGGTGAAGTTGTCCACCGCGTCGTCCAGGTGCAGGCGGAAGTGGTCGCTGTGCTTGATCACTTCGCGGGAAACGGCGAACAGCTGCAGACCGTCGAGCTGCGCACCGTCTGCCTCCTGGCCGCTGATTACGCCTTCGAGCATGGCTTCCAGGCGATCCAGGTTCACCGCCTGGTTCTGCCCGAACGGCCGCGCCTTGCCCAGCTCCAGGGTAAAGGCCTCGGCGCCCAGGTGGCTGTAGGTGTAGGCGCTGAAGGTGATGCCCGGCTTGCTCTGCAGCAGCACAGCGTCGATGCCGGCGCTGCGCAGGCGCGCCAGCTCCTCGCGGGAATGTTCGCGGCCGCTGGCCCAGGGATAGAGCGCGAACTGCTCGATCTTCGAGCCGCGGATCGCGGTGTGCAGGTCGTAGTGCAGGCGCGGGCGGCCTTCGCGGGCGAAGAACGCGGCGGCCAGGCGCTCGAGCTCGGCTGCGCGCAGGGCCTCGTTGCCGCTGCCCTCTTCATGGCGACCGCAGAACAGGCGGTTGATGTCCTGCTCCAGGTAACGCTCGCCACGGCGCATGGCCTCGGGGTTGCCGAGCAGGAACAGCACCCGCGCCGCCGGCTTCAGCTCGCCGCGGGCGATGCGGTGCACCAGGCGGTCGAGCAGCTCGATGGGCGCGGTCTCGTTGCCATGGATACCGGCCGAGAGCAGCAGGTCGCGGCCATTGTCCCGCGCTATCGGCGGAGTGATTTCAAGAGCGCCTTCGGCCAGCCAGTGCAAACGGGTGCCGTCTGCGGTGAGCTGAATCTTTTCCGTCGGCTCACGGCCGGCGAGGGTCAGTTCGAGCAGTTTGCCCAGGGCTAGCATGCGGACGCCTCCATCATGTCCTGCGGCCTGGCCGGCCGTGGACTCCGCGGTCAGTGGTGGTGGTCACATCCACAGTCTGGACCATGTTCGTGGACTTCGGCGGCTTCCAGCTCCAGGCTCAGGCCCAACTGGTTCACCGCCTGCGGGCGCACCACCAGCAGCGGGATCTCGGCGTCGTCCTCATGGGAGTCGGCGTAGATCACCAGGCCGCCCTTGCCGTCGGCCTCCAGCCACAGCTCGCGCCCTTCCAGGCGAATGGCCAGGCGCGCGGTGTGGGTCTCGCGGCGTTCGCCCTTGTTGTCTTCAAGAATCAGCGGGAGGCTTTCGGTCATGTCATTCACTCAGTTCAGCTGGAAGGGATAAACCGAGCCCAGTTTAAGGATCTGAGTCAATTCATCCAACGCCGTCCGGCACTCGACCAACAGTTGCGGGTCGGCCAGGTCGGACTCGGCCAGGCGATCGCGGTAGTGCTTGTCGCCCCAGGTAACCAGGGTGTCGTGCAGGGTCGGGGTCATGATCACGCCGGGATTGACCGCCGCCAGTTCGGTGTCGTTCAGCGCCACGCGCAGGCGCAGGCAGGCGGGGCCGCCGCCGTTCTGCATGCTCTGCTTGAGGTCGAACACCTTCACCTCGCGGATCGGGCCGTCCTCGGCGGTCAGGCGCGACAGGTAATTCCACACGCGCTCGTTCTTGCGGCACTCCTCCGGGACGATCAGCAGCATATTGCCGTCGGCGCGGGTGAGCAGCTGGCTGTTGAACAGGTAGGACTTCACCGCGTCCTCGACCGTGACCTGGTCGCGCGGCACGCACACGGCGCGGAAGCGGCCGCCACGGCGACCCAGCTTGTCGTGCAGTTCGGCGAGGACGCGCTCGGTATCGAGGAAGGCGTCTTCGTGGTGGAACAGTACTTCGCCGTTGCCCACGGCAATCACATCGTTATGGAACACGCCCTGGTCGATCACTGCCGGGTTCTGCTGGGCGTAGACCACGCCGTCATCGCTCAGGCCGTGCAGGCGGGCGACCGCCTGGCAGGCTTCCAGTGTCTGCCGCGCCGGGTAGCGCTGCGGCGCCGGGAAGCGGCTGTCGAAGGCACTGCGGCCGAACACGAAGAACTCCACGCCGGCTTCGCCGTAGGACTTGCAGAAGCGCGTGTGGTTGGCCGCGCCCTCGTCACCGAACTGGGCAACCGCCGGCAAGGCGGCGTGGTGGGCGAAGCGCTGCTCGTCGTTGAACATCGCCGCGAGGATGCGGCTGGTCTGCGGATGCTCGATGGAGCGGTGGAACTTGCAGTTCAGGTTGGCCGCGGTGAAGTGCACGCGGCCATCGGCGGTGTCGGCACTGGGGCTGACGGTGGCGGCGTTTGCGGTCCACATGCAGGACGCCGAGCTGACTGCGGCCAGCAGCGGCATGGCCTCCTTGGCAGCCTTGGCGATGACTTCGGCATCAGTGCCAGAGAAGCCCAGGGCGCGCAGCGAGGCGACGGCCGGGCGCTCTTGCGGGGCGAATACACCCTGTTTGAAGCCCAGCTCCATCAGCGCCTTCATCTTCGACAGGCCCTGCTTCGCCGCTTCACGCGGGTTGGATGCGGCCTGGCTGTTGCTCTGCGACGCCACGTTGCCGTAGGACAGGCCGCCGTAGTTGTGCGTCGGTCCGACCAGGCCGTCAAAGTTCATTTCATAGGCGGTCATCACAGGCTCACTCCCGGAGTCAGGGTTGCAGGCAGGCTCAGGCTGTCGCTCTCCAGCGAGGCGACCGGATACGCGCAGTAGTCGGCTGCGTAGTAGGCGCTCGGGCGATGGTTACCGGAGGCACCGATCCCGCCGAACGGCGCGCTGCTGGCGGCGCCGGTCAGCTGCTTGTTCCAGTTGACGATGCCGGCGCGGCTCTCGATGAGGAAGTCCTCATAGCGTTCGCGCGAGTCCGACAGCAAGCCGGCAGCCAGACCGTACTGGGTGGCGTTAGCTTCGCGCACGGCGGCGTCGAAGTCGGCGTAGCGGATCACCTGCAGCAGCGGGCCGAAGAACTCTTCGTCCGGGCGCTCGGCCACGGCAGTCACATCGAGAATGCCGGGGGTCAGCAACGCAGCAGTAGCCAACGGCTGGGTCATCGCCAGCAACGGCTTGGCGCCCTTGGCCAGCAGATTGTCCTGGGCCTTGATCAGATGCTCGGCGGCGGCGAGGGAAATCACCGAACCCATGAAGGGCGCCGGCTGCTCGTCGAAGCGGCCCACCTTGATGGTCGAGGCCACGGCCACCAGGCGCTCCAACAGCGCGTCGCCCCAGGCACCCTGCGGTACCAGCAGGCGGCGGGCGCAGGTGCAGCGCTGGCCGGCGGAAATGAAGACGGACTGGATGATGGTGTAGACGGCGGCGTCGACGTCTTTCACTTCGTCGACCACCAGCGGGTTGTTGCCGCCCATTTCCAGCGCGAGGATCTTCTGCGGGCGGCCGCCGAACTGGCTGTGCAGCAGGTTGCCGGTACGGCTGGAGCCGGTGAAAAACAGGCCGTCGATGTCGTCGTTGCTTGCCAGCGCCACGCCGGTATCGCGGGCGCCCTGGACCAGGTTGATCACACCGGCGGGAATGCCCGCCTCGATCCAGGCCTGCAGGGTCAGCTCGGCGACCTTCGGAGTCAGCTCGCTGGGCTTGAACACCACGGCGTTGCCCGCCAGCAGCGCCGGCACGATGTGGCCGTTGGGCAGGTGGCCGGGGAAGTTGTACGGGCCGAACACGGCCACCACGCCGTGGGGCTTGTGGCGCAGCACGGCGGTGGCGTCGGCCAGCGGGCCGCTCTTCTCACCGGTGCGTTCACGGAAGGCCTGGACCGAGATGGCGACCTTGTTGACCATGCTGGTCACTTCGGTGGCGGCTTCCCACAGCGGCTTGCCGGTTTCCTCGCCGATGGCGCGGGCCAGTTCCTCGGAACGGCCTTTCAGCGCAGCAGCGAAGCGCTCCAGCACGGCGATGCGCTCTTCCACCGGGCGGCGCGCCCAGGCAGGGAAGGCATCTCGCGCGGCGGCAACGGCGGCGGCGACCTGCTGCTCGGAGGCAGCACGGCCGGACCAGACCACGGCCTGGCTGACCGGGCAGAGCGATTCCAGCGGCTCGCCTTCGCCTGCCAGCCACTGGCCGGCAATGTAGTGGGTATTCATCATCAGGCTCCCCTGACGCCGGGCGGCGTCAGTTGCGTTTTCCGGAGAGGGGCACCGCGCGGACCGAAGCCCCGGCGGACAGGCGCAGGCGCTTGGCGGTCTGCGCATCGACCACCAGCGAACCAGCGGCCAGGCGCGCGGGTGCGGCGGTGATGCGGCACTCCTCGCGCTTGCGGTTGTGGATCAGGAAGGGCTCGGCGTCATCGCCCGGCGTGCCGATGGCCAGCACCAGGTTCTGGCTGTCGGCGATGGCGCGGATCTTCTCGGTCGGCGCCTCGATGGCCGGGCCGGCGTCGAAGATGTCGACGTAGCCCTGGTAGCTGAAACCCTCCGCCTTGAGCATGGCCAGCGCCGGCTCGGTGTCCGGGTGGACGCGGCCGATCACCTCGCGCGCATCCTCGGAGAGGAAGCAGCTGTAGAGCGGGAACTTGGGCATCAGCTCGGCGATGAAGGCCTTGTTGCCCACGCCGGTCAGGTAGTCGGCCTGGCTGAACTCCATCTTGAAGAAGTGCCGGCCCAGGCTTTCCCAGAACGGCGAACGGCCAGCCGCGTCGGACATGCCGCGCATCTCGGCGATCACCTTGTCGCCGAACAACTCGCGGAACTCAGCGATGAACAGGAAGCGTGCCTTGGACAGCAGACGACCGTTCAGGCCGGAGCGGTGGTCGGCCTGCAGGAACAGCGAGCACAACTCGGACTGCCCGGTGAGGTCGTTGGCCAGGAACAGCGTCGGAATCTCGCGGTGGATACCCAGCTCTTGCGAAGCGCTGACGGTCAGACCGACGCGGTAGTTGTACCAGGGCTCGCGCAGGCCGACTGCGCCGGCCACGGCAGAGATGCCGACGACCTTGCCTTCGTCGTTCTCCAGCACGAACAGGTAATCGGCGTCGGCGCGCTCGGCTTCGCCGCGGAAGGCCTTCTCGGCCCAGTTCACGCGATGCTGCAGTCGCTGCTCGTTGGCCGGCAGTGTGGTCAGGCCGGTGCCGGTGCTGCGCGCCAGATCGAAAAGAGCCGGCAGGTCGGCGCTGGTTACGGGACGGACGATCATGCTCTCTCCCCTCAGATCGCAACCAGGCGCACGCTGGCGCCCTCGCCGATGCCCAGGGCTTCGGCGGCTTGCTGGTTCAGAGTCACGGGCTTGCCCGGTACCCAATCGAGTTCGACGACGATGGCGCGGAAATCCTGCAACTGGCCGTTGGTCACCAGGTAACCGCGATTGCCCTTGCCGCCCTCGCCGATGCGCACCGGCACCTGACGGCTCTGGGCGATGGAGCGGATGCCCGAGGTGCGCGCGTGCAGCGCCGGGCCGCCATCGAAGATGTCGACGTAGTTGTCGGACTCGAAGCCGTCGCGCATCAGGATGTCGAAGGTGATCTGCGCACGCGGGTGCACCTGGCCCATGGCCTCCTGCGCATCATCCGGCAGCAGCGGCACGTAGATCGGGTAGTGCGGCATCAGTTCGGCGAGGAAGGTGCGGCTCTTCAGCCCCGAGAGCTTCTCGGCCTCGGTGTAGTCGAGATCGAAGAAGTTGCGCCCGATGGCGTTCCAGAACGGCGACTGGCCCTGCTCGTCGCTGTAGCCGACGATCTCCACCACCACCGCGTCGGCGAAGCGCTCCGGGTGGCTGGCCATGAACAGCAGGCGGCCACGGGAGTTGAGCTCGGCGATCGGCGTATTCACCAGATCACGCTCGACGTAGAAGCTGGTCAGCAGGCTGTTGCCGGTGAGGTCGTGGCACAGCGACAGGACGTGGATCTTGTTGTGGATCTTCAGCTCGCGGGAAGCGTGCACGAAGGTCTCGTTGCGGAAGCTGTAGAACGGTTCGGAGAAACCGGCCGAGGCGACGATGGCCGAGCAGCCGACCAGGCGGCCGGTGTCGGTGTCCTCGAGCACGAAGAAATAGCTCTCTTCACCGTTGAAGCTCACTTCGGCGGCGAACGAGGCCTCCGAGGCAAGAATCTTCTCGCGCAGGCGTTCCGCGTCGTCCGGCAGCGACGTGACGCCGACCGGGCTGTCCGCGGCGAGACGCTGCACTTGCTGCAGGTCGGCCACTTGGGCGGGGCGCATCACCAGCATGGCGTCACTCCTCTAACCAGACAAAATTCGTGATTGGCAGGCGCGACACGACCTGTGCCGCACTCATCAGGGCATTCGAAAGCACCGGCCGGGACAATCCGGCCGGCTAAACGGCGAGGCGCTGGCCCCGCCGATTCAGCGTAGCCGGGGTATCAGCCGCGGGTCAGCTTGGCGATGGCGCGCTCGAGGCGATCCAGGCCTTCGTCGATGTCGGCGTCCGGAATCACCAGGCTGGGCGCGAAGCGCACCACGTCCGGGCCGGCCTGCAGGACCATCACGCCTTCCTTCTCGGCGGCATTGAGTACGTCCTTGGCCTTGCCCTTGAAGGCGTCGTTGAGCACAGCACCGATCAGCATGCCCATGCCGCGCACCTGGGTGAAGATGCCGTACTCGGCGGCGATCTTCTCCAGGCGGACCTTGAAGCGCTCGTGCTTGGCCTTCACGCCTTCGAGCACTTCCGGGGTGTTGATCACGTCGAAGGCGGCGCCAGCGACCGCGCACGCCAGCGGGTTGCCGCCGTAGGTGGTGCCGTGGGTGCCGACGACCAGATGCTCGGCGATCTTCGCGGTGGTCAGCATGGCGCCGATCGGGAAGCCGCCGCCCAGGCCCTTGGCGCTGGAGAGGATGTCCGGGTTCACGCCGTAGTACTGGTGGGCGTAGAGGTAGCCGATACGACCGAAGCCGCTCTGCACTTCATCGAAGATCAGCAGCGCGTTGTTCTCGTCGCACAGCTTGCGCACGCCTTCCAGGTAGGCCTGGTCGGCCGGCAGCACGCCGCTCTCGCCCTGCACCGGTTCGATGATCACGGCGCAGGTCTTGTCGGAGATGGCTGCCTTGAGGGCTTCCAGGTCGTTGAACGGAATGTGGGTAATGCCTTCGACCTTCGGGCCGAAACCATCGGAATACTTGGCCTGGCCGCCGACGTTGACGGTGAACAGGGTGCGGCCGTGGAAGCTGTTGACCATCGAGATGATCTCGTACTTCTCGGGGCCATGGACGTCATGGGCGTAGCGGCGCGCCAGCTTCAGCGCGGCCTCGTTGGCCTCGGCGCCGGAGTTGGCGAAGAACACGCGCTCGGCGAAGGTGGCGTCGATCAGCTTCTTGGCCAGGCGCAGGGCCGGCTCGTTGGTGAAGACGTTGGAGACGTGCCAGATCTTGCCGGCCTGCTCGGTCAGCGCCTGCATCAGCGCCGGGTGGGTGTGGCCCAGCGAGCTCACCGCGATGCCGCCCGCGAAGTCCACCAGCTCTCGGCCGCTCTGATCCCAGACTCGCGAGCCTTCGCCACGCACCGGAATGAAGGCAGCCGGCGAATAGTTGGGAACCATGACCTGGTCGAAGTCGGAGCGTTGGACCTGAGCTTGCGGAGCGGACATCGGTGTTCTCCTGCCTGGTGAGGCGGCTATCGATGAATGGATTGTAGGGACGATCAGCGGGCCGTCATTGCCGCCATGCGACAACTTGTTATAGCGCCAACCCGCGAATTGCCGAGGCTTACGGAAATGCGACAGAAAGCGTCGGGAAGGCGCAGTGTAAGGCCTGCGAACTGCTGCGGGTACCAAGGTGCGTGGAATTTGTTCGCTCGGCAAACGAGCGAAACGGGAATAAGACGGGAGCGGCTTTTCATGTAGGAGCGAGCTTGCTCGCGAACGCTCTTACCGGCCACATCGGCGTCAGGCGGTTCGCGAGCAAGCTCGCTCCTACAAAGAGCAGGAAGATCAGCCGCGCTCGGCGGCGACCGGGGCGGCTTCGGCGACGCCCTGGCCACGGCGCTGGTTGCGGTCTTCGCGCGGGGTCACGCCGAAGAAGTTGCGGTAGGCGCTGGAGAAGTGCGGGCCGCTGGAGAAGCCGCAGGACAGACCGATCTGGATGATCGACTTGCTGGTCTGCATGAGCATCTGCCGCGCGCGGTTCAGGCGCAGTTCCAGGTAGTACTGGCTCGGCACGCGGGTCAGGTATTGCTTGAAGATGCGCTCCAGCTGGCGGCGCGAGACGCACACGTGCTGGGCGATCTCGTCGGTGGTCAGCGGCTCCTCGATGTTCGCCTCCATCAGCAGCACCGCCTGGGTGAGCTTCGGGTGGCTGGAGCCGAGGCGGTTCTTCAGCGGGATGCGCTGGCGTTCGGAGCCTTCGCGGATGCGCTCCACCACCAGCTCTTCCGATACCGCGCCAGCCAGTTCCGCGCCATGGTCTCGAGACAGCACGGCCAGCAGCAGGTCGAGCACCGCCATGCCGCCGCAGGCGCTGAGGCGGTCGCGATCCCACTCGAACAGGTGGTTGGTGGCGATGACCTTGGGATAACGCTCGGTGAAGTCGTCGTGCCAGCGCCAGTGCACAGCGGCACGGTAACCATCGAGCAGGCCGAGCTGCGCCAGCGGGTAGATGCCGGCGGACAGCGCGCCAATGCTCACGCCACTGCGCGACAGCTGCTTGAGCACGGCGCCCAGCGGCGCGGAGACCGTCTGGGGAATCTCGTCGGCGACCAGGAAGATACGCTGGCACTGTTCCAGCACACCGTTCCAGGACTGCCCCGGCAGCCGCCAGCCGCCCGCTTCGGCCACCGGCTCGGCGCTCATGAACACCGGTTCGTAGAGCGCTTCAGGGTGCAGCCGGCGGGCGACCCGCAGGGCCTCCTCGGCCAGCGCGAGGGTCAGCGCCCGCGTGTGCGGCCAGAGCAGGAATCCGATGCGTTGTGCGGTCATGCGGCAGGTTCACCCAACGGTGCGAATGACAGACAGCTTACTTCAAGCTGCCGGAAAGGAACTGCTTGAGGCGTTCCGATTGCGGATTGGCTAGGACTTCCCTCGGGCAGCCCGTCTCTTCCACCAGCCCTTTGTGCAGGAACACCAGCTGGTTGGAGACCTCGCGGGCGAAGCCCATCTCGTGGGTCACCACCACCATGGTGCGGCCTTCCTGCGCCAGGTCCTGCATGACCTTCAGCACTTCGCCGACCAGCTCAGGGTCGAGCGCCGAGGTCGGCTCGTCGAACAGCATCACTTCCGGCTCGACCGCCAGCGCACGGGCAATCGCCACGCGCTGCTGCTCGCCGCCGGACATGTGCGCGGGATAGGCGTCCTTGCGGTGCGCCACGCCGACTTTCGCCAGGTAGTGCTCGGCCTTCTCCAGCGCCTCTTTCTTCGACACGCCGAGCACATGGACCGGCGCTTCGATGACGTTCTCCAGGGCGCTCATGTGCGACCACAGGTTGAAGTGCTGGAACACCATCGACAGGCGCGAGCGCATGCGCTGCAGCTGCTTGGCATCGGCGGCCTTGAGCGCACCGTCCTTGTTCGGGGTGAGTTTGAGCTCTTCGCCGTTGAGCAGGATCTTGCCGGCGTGGGGCTGCTCCAGCAGGTTGATGCAGCGCAGGAAGGTGCTCTTGCCCGAGCCGGACGAGCCGATGATGCTGATCACGTCGCCTGCCTTGGCCGCCATGGAGACGCCCTTGAGCACCTCGTGGGTTCCGTAGCGCTTGTGCAGGTCCTGGATTTCAAGTTTGTACATGGTGTCGGTTCTCGAATTCAGTCGTTGATCAGCCGGCCCTTGCGGAACGGCTCACGCCCGGCCACCTTGGCCAGCCAAAGCCCTGGCTGGGCATAGCGCCCACGCTCGATGGCAAACAGCACGCCGGAGGTCCCGGCGCGTACGGTGCTGACCTTGTCGTTCAGCGGGTCGACCACTTCGAACAGCGGATCGCCCTTCTCTACCCACTCCCCCGCCTTGCGCAGGTAGCTCACGACACCGACGTGGGGCGCGTAGAGGTATTCGGTGCCTTCGAACGGCATGCCTTCGCAGCACTCGGCCGGCGCCGCCGGCCAGTCGCCAGCGATCAGACCCTGCTCGGCCAGGAAGCCGAGGATGGCTTCGCAATTGTCCTGCGCCTGGTCGACACGGGTATCACCCACGCCGCCCAGCTCGACGGTAGTCGCCAGGCACGCCAGCGGAATCGCTGCCTGCGGGAATGCTTGCGCCAGGCGCAGCCAGGGCAGCGAGCAGGATTCATCAAAGGAACTACCGCCGGAGTCTTCGGCGAGCAGCGCCACGCCCGCCTTCAGGCGAGCGGCCAGGGACTTCCAGCGCGGCCAGTGCTGCGGGATCGCATAGACATGGATGGCGGCGTCGAAGTCGCAGTGCAGGTCGAGTACGACCTCCGCATCGCAGGCGTGGCGCAGCAGGATGCGCTGCATGCCCTGCAGCTCGGACAAGGCCGGCGGCAGAGCATCGAGGCCGTCGCGCATGGCCTGGCGGATCAGCTCGACGTTGGCGGCTTCGTCAGCACCCAGGTTTTCGCCGACACGCTCGGCAACCAGAGCGCTCAGCTCGACGAAATCGCGGTTGAAGTTCTTCCCGCTACCGAACTCGAAACGGCCCAGGTGGCTGGCCTGCAGGGTCTGGCCCAGGCCGATGGGGTTGGCCACCGGCACCAGTTCGACGACGCAGTTCAGTTGCCCGCGCGACTCGAGGTCGGCCAGGCGCTGTTTGAGCTCCCAGGCGGTGCGCATGCCCGGCAGCTCGTCGGCGTGCAGGCTGGACTGGATATAGACCTTGCGCGGGCCCTTGCCGTAGCGGAATACGCTCAGGCGACGTTCGCTGCCCAGGCTGCTCCACGGCAGCAGATGATCGATACGTTCCACAGTCGTTTCCTCAGTGCTTGCGCGGCGCGAGATAGGCCAGCCAGCGGCGCTCGGCCAGCTTGAACAGGCGCACCAGGATGAAGGTCATGATCAGGTAGAAGATGCCGGCGGTAATGAACGCCTCGAACGGCAGGTAGTACTGCGAGTACACGGTGCGCGCGGCGCCGGTGATATCCACCAGGGTGACGATGGACGCCAGGCTGGTGGTCTGCAGCATCATGATCACTTCGTTGCTGTACTGCGGCAGCGCGCGGCGCAGAGCCGAGGGCAGCAGGATGCGGCGGTACATCTTCAGGCGCGACATGCCCATGGCCTTGGCCGCTTCGATCTCGCCATGGGGCGTGGCGCGGATGCTGCCAGCGAGGATCTCGGCGGTGTAGGCGCTGGTGTTGATGGCGAACGCGGCGCAGGCGCAGAAGGTGGCGTTGGACAGCCACGGCCAGAGGAAGCTTTCGCGCACCACGGCGAACTGCGCCAAGCCGTAGTAGATGAGGAACAGCTGCACCAGCATCGGAGTGCCGCGGATCACGTAGGTGTAGAGCCAGGCGGGCAGGTTCACCGCCGGGTTCTTCGAACAGCGCATCAGCGCCAGCGGCACCGCCGCGAGCAGGCCGAAGAACAGGGAGATGGCCAGCAGCTTGAGGGTCACCAGCAGGCCGCTGAAGTAGAGCGGCAGGCTGTCCCAGATGACGGAAAAGTCGAAGATCATATGCAGGCTCCCTGACTCAAAGCTCGGCGACTTTCACGCCGACCGAATAGCGGCGTTCGAGCATGCGCAGCAGCACCAGGGAAACGCTGGTGACCACCAGGTACAGCGCTGCCACGGCAAGGAAATAGGTGAAGGGTTCGCGGGTGGCGTCCGAGGCCTGCTTGGCCTTGAACATCATGTCCTGCAGGCCGACCACGGAGATCAGCGCGGTGGCCTTGACCAGCACCAGCCAGTTGTTGGTGAAGCCCGGAATGGCCAGGCGGATCATCTGCGGCACCTGGATGCGGAAGAACACCTGCAGCGGGCTCATGCCATAGGCGAAGCCGGCCTCGCCCTGCCCTTTCGGGATGGCCATGAAGGCGCCACGGAAGGTTTCGGACAGGTAGGCACCGAAGATGAAGCCCAGGGTGCCGACGCCCGAGGCGAACGGGTTGAGATCGATGTAGTCGTCATATCCGACCATCGGCGCGACCCAGTTCACCGCCGCCTGGCCGCCGTAGAAGATCAGCAGGATCAGCACCAGGTCCGGCACGCCGCGGATCACGGTGGAATAGAGGTCGCCGCACCAGGCCAGCCACTTCACCGGCGACAGGCGGATGGCCGCGCCGAGCAGGCCCAACGCGATTGCCAGGGCCATCGACAGCAGGGACAGCTGAAGCGTCAGCCAGGCACCATCGACGATGGTGGCTCCGTAGCCATTGAACATAGTTTCGCACCTCTAGACCGGAAGCCGCCCGCAACCACACGGACGCTGCAGGGCACCCGCCACCTGACGGATCGCCCCCAATAAAAAAGTGGCACAAACTTCAGGACCGGGCCTGGGTTTGCGCCACTTCTGGACGTGGATCAGTTCTCGCCGTAGACGTCGAACTTGAAGTACTTGTCCTGTACTTCCTTGTACTTGCCGTTGGCACGGATGCCGGCGATGGCCGCGTTGAATTTCTCGGTCAGGGCGGTATCGCCCTTGCGCACGGCGATGCCGGCGCCACCACCGAAGTACTTCGGATCGTTGTATTCCGGACCTACGAAGGCGTAGCCCTTGCCGGCGTCGGTTTTCAGGAAACCGTCGTCGAGGTTGACCGAATCGGCCATGGTCGCGTCGATGCGGCCGGAGACCAGGTCCATGTTGGCTTCGTTCTGGGAGTTGTAGCGCACGACTTCGATGCCGGCCGGCGCCAGGACGTCGGTGGCGTAACGGTCATGGGTCGAAGCGCGCAGCACGCCGACCTTCTTGCCCTTCAGGTCGACCAGCGGGTCGTTCAGGGTCACGCCTTCCTTCATCACGAAGCGCGCGGGGGTGTGGTAGTACTTGTTGGTGAAGTCGACGGACTTCTTGCGCTCGTCGGTGATGGTCATGGACGAGAGAATGGCGTCGATCTTGCGAACCTTCAGCGCCGGGATCAGGCCATCGAATTCCTGCTCGACCCAGGTGCACTTGACCTTCATCTCTTCGCACAGGGCGTTGCCGATATCCACGTCGAAACCGGCGAGCTTGCCGTCGGGAGTCTTGAAGGAGAAAGGCGGATAACCGGCTTCGATGCCGATGCGGACCGGCTTGTCGTCAGCGTGGGCAACCAGGGAAAGCGCGGACAGGGCCAGCGCACCGAGAAGTGCAAACTTCTTCATCAGTAACTCCTTCGAGGGTAGGACTTCGATTGGCAGGAGAAAGGGGTTGGCCCAGGCTGCCCGTGCAGAAGTGAAGGTTATTGTTCGTCTGCGCATTGCCGGCGCGATTCTTGTGAAAAGCGCGCCTACCGGGGTGAGCGGCATTCTAGCGACAGCCCCGGAGCGGTTATTTCTTCAATGCGACAAGTAATTATAGAAGCGCCGGAGACAGAGCCCCGGCGGCTTGACGGCGCGAATTTTACGTGATCTGAAAGCGAGTAGTAAAACCCAATTTACCTGCAGAAATTGGGCCACAAATATCCAACCCCAGGTTCTGCGCAGGGTGCGCGATATTGACTCATTCCACACAGACAGAAAAGTCGCACCGAAGCTGTGCGAATTGTTTCCTGGCGCCTCATTTTGTCGCAGGAAAATGTTACCGGTGGGCAGGAAGCACACTGTAGGAGCGAGCTTGCTCGCGAACCGGATTGGCTCGGCGTCATGCTTTCGCGAGCAAGCTCGCTCCTACGAAAAGCCAAAACGCAGAAATGAAAACGCCCCGGCAAGCGGGGCGTTTTCATCGGCTGGCAGATCAGGCCGCGCGCATGGCCTGGTGCGTGTCGATCAGGTGCTGTACCACACCCGGGTCGGCCAGGGTGGAGATGTCACCCAGGGTGTCGTACTCGGCCGTGGCGATCTTGCGCAGGATGCGGCGCATGATCTTGCCCGAGCGGGTCTTCGGCAGACCAGGCGCCCACTGGATCACGTCCGGAGTGGCGATCGGGCCGATTTCCTTGCGCACCCAGGCACGCAGCTCCTGACGCAGTTGCTCGTTGGTTTCCTCACCGGCATTCAGGGTGACGTAGACATAGATGCCCTGCCCCTTGATGTCGTGCGGCACGCCAACCACCGCGGCCTCGGCCACTTTCGGGTGGGCCACCAGGGCGCTCTCGATCTCGGCGGTACCCATGCGGTGGCCGGAGACGTTGAGCACGTCATCCACGCGACCGGTGATCCAGTAGTAGCCGTCCTCGTCGCGACGGGCGCCGTCGCCGGTGAAGTACATGCCCTTGAAGGTCTTGAAGTAGGTGTCCACGTAGCGATCGTGGTCGCCGTACAGGGTACGCGCCTGGCCCGGCCAGGAATCCAGGATCACCAGGTTGCCCTCGGTGGCCCCTTCCAGGATGTTGCCCAGGTTATCCACCAGCGCCGGTACCACGCCGAAGAACGGTTTGGCGGCGGAGCCCGGCTTCAGGCCGTGGGCGCCCGGCAGCGGGGTCATCAGGCAGGCGCCGGTCTCGGTCTGCCACCAGGTGTCGACGATCGGGCAGCGCGACTGGCCGACAGTCTCGTAGTACCACTGCCAGGCTTCCGGGTTGATCGGCTCGCCCACCGAACCCAGCAGGCGCAGGCTGGAACCGTCGGCGCCTTCGACCGCGGCCTTGCCTTCGGCCATCATGGCGCGGATGGCGGTAGGCGCGGTGTATAGGATGTTGACCTTGTGCTTGTCGACGATCTTGGCGACGCGGGAGATATCCGGGTAGTTCGGCACGCCCTCGAACAGCACAGTGGTCGCACCATTGGCCAGCGGGCCGTAGACGACGTAGGTGTGGCCGGTGACCCAGCCGATGTCGGCGGTGCACCAGAAGACTTCGCCCGGGCGGTAGTCGAACACGCGCTCGTGGGTCAGCGAGGCGTAGACCAGGTAGCCGCCGGTGGTGTGCAGCACGCCCTTGGGTTTGCCGGTGGAGCCGGAGGTGTAGAGGATGAACAGCGGGTCCTCGGCGCCCATTTCCTTCGGTGCGCAGGTGGAACCTGCGACCTTCATCAGGTCCTCGAACCACACGTCGCGGTGCTGGTTCCACTTGATGTTCGAGCCGGTGCGCTTGCAGACGATGATCTTCTGCACGCTGTTGGTTTCCGGGTTGGTCAGCGCGTCGTCGACGTTGGCCTTGAGCGGGGTCTTCTTGCCACCACGCAGGCCTTCGTCAGCCGTGATCACGACTTTGGAGCGGCAGTCGATGATGCGGCCGGCCAGGGCTTCGGGGGAGAAGCCGCCGAACACCACGGAGTGGATCGCGCCGATGCGGGCGCAGGCCAGCATGGCGACCACGGCTTCCGGGATCATCGGCATGTAGATGGTCACCACGTCGCCACGGTGCACGTCCTGGCCACGCAGGGCGTTGGCGAACTTGCAAACCTGCTCGTGCAGTTCGCGGTAGGTGATTTCCTTGTGCTCGGAAGGATCGTCGCCTTCCCAGATGATGGCGAGCTGCTCGCCGCGCTCGGCCAGGTGGCGGTCGAGGCAATTGTAGGAGAGGTTCAGGGTGCCGTCGGCAAACCACTTGATGTCCACGTGGTGGTCATCGAAAGAGGTCTGCTTGACCTTGGTGAACGGCTTGATCCAGTCGATGCGCTGGGCCTGTTCGCGCCAGAAGCCGTCGGGGTTGACCACCGACTGCTGGTACAGCTTCTTGTAGGTGGCCTCGTCGGTCAGAGTGGTCGCGGCCACTTCGGGACGCACGGGGTACACGGATGCCGCTGTCATGGCGTTTTACCTCGGTGAAGAGTGTTGTTTTTGTTGCCCTAAGTTGTAACGGCGACACCCTTCCCCGGGCCATTCGACCATGGTCTTACCAATCCTTAGTCGTAGTGATGGGCCCCATCAGCCTTACTGCCATGGGGCCGCGACAACCTGTCACATGCCAAGCGCGTGGGGCAGCGCCAACGAGATGTAGGGCACGTAGGTCACCAGGATCAGGAACAGCAGCAGGATCATCAGCCACGGCAGCGCCGCGCGGATGGTCGAGCCCAGCGGCAGGCCGGTGACCGCGGAGGTGACGAACAGGTTGAGCCCCACCGGCGGGTGCACCAGGCCGATCTCCATGTTCACCACCATGACGATCCCCAGGTGGATCGGGTCGATCCCCAGCCGCATGGCGATGGGGAAGAAGATCGGCGCCAGGATCAGCACGATGGCCGAAGGCTCCATGAAGCTGCCGGCCACCAGCAGCACGATATTGACCATCAGCAGGAAGCCGATCGGCGTCAGCCCTTCCTGCATCACCCACTCGGTGATCTGCTGGGGAATCTGCTCGGTGGTCAGCACGTGGGCGAAGAGCATGGCGTTGGCGATGATGAACATCAGCATGATGCTCAGCCGCCCCGACTCCACCAGCACCTTGGGGCAATCGCGCAGGCGCATGTCCTTGTAGACGAACAGCGCGACGAAGGCCGAGTAGACCGCCGCCACCGCCGCCGCCTCGGTGGGCGTGAACAGCCCGGAGTAGATGCCGCCGAGGATAATCACCAGCAGCAGCAATCCCCAGCCGGCACGGCGTGCAGCGGACAGCCATTCGCGCAGGCTTGCGCGCGGCTGTGCCGGGAGATTCTTCACCCGCGCGACGATGTAGATCACCACCATCAGGATCACGCCCAGCAGCAGGCCCGGCACCACGCCAGCGACGAACAGCTTGCCCACCGAAGTCTCGGTAGCGGCGGAGTACACCACCATGACAATCGACGGAGGGATCAGGATGCCCAGGGTCCCGGCGTTACAGATGATCCCGGCACCGAACTCGCGCGGGTAGCCCGAACGCACCATCCCAGCCACCGCAATCGAGCCCACCGCCGCCACCGTTGCCGGCGACGAACCAGACAACGCAGCGAACAGCATGCACGCCAGCACCGCGGCAATCGCCAGGCCGCCACGGATGTGGCCGACGCAGGCGTTGGCGAAATCGATCAGCCGGCGCGCCACGCCACCGGTGGTCATGAACGCGCCGGAGAGCAGGAAGAACGGGATCGCCAGCAGCGTGTAGGCCTCGGAGGTCTCGAACAGCTTGATCGCCAGCGAGCGCACCGAGTCCGGGCTGAACAGCAGGATCGTCAGTGCGCCGGAAAGCCCCAGGGAAATGGCGATGGGCACGCCGATGAACATGAAGACGAACAGCAGGAGGAACAGCATCATCACGGTCATGGACGGTTCTCCGCGGCTTCTTCGCCTGCCAGTTTCGAGGCCTCCGCGGCCTCATCGGCGAGGCCCAGGCCGAGCTGGCGGCCGCGCAACAGGTTGACGAGGATTTCCAGGTAACGCAGGAGCACCAGGCCGAAGCCGATGGGCACGATCACCGCGATGTAGGCCTGGAGGATGCCGAAGTGGTCGAGGTCTTCGGCGCCGATGCCGGCGATGAACAAAGTCTTCACCCAGTCGAAGCTGGCGACCATGAACAGCCCGGCGTAGCCCAGGCAGCAGAGGCAGGCGAGCACACCGATGAAGCGTTGCACCGGGCGCGGCGCCAGCTTCACCAGCGCGTCCACGCCCAGGTGGCCGGCGGTACGCACGCCGTAAGCGATGCCGAAGAAGATCAGCCAGCCGAACAGCGCCTTGGTCAGCGCGTTGCTCCAGGACATGTCCTGGGCGACGCCGAGGATCGCGTCACCGATGGCGTAGAACGGTGCCTGCACGGCGGGCAGGCGATCACCCAGGTCATAGAACAGGGTGAAGACGTTGGTCATCACCACGTAGACGAAGGTCACCAGCGTCATGGCCGCCAGCAGGAAGGCGATGGCGCCCTCCTCGAAGTGGTTCCAGACGCGCACGAGTCGATTCATACAAGGCACTCCACAAAGCCCCACCAACCGGCGGGGCCGGACGGATCAATGGGGGCGGTTGGAGGCTTCGGCGGCCTGGAGGAATTCGGCGCCGACGTTGTCGCGGAATTTCTGCCACACCGGCTGCATCGCCTCGCGCCAGTCGGCGCGCTGCTGCGCGGTGAGCGGATGGATCTCGCTGCCGCCGCTGGCGAGGATGCGCTGGCGGGCGTCACGGTTCAGGCGCTCGGCTTCGAGGTTCACCTGCACGGTGACCTCGGCCATGATCTTCTGCAGCTCCGAGCGGATGTCCGGCGGCAGGCCGTTCCAGAACTTCGCATTGGTGATCACCATGTAGTCCACCAGCCCGTGGTTGGACTCGGTGAAGTACTTCTGCACCTCGTTGACCTTCTGGCTCTCGTAGTTCGACCAGGTGTTCTCGGTGCCATTCACCACGCCGGTCTGCAGGCCCTGGTAGACCTCGGCGAAGGACATCTTGCGAGAGATGGCGCGCAGCGTGCGGAACTGCTCGTTGAGCACATCCGATGCCTGCACGCGGAACTTCAGCCCACGGGCATCGCCCGGCTCCAGCAACAGGCGGTTCGCCGACAGCTGCTTCATCCCGTTGTGCCAGTAGGCCAGGCCGAGGATGCCCTTGCCCTGCATGCTGGTCAGCAGGCTCTGGCCCTGCGGGCTGCGCTGGAAGTTGTCGACGGCCTGGATGTCGTCGAAGAGGAACGGCAGGTCGAAGATCTGCACCTTCTTGGTGTACTGCTCGAACTTGGCCAGGGACGGCGCAAGCATCTGCACGTCCCCCAGCAGCAGCGCTTCCATCTCCTTGCCGTCGCCGAACAGCGAGGAGTTCGGGTAGACCTCCACGCGCACCCGGCCGGGCAGGCGCTCTTCGGCCAGGCGCTTGAACATCAGCGCGCCCTGCCCCTTGGGCGTGTTCTCCGCGACCACGTGGGCGAACTTGATCACTATCGGTTCATGAACGGTCGGATCATTGGCAGCCTGCAGTTCATCGGCAGCCTGTGTGGCAGTAGCGCAGGCCAACGCCAGGACGGCGAGCAACGCCCGCCCTGTCGATCCGAGCCTCGATCCAAACATCGATCCAAACATCGCCTCACCCTCAATTTGTTCTTGTGCTTGCGAGGTGAGCCTGGCGGCAGGCTCGCAGGGAGACTGACGCAAATGTTGGCGTTCGGAGAATTCACCTTTTCCCAAAGCCGCGTTCGAAAAAACGGAACGCCAGATACAAAAAATAAACGCCCGGCAGGGGCCGGGCGCGGAAAGGATCAGCGGCTCAAGGCTGTGGGATGGCGCGTCAGCCGGGGGCCTGCGTGCGGTACCCGAGCATCATCCGCTCGTGTTCTTCGAGCATGCCGGGCACGCAGTCACGGAGGAACTCCACCCAGGTGCGAATTTTCGCGTCGAGGTACTGGCGCGACGGGTACAGCGCATAGACATTGAGGTGGAACAGGCTGTAGTCGGGCAGCACGCGGACCAGGCTGCCGTCCTTGAGTCCCTGCACGGCGGAGTACACCGGCAGCGCGCCGATGCCCATGCCGGCGCGCACCGCCTCGGTCATCGCGTCGGCGGTGTTGACCTGGAAGTGGCTGTGGTTGATGCCGACCATTTCCTGGCCGTCGGGGCCGTCGAACAGCCACTTGTCCAGGGACATGACCGAGTTCACCAGGCGCAGGCAGCGATGATCGGTCAGCTCCGCGAGCTTCTTCGGCATTCCGTGGCGCGCCACGTACTCGGGCGAAGCACAGAGCACGCTGTAGGTCTTGCCGATGCGCTTGGAGACGAAGCCCGAGTCCGGCAGCTCCTGGGCGATGACCACGGAGATGTCGTAGCCCTCGTCGAGGATATCGGTGATGCGGTTGGCCAGGGTCAGGTCGAAGGTGACCTCCGGGTAGATCTCGCAGTACTGCGAGATCGCGCGGATCAGGTAGTGCTGGCCGATGCCGGTCATGGCATGCACCTTCACCTTGCCGTGGGGGCGGGCGTGGGCGTCACCGGCCTCGGCCTCGGCTTCCTCGATATAGCCAAGTATCTGCTGGCAGCGCTGCAGGTAGCGCTGGCCAGCTTCGGTGAGGGCGATTCTGCGGGTAGTACGGTGCAGCAGGCGGGTACGCAGGTGCGCTTCGAGTTTGGCCACCGTCCGCGAGACGTACGCGGTGGTGAGGTCCATGCGCTGGGCGGCGGCGGTAAAGCTGCCGGTCTCGGCGACACAGACAAAAGCACGCATGTTGTGCAGCAGGTCCATCATTTCTCCTGAGAGCCTGTCCACGCCACGGCGGGCGCCTCTGCAACGGCGCTCGAACGAGCAACGCCTTGTTACAGATTCATGACAGGCGGCGAATTGTCGCATACCTGTCGCGACGGGATTATTGTCCTTTCAGGCAACAATAATTCATCCAACCGTCAGCTTATCCTGCCCCCCGGCGCACTTCTAGAATCGCCGTCCCCAACGCGGTCTACCGCGACACCCCAGGATTCGCACCCGTGCTCCGCCTTTCGTGCAACGTGCCTCCCATTCCTCTGCACCTCGAACTACAGGGTCATCAAGGCCCGATCCAGCCCGACCACCGCCTGCCGAGATAAGCCTGATGAGCAGTCTGTCCGTGCGCCTGCCCAAGGCCGCCGCGGTGCGTTTCGCCCTGTCCGACTGGGCACACACCGATGGCGTCACCTGGATGTTCATCCTCAAGACGCTGATCACCGCCTTCACGGCGTTGTGGCTGGCCTACCGCCTGGAACTGCCGCAGCCCAACACCGTGCTGGTGAGCGCCTTCATCGTGCTGCAGCCGCAGAGCGGCCAGGTACTGGCGAAGAGTTTCTACCGCATCCTCGGCACGCTGGCCGGGCTCACGGTGATGGTCACCCTCATCGCCCTGTTCGCCCAGGAGCGCGTGCTGTTCCTCCTCTGCGTGGCGATCTGGGTCGGCCTGTGCACAGCCGGCGCCGCGCGTTATCGGGATTTTCGCGCCTACGCCTGTCTGCTGGCCGGCTATACGGCGGTGATGATCGGCATCCCCGCCACGCTGCATCCCGAAGGCGCCTTCATGCAGGCGCTGTGGCGGGTGATCGAGATCACCCTGGGGATTCTTTGCACCGGCGTGGTCAGCGCCGTCGTGCTACCGCAGACCAGCACCGCCGCCCTGCGCAATGCACTGAACACCCGCTTCGGCGACTTCGCCGGCCTCGCCAGCGCCGGCCTCAACGGAACGCTGGAACGTGAGCGCTTCGAGCAGGCTAGTGCGCGCATCGCCGCCGAGGTCGTGGGCCTGGAAAGCCTGCGCAACGTCACCGCCTTCGAAGACCCGCACATGCGCCTGCGCAGCGGCCGTCTGGCGCGGCTGAACAGCGAGTTCATGCAACTGACGACGCGCTTCCACGCCTTGCAGCGCCTGCTCGACCGCCTGCGCGAGCGGCAGGCCAGCAATGTACTGGAGGTGCTGATGCCCTGCCTGATCGATGTCAGCGAATTGCTCGCCAGCTGGCACGGCCGGCCACTCGCCGAAGCGGACGCCGAGCGCCTGAGCGTGCAACTGGAACTGTGCAAGCACCACCTGATGCCGCGCATTCGTGAAGCCCGCGCCAGCCTCGGCCACACCTGCCCGCGCGAAGCCGACCAGCTGGATTTCGAGACCGCCGCCGAGCTGCTGTTTCGCTTCGTCGACGACATGCACAACTACGCGCAGACCCACGCCTCGCTCGCCGCGCACAAGCACGAGCGCGAGCAGTGGAAAGAGCGCTTCACGCCCAAGGCGAATGCACTTGCCGCAGCCGTCGCGGGCTTCCGCTGCGCGCTGCTGGTGATAGTCGGCGGTGTGTTCTGGATCGAGACGTCCTGGCTGAGCGGCGCCACCTTCGCGCTGACCTCGGTACTGATCGCCGCGCTCTCCTCCGCCTCCCCCAATCCCAAGCGGCTGTCGCTGCAACTGACCCTCGGCACGCTGCTCGGCGCCACGCTCGGCTTCATCCTCACCTTCCGCGTGCTGCCGCACATCGACGGCTTTCCGCTGCTGTGCTTCGTGCTCGCACCGGTGTTCGCCCTTGGCGCCTTCCTGATCACCCGGCCGAAGTGGAGCGGTTACGGCGTCGGCCTGCTGGTGTGGTTCTGCATCGCCTCGCTGCCGGCGAACCTGGCGCGCTACGACGCCTACACCTTCATCAACGAATACCTGGCGATGCTGCTGTCCATGGGCATGGCCGTGGTCGCGGCGATCGTCATCCTGCCGCCCAACCGGCCGTGGTTGTGGGAGCGCCTGGAAGCCGAGTTGCGTCTGCGCGTGGTACGAGTGATCAGCGACCCGCTGAAGGGCCTGTCGTCCAACTTCGAGAGCGGCACTCGCGATCTGCTCAACCAGGCCTATGGGTTATCCACAGGCCGCCCGGATGTGCAGCGCCGGCTGCTGCGCTGGACCTTCCAGGTGCAGGAGATCGGCCTGTCGATCATCGAGTTGCGCCGCGAGCAGGAGGCCCTGCCGAAGGAGCCCTGGTACGCCGAGCGCATGCCCTGGCGCCGGGCGATCCGCGCCCTGGGCCGCGCGCTGATCCGCCTGTTCATCCAGCCCAGCGAGAGCAACCGCCAGCGCGCGCTGGCCGCCGTTGAGCACGCGATCCACGCAACCCGCAACACCGATGACCGCCGCCCGCCGCACTTCGACTCCTCACCGTTGCGCCGCGTGTGCAGCTACCTGCACTTCATCCGCACCTCGTTACTCGATCCGCAGTCGCCGCTGCGCGATTGAGCGGGGCGGGTTCGCGAGCAAGCTCGCTCCTACAAAAAAGCCGACGCCCACCTGTAGGAGCGAGCTTGCTCGCGAACGTCACGGCACAGAACTTCAGAGCATTTCGTAGGAGCGGACTCCGTCCGCGATGACCTCCGGCGCGCCGCGAATCGATCGCGGACGAAGTCCGCTCCTACGCCCCCTGCAACTGCGTCCCGAGATTGCCAGAACCTGCGACCACCCGCCGCGGAACCACCCCTGCAAGCCGCGTCAATCCTGGATTGTTGCCTCTGAGTACGAAGTCTTGTTGGCGCCTGGATATATGACTCAGGTCAGGCAAATCCTATTATTTCCGTGCTGTTACAGCGCGCGCCGCAACACCACCCAAGACCCGTAATCAACCCCAACGATTCCCGACGCAGCCATCCGCTGAACGTCACGGACCCGTCACGTCCGGACACCGGGAACAAGGCAGGTAAATTCATGAAAGCTGTAGTCATCCTGGCCATGCTGGGCTTCTCTTCGCTCGCCCTGGCCGAGCAGGTGAACGCCGCCGACCAGGCGCCAAGCGCGGCCGTGGAGCAGTACACCTACGACATGAAACTGGACGTCGCCCACGTGATCTCGACCACCGACGTGTCCAACGAGTGCGGCATCGTGCCGGCGCGCATGACCTACGAAGATACCCAGGGTCAACGCCACACCGTCGAATACCAGGTGTGGGGCAACGGCTGCTCCGGCGGCTAAGCGACTTGTGCAGTTGCGCCGGGGCCCACGCAGCCCCGGCGCAACTGCCAGCCCTCTTTTACGGCTGCAGGGCCGCCTTCGCGATATTGCGACTGTGCGCGCCGAAGTGCCGGATCAATTGCAGAATCTGCTCATCCAAAGCCTCATCGTGCCGGAACGGCTCTGGTGAGTTCCCCGCGCTGAAATCCCCCGCCGGCGCCTTCTCGTTTTCCAGCCAATGGCCGATCGCCGCATCGAACGCCGCCGCATGGGCATGGGATTCGCTCGCTACCACCTCGCGCAGGTACTCCGTCGAGTACGGTGGATAAGTGCCGTCGGTACTCACATCCGCATAGGCCGTCAGCAACGGCGACTGCCCGCCCAGGCGCAGCGTCTCGCGCAGCCAGTCCACCTGATAACGCTCCACGCCCGTATGCCGGTCCGCCACGCGCTGGATCGCGGCCTGCTTGTCGGCATCGAAGCCGGCCATGGATTTGCCCGCCGTCCACAGCATGCTGGCGGTGGTCTCGCCCGGCAGCGGCGTCGAGTGATAGGGCTGGGTCATGTCCTGGATGTAGTGCATCGCCCAGCCGAGGAAGCGGTAGCCCCAGTAGGGATGGCCGTTCTCGAAGGCGAAGCGCGCCAGGCCGAAGAACTGATAAGCGCGCCATTCCGGCCAATTGCGCTCCAGGTACGGTGCGCCGGTGAAGATAATCGCGTCCTCATGGTAGAAGCCCATGTGGAACGGCGCCTGGGAGCTGAACTCGTAGCGCGGGTCGCCGAACGGCTGGGTGCCGAAGCCGTAGCGCTGGCCGGCTTCGCCGGGGTTGTCGCTGAACAGGTTGATGTCGTGACCGAAGTCCGGCTCGTCGGCGGCGCTGGCCAGCACGTCGATGGCCGGAATCTTCTCGCCCGCCTGCAACTGCACGAAGCGCCACTGGTTCCAGCCGGACAGGTTGCGGAACACCAGCACCTCGGCCGGCTGCAACGCCACATGATTCGGCAACTCACCGCCAGGCGGAGGCTGCACGGCGGTGGCCAGCTTGATCTCGGGATTCAGGCGCAGCGCCATGAGGAAGGCCTGGCGCAGGTCGTCGCGGCCGTCTTCGGTCAGGCGCAGGTCGTCCGGGCGCGGCGGGTACTGGCGGAAGTGCTCGCGGGCATAGGCTTCCTGCTCGTCCAGCAGCTTCACCAGGCCGGCGCGCTGCTGGCTGATGAAGCTATCCAGCGGCTCCACCTCGACCTCCGGCGCCTGGGCGACGGCAGGCAATTTCTGCAGGGCGATGTAGCTGCCCAGGGTGTGATTGGACCAGGCCCAGAGGCTTTGCGGCAGGGCCAGCAGGCCTATCAAGAGGCAGGTGGAAAGTCGCTTCATCGGCTCTTCGCTCTTATTGGCAGTGCAAATCGGAAAATTCCGACGTAGCCTAACAACCCGAAGCCCCGCCGGCACTGTCGAACCTTGCCAGCGCGTGTCACCGATAACGCCACGGCTGACGATCATCAATGGCACTAACCGCCTCAGCCACTACACTTGCCCGGCATGGATAGGCACCGGTTCCGCGCGCGTGCCAGCCACTCGAAATAAGGGCGTCCCCATGCTGCAGTCCGTGTCACCCAAGCAAGACCTCCCCCTCAAGCCCGATCCAGCCGAACCCCGTAGTGGCGTCCTCGCCCCCTTCAGCATCGCCGCGTTCCGCATCATCTGGATCTGCAACCTGTTCGCCAACCTGGGCACCTGGGCGCAATCGGTCGCCGCCGCCTGGGTCGTCACCGAGGCTCACGCCAGCCCGTTGATGGTAGCGATGATCCAGGTCGCCTCGGCATTGCCGCTGGTGCTGCTGTCGATCATGTCCGGCGTGCTGGCCGACAACCACGACCGTCGCAAGATCATGCTGGTCGGCCTGACGGTGGAGCTCTCCGGCGCCGCGCTGGTGACGGTGCTGGCGTTCATGGGCTACCTCGACCCGCTGATGCTGATCGTGTCGATCCTCTGGCTGTCGCTGGGCAGCTCGATCACCATCCCCGCCTGGCAGGCGGCGGTGAACGAGCAGGTGCCGCCGCGCATGCTCGGCGATGCCGTGCTGCTCAACAGCGTCAACTACAACGTCGCCCGCGCCGTCGGCCCGGCCATCGGCGGCCTGCTGCTGTCGGCCACCGGCGCGTCCTGGGTGTTCCTGTTCAACTGCATCTGTTACGCCGCGCTGATCTGGGCGATCTGGCAATGGCGCCGCGACGTGCCCAAGCGCACCCTGCCGCCGGAACACATCCTCGAAGGTGTGATCGCCGCGCTGCGTTTCACCCAGTACTCCAGCGTCACCCGCCTGGTGATGCTGCGTTCGGCGGTGTTCGGCCTCTCCGCCAGCGCCATCTGGGCACTGCTGCCGCTGCTGGCGCACCGCAACCCGGACGGCAGCGCCTCGGTCTACGGCTACATGCTGGGGGCACTCGGGCTTGGCGCCATTGTCGCCAGCACCATCGTCAGCAAGGCTCGCCAGTGGCTGGGCAGCAGCCGGCTGATCAGCTTCGCCGCCGCCACCCTGGCGCTGGTCATGCTGACCCTGGGCTGGGTCGACAACCTCTGGGTGATATTCCCCGCGCTAGTGCTGGGCGGCGCCTGCTGGATCGCCGCTGTCGCCACCTACAACTCGGCCGTGCAGATCCTCGTGCCCGACTGGGTCAAGGCGCGCGCCCTGGCGCTCTACCAGACCGCGATCTACGGCGGGCTGGCAGCGGGCTCCTTCCTCTGGGGCCACTTCGCCGAAACCATGGGCGTGCAAGGCGCATTGATCGCCGCCGGCTGCCTGCTGCTGATCTCCGTGGCGCTGCTCTACAACTCGCGGCTGCCGGAGCTGAACTCCGCCAGCATCGCCCGCGCACCGGGCGGCGTACCGGGGCAGCCGACCTTCGTATTCAACCCCGAGCGCGGCTCGGTGATGGTTTCCATCGAATACCGGATTCCCGCCGAGCGCACCCGCGACTTCGTCCGCGCCGCCAAGCCGCTGCGCCGCCTGCGCCTGCGCAACGGCGCGGAACGCTGGGCACTGTACCGCGACGTGAGCAATCCCGAGGTCTGGCAGGAGCTGTTCCTGGTGGACAACTGGATCGGCCACCTGCGCATGCTCGACCGGCTCACCATCGAGGACAAGACCATCATCGACAACGTCACCAGCCTGCACGCCGGTGATGCCCCGCCGGTGATCCGCCACGGGGTGAGCTACGAGTCCGGCAGCTACGAGGCGCCACCGGAAACGCTGGGCTAGCGGCGCACAAACAAAAACGCCTCCCGGTCAGGGGAGGCGTTCAGGTGACACGGAAGACTTACTCCGCCGCCGGCTTCTTGCGCTTGAGCGGCGCCAGGCCATCCTGGCTCACGACCTTGGATGGGCCGGACTTGGGCTTGGCAGCGGGCTTCTTCTTCGCCGGCGACTTGCTGCCGGTCTTCTTCGTATCGTCCTTTTTCTTCTTGGTGCCAGCCGCCTTGCCGGACGCCTTGACCTTCTTCGGCCCCTTGTAGGTGGCCTTCAGCTCATTGATGACACGCAGCTCGAAGCGCAGCTTGAGGTAGCGCTCAATGCTCGACATCAGGTTCCAGTCGCCATGGCCGACCAGTGAGATGGCGGCACCGCCAGCTCCTGCGCGGCCAGTGCGGCCGATGCGGTGCACGTATTCGTCACCACGGCGCGGGATGTCAAAGTTGATCACCAGGTCCAGGCCGTCGACGTCCAGGCCACGGGCGGCCACGTCGGTGGCGACGAGGATCTTCACGGCTCCCTGCTTCAGGCGCTCGATGGCCAGCTTGCGATCCTTCTGGTCCTTCTCGCCGTGCAGCACGAAGACCTTGTGGCCGGCGGCGATCAGACGGCCGGTCAGGCGGTCGGCAGCAACCCGGGTGTTGGTGAAGACGATGGCCTTCTCGTAGGTTTCGTTGCTCAGCAGCCACTGCAGCAGTTGCTCCTTGTGGCCAACGTGGTCGGTCAGGATCACCTGCTGGCTGACGTCCTCGTTCAGCTCGCTGACGCGGTTGAGCTGCAGGACCTCGGGCTCGCGCAGGACCTTCTCGACCATCTCGTGCAGGCCGCTGCCGCTGGTGGCAGAGAACAACAGGGTCTGGCGCTCGGCCGGGCACTGCGCGGCAAGCTTGAGCACGTCCTCGGAGAAGCCCATGTCGAGCATGCGGTCGGCTTCGTCGAGGATCAGCACCTCCACATCGCCCAGCGGCAGGTTGCCGGCGTTGAACTGCTCGTTCAGGCGGCCGGGCGTGCCGATGATGATTTCCGGATTCTTGCGCAGGCGCGCGCCCTGCACCTTGAAGTCTTCGCCGCCGGTGATCAGGCAGCCCTTGATATAGGTGAACTGGGCGAAGCGCTCCACTTCCTTGAGGGTCTGCTGGGCCAGCTCACGGGTCGGCAGCAGGATCAGCGCGCGGGCGCCGCTCTTGGGCTTTTCCTCGGTGAGCAGGCGATGCAGCAGCGGCAGCAGGAAGGCGGCGGTCTTGCCGCTGCCGGTCTGCGCCGTCACCCGCAGGTCGCGTCCCTCCAGGGCCTTCGGAATGGCCGCAGCCTGGACCGGAGTCGGCTCGGTGAAGGACAACGAATCGAGCGCCTTGAGCAGGCGTTCGTGGAGGGCGAATTGGGAGAACAAGGCAGACCTCGATATCACGTAAAGACCAAATAGCTGCATAGCTTAATGTTTGCCGAGCTTGCGCGCTGGAAATATTGCCGGCGGCCGCTTGCGGCGCACCGCGCGTCAATAATCCGACAAACGTACCGTCGCTTGGCGAAGGGCGATGCCATGCTCTGATGGGCCTGACAAAAAGGAGAACGCAGGTGCCATCGACACTCATTTATTACGTGTCCGCCAGCCTCGACGGCTACATCGCCCGCCCTGACGGCAGCGTGGACTGGCTCGAAGGTCATGGCAGCCCGGCCGATGATCACGGCTACAGCGCCTTCTACGCCAGCATCGACGGCCTGCTCATGGGCCGCGCCACCTATCTGTTCTGCCTGAACCAGCGTGAATGGCCGTACCCCGACAAACCCGCGCTGGTCATGACCCGCTCCAATCACCTGTCCAAAGCCGCGCCGCAGGTAGAACTTGAGCATTACGCACCGGTAGACGCCCTCGCCTCGCTGGAGGCACGCGGCTGCCAGCGCATCTGGCTGGTGGGCGGCGGCAGCCTGGCGGGCAATTTCCTCGCCGCAGGCTTGCTCGACGAAGTGATCGTCAGCATCATCCCGCACCTGCTCGGCGCCGGCATTCCCCTGTTCAGCATCGGGCTCGAGCAACGCCTGCAGCTGCTGGAGCAGCGCAGCTTTCCCAGCGGCATCGTGCAGATGCGCTACCAGGTTCTGAAGGAAACGCCCTCGTCATGACCTCCACCATTCGTATCGCTGCCGCCTGCCTGCTCGATGACGCTGGACGCCTGCTGCTGGTACGAAAGCGTGGCACCCAGGCCTTCATGCTGCCCGGCGGCAAGCACGAACCCGGCGAGACGTCGGTCCAGGCCCTGCTGCGCGAGCTGGGCGAAGAACTCGACCTGCACCTTGTGACTTCCGCCCTGACCCCGCTCGGTCACTTCCAGGCCAAGGCCGCCAACGAGGCAAACATGCGCGTGGACGCCGAGGTCTTCGTCGCCGCCCTGCCCCATGCCGTCCAGCCTGCCGCGGAGCTGGAAGAGCTCGCCTGGCTGGATCCGACCGGCGATTACCCGCAGAACCTTGCCCCGCTGCTGAGCGAACAGGTGCTTCCTGCCCTGCTGGCCCATCTGGGCTGATTCGTTCAGAACAATTACCTGCATTTCGTCGGGTTTTTCCTTAAGAAACCTTAAGCGCCTGGCTTTTGGCCATTAAGCCGCCGGCTTTCCGTCGCGTGGCCGAAAGCCCCGTTTTATAGGGCTTCCGGCTATAAGGTCAGGCCGTGACTGATGCGTCTGAGCACATGTCGCGCAGCGTCCTACAAGTCACAAGGGAATTGTCAGAATCGACAGACGGTACGAACTGTCATGAAAAGTCGTTCAGAATGCGTGGAATTTTTGAGCGGACCAAAGGAAACCACGCCGACAACAATGGCGATCCAGCGGAGTCTGGGCGATATCAATCAGCAAGAAGACATGCCGAATGCGAAGTACCCTTTTGACATGCCTTTCCATAGGCTTGGCGACCCTCTTGGCCGCCACCGAGGCAACCGCCTCCTCCAAGATCACGCGCACCTATCAGCCCGCACCGGTTGATCTGCGAGTCCCGGTCCAGGGCAGTGCCCTGCTGACCTTCAATGCCAAGCCGGTCAAGCCGACCAAGAGCGAGGCGCATCAGGTCACCCAGCGTGCCTACAGCATGATCGGCACGCCATACCGCTGGGGCGGCACTTCGCCCAAGCGCGGCTTCGATTGCAGCGGCCTGGTGAACTACGTATTCCAGAACGTCGACGAAGTCGACCTGCCGCGTACCGCGCAGCAGATGTACAGCATGCGCGGCAACTCGAAAGTGGCGCGTGGTGACCTGCAGCCTGGCGACCTGGTGTTCTTCCGCATCCACAACCGTCGCAATGTCGACCACGTCGGCATCTACGTCGGTGACAACCAGTTCGTCCATGCGCCACGCCGCGGCCAGAAGGTCCGCGTCTCCGACCTCACTGGCGACTACTGGAATAAGCACTACACCGCTGCCCGCCGCATCCTGCCGGAAACCCTGGCGAAAGCCGACGTCGGCGGTCGTTACGACTGATAGGGGCGCTCTCCCCTTGCGGGAGAGCGCTTAGCTTTCGCCTCTCTCCCGTCGCTTACAGGCCTCGACGCGCCTGCCGGCGCAGCAGTCGTGCGCTATCCCAACCGGTCAGCAGTACGGCAATCCAGATCGGCCCATAGGTCCAGATCTGCGCCGGGTTGAATGCCTCGCCCAGGAACAGCACGGCGATGGCGAACAGCAGCACCGGCTCGACATAGCTCAGAATCCCGAACAGCCCCATGGGCAACAGCCGGCTGGCCGCCATCATGGCGCCGAACGCCAGCGCGCTGATCAGGCCCAGCAGTGGCAGCAGCGCCCACAGGCGCGGCACCTCTTCCAGCACCTTGGCGCTATCAGTTATCCACAAGGCGGCCAGGGCGAACGGCAGCAGCACGATCATCTCGAAGACGAAGCCGGACAGCGAATCCACCGCCATCTTGCGGCGCAGCATGAAATACGGCGGATAGCCCAGCGCGGTGATCAGGGTGAACCAGGAGAAAGCGCGGGTCAGCCACAACTCGTGCAGCACACCCGCCAGCGCGAAGGCGACGGCAATGCCCTGCAACGTGGTCAGACGCTCGCCGTAGAACACCCGGCCGCACAGCACCATGGTCAGCGGCAGCAGGAAGTAGCCCAGCGACAGCTCCAGCGTGCGCCCAACCATGGGCGCCCAGATGAAGACGCCCCACTGCACCAGCATCATCGCTGCCGTCAGCGGGAAGCACGCCAGCAACCATGGCTCGCGCAGCAGGCGCCGGCCAGCGTCACGCAGTACACCGCCCTGGCGCGTGAACAGCACCAGCAACAGGACCATGGGAATCGACCAGACCACCCGGTGGGCGATCACCTGGATGCTGGTCAGTGGCTCCAGCGAATGGATGTAACCCGGCAGGGTCACGAACAGCACGGAAGACGCCAGGGACAGCGCTACGCCACGTCCGGAGATATTCATGCGAAGCGCTCCTTGCGACGGCGCAGGCCAAAGCGGTTGACGCCCAGCGAGGCAACGATCACCGCACCACCCAGCGCCAGGCGCGGCAGGTCGGCGGCCTCATTCCAGATCAGCAGGTTGATCAGCAGGCCCACCGGCACGTGCAGGTTGTTCATCACCGCCAGGGTGCCGGCATCCACCATCGTGCCGCCCTTGTTCCACCAGAACTGCCCCAGCGCGGTGGCCAGCAGGCCCATCCACACCAGCACGCCCCATTGCAGGTCGGTGGTCGGCAGCTTCTGCGGATTGCCGAACAGCAACCAGCCCGGCAGCGCGACCAGCAGCGCACCAACGAAGAAGTAGCCGAAGCGGCGGTATTGCGGGATGTCCGAGGGATAGCGTCGTACCAGGTGCTTGTAGAACACCTGCCCCGCCGCGAAGGTCGCGTTGGCCACCTGCAGCAGAAGGAAGCCCTGGATGTAGTCGCCGCTGACGCCGTCGTAGCGGATGATCCCGGCGCCCAGCACCGCCACGGCGGCTGCCAGCAGCGCCCAGACGTTGAAGCGACGGTTCAACGCGTCATCGATCAGCGCCACGTGCAATGGCGTCAGCACAGTGAACAGCAGCACCTCCGGGACCGTCAGCACCCGGAAGCTCTGGTACAGGCAAACGTAGGTAATGCCGAACTGCAGCGCGCCTGCCAGCATCACCCCGCCGATGAAGCGTGGTTCGACGCCGCGCCAGCGGGTCAGTGGCAGGAACACCAGGCCGGCGAGCACCACGCGGGTCAGCACGGCGAAATAGCTGTCGACCTGCCCGGCGAGGTATTCGCCGATCAGGCTGAAGGAGAACGCCCAGAGGACGGTGACGAAAAGCAGGTAAGGCATGGAAAGGAAGACCGGAACGGGGCAGGCAACATAGCGTCAGTCTCAGCGTAGGAAAAGCGCTGTACGCCCGCGCCCTGCGAAAGGCAGAAACGAAAAAGGGCGACCGAAGTCGCCCTTTTCCTTGGATGGTGAATCAGGGATTAGCCCTGGTTCTCCATCTGAGCACGGATCAGATCACCGATGGTGGTCGGACCAGTGGCTTCTACGTCTTGCTTGTGACGCAGTTCTTTCATCGCATCTTTCTCGTCATCAACGTCTTTCGACTTGATGGAGAGGGAGATGACGCGGCTCTTACGGTCGATACTGATGATCTTGGCTTCGACTTCTTCGCCTTCTTTCAGAACGTTGCGAGCGTCTTCAACGCGGTCACGGCTGATTTCGGAGGCTTTCAGGACGCCTTCGATTTCGCCGCCCAGGCTGATGACAGCGCCTTTGGCGTCAACTTCTTTCACGGTGCCGCGAACGATGGTGCCTTTCTCGTTGAGCGATGCGTAGTTGGAGAACGGATCGTCTTCCAGCTGCTTGATGCCCAGGGAGATGCGCTCACGCTCCGGATCAACGGAGAGAATGACGGTTTCCAGCTCGTCGCCCTTCTTGAAGCGGCGAACGGCTTCTTCGCCAACTTCGTTCCAGGAGATGTCGGACAGGTGAACCAGACCGTCGATGCCGCCTTCCAGGCCGATGAAGATACCGAAATCGGTGATCGACTTGATGGTGCCGGAGATCTTGTCGCCCTTGTTGAAGCGGCCAGAGAAGTCTTCCCACGGGTTGGACTTGCACTGCTTGATGCCCAGGGAGATACGACGACGCTCTTCGTCGATGTCCAGAACCTGAACTTCCACTTCGTCGCCAACCTGAACGACTTTCGACGGGTGGATGTTCTTGTTGGTCCAGTCCATTTCGGAGACGTGTACCAGGCCTTCCACGCCCTCTTCCAGCTCGGCGAAGCAGCCGTAGTCGGTGAGGTTGGTGACGCGCGCGGTAACACGGGTGCCTTCCGGGTAACGGGCTTTGATGGCAACCCATGGGTCTTCGCCCAGTTGCTTCAGGCCCAGGGATACGCGGTTGCGCTCGCGGTCGAACTTCAGAACCTTGACATCGATCTCGTCGCCAACGTTGACGATTTCCGACGGATGCTTGATACGCTTCCAGGCCATGTCGGTGATGTGCAGCAGACCATCGACGCCGCCCAGGTCAACGAACGCACCGTAGTCGGTGAGGTTCTTGACGATACCTTTGACCTGCTGGCCTTCCTGCAGGGATTCCAGCAGAGCTTCGCGCTCGGCGCTGTTCTCGGCTTCCAGCACGCTGCGGCGGGAAACGACAACGTTGTTGCGCTTCTGGTCCAGCTTGATGACCTTGAACTCGAGCTCTTTGCCTTCCAGGTGAGTGGTGTCGCGCACCGGACGCACGTCGACCAGCGAACCCGGCAGGAACGCGCGGATGCCGTTGACGTCGACGGTGAAGCCACCCTTGACCTTGCCGTTGATGACGCCTTTGACCACTTCGTCGGCAGAGAAAGCAGCTTCCAGAACGATCCAGCTCTCGGCACGCTTGGCTTTTTCGCGGGACAGCTTGGTTTCACCAAAGCCGTCTTCTACCGCGTCCAGCGCAACGTGGACTTCGTCACCCACATTGATGGTCAGCTCGCCCTGTTCGTTGTAGAACTGCTCGACCGGGATGACGCCCTCGGATTTCAGACCGGCATGGACGGTGACCCAGTCACCATCGATGTCGACCACGATGCCGGTGATGATTGCACCCGGCTGCATGTCGAGGGATTTAAGACTTTCTTCAAAGAGTTCTGCGAAGCTTTCGCTCATGTCTATACCTGTAGTCAAAGGCTTGTAAGCCCGATTCCGCGCCACCAGCGAACACGGTCAAGTGATGAAAAAGAAGCCAGCAGGATCAAGACTGGTATCCTGCCGGCCCCCTGTTGCACCCGCCGAAACGGATGCTCCACATTCAGATTTTAAGGGAACGCTTCGCTCAATATGGGCGAAACCCTCCCGATACAAGGTCTGGAATGGTAGCAACGGATGCCGGCTGCGTCAATCGGCGCCCCTGGCTTCCAATGCTCTTCCTCATTCATTGATTCTCGCCCAGCCTCGGAGGACGGGGGGACCGCCCGTCACATCCGTCCTGCGGAACAATTGCCATCGGAAAGAAAAATCCCCGGCATGGCCGGGGATTTTCGTGAGCCGCTCGACTAGTCCGCCAGGCCCCGACGAGAAACCTCGGCGAGGATACTGTCCACGACCTCTTCGATGCTCATCGAGGTGGAGTCCACCAGGATGGCACCTTCAGCGGGCTTGAGCGGAGCCACGGCGCGCTGACTGTCACGCTCGTCGCGGGCGCTGATTTCTTCCGCCAGTTGCGCCTGATCGCTGTCGATACCCTTGCCCTTGAGCTGCAGGTAACGGCGACGTGCGCGCTCCTCGGCCGACGCTGTCAGGAATATCTTCAGCGGCGCGCTGGGGAAGACCACGGTGCCCATATCGCGGCCGTCGGCGACAAGGCCGGGCGCTTCGAGGAAGGCGCGCTGGCGTTGCAGCAGCGCATCGCGCACCGCCGGCAGGGCGGCGACTTGCGAGGCGCCAGCGCCGACCTGTTCGGTGCGGATGGTATCGGTGACATCTTCGCCTTCGAGGATGATGTGCTGGCCCTGTCCGCCCTTGGCATGGGTGAACTGCACGTCCAGGTGCGCGGCCAGGACCTTGAGGGCTTCCTCGTTGGTCAGGTCGATGCCGTGGTTACCGGCAGCGAACGCCAGCAGGCGATACAACGCGCCGGAGTCCAGCAGGTTCCAGCCCAGGCGCTTGGCCAGCAGACCGGCGACTGTGCCCTTGCCCGAGCCGCTGGGGCCATCGATGGCGAGGACCGGCCATTCGCCGTTCATCAGTTTTTCTCCTCGGCGACGCGGATTCCCGCACCGGACGCCAGCCCGAGGAAGTTCGGGAAGGAGGTCGCGACGTTGGCGCAGTCGTGGATGCGGATCGGCGCACCGGCACGCAGGGAGGCCACGCTGAAGGACATGGCGATGCGGTGGTCGCCGTGGCTCCAGACTTCGCCGCCGCCGTAGCTGCCGCCGTCGATGATGATGCCGTCCGGGGTCGGCTCGCACTTCACGCCGAGCGCCAGCAGGCCGTCGGCCATGACCTGGATGCGGTCGGATTCTTTCACCCGCAGCTCTTCCGCGCCGCGCAGCACAGTGCGGCCTTCGGCGTTGGCGGCGGCAACGAAGAGCACGGGGAACTCGTCGATGGCCAGCGGGACCAGGTCTTCGGGGATGTCGATGCCTTTCAGCTGCGCCGAGCGCACGCGAATGTCGGCAACCGGCTCGCCACCCACTTCACGCTGGTTTTCCAGGGTGATGTCGGCGCCCATGAGCTTGAGGATGTCGATGACGCCGGTACGGGTCGGGTTGATGCCGACGTGTTCCAGGGTCAGGTCGGAACCTTCGGCGATGCTCGCGGCAACCAGGAAGAAGGCGGCGGAGGAAATGTCGGCCGGGACTTCGATCGAGGTGGCGGTGAGCTTGTGGCCGGACTCGACACGAGCGGTGGCGCCTTCGACATCAACCGGGTAGCCGAAGCCGCGCAGCATGCGCTCGGTATGGTCGCGGGTCGGGGCCGGCTCGGTGGTGGAGGTTTCACCGGCGGCGTAGAGGCCGGCGAGCAGCAGGCAGGATTTCACCTGGGCGCTGGCCATGGGCATGTCGTAGTGCATGCCGGTGAGCTTCTGGCCACCACGGATGGTCAGCGGCGGGCGGCCTTCGGGGCCGGTTTCGATTACTGCGCCCATCTCGCGCAGCGGCTTGGCGACGCGGTTCATCGGGCGCTTGGACAGCGACGCGTCGCCGGTCAGGGTGGTGTCGAACGGCTGGGCGGCGAGCAGGCCACTGAGCAGGCGCATGGAGGTGCCGGAGTTGCCCAGGTAGATCGGGCCGGGCGGCGTTTTCAGGCCATGCAGGCCCACACCGTGCACGGTCACGCGGCCGTGGTGCGGGCCTTCGATGACCACGCCCATGTCGCGGAAGGCCTGGATGGTGGCGAGGGCGTCCTCACCCTCGAGGAAACCTTGTACCTCGGTCGTGCCTTCGGCCAGCGAGCCGAGCATGATCGAGCGGTGGGAAATGGACTTGTCGCCCGGTACGCGAACACGTCCGGAGAGGCGGCCACCCGGCTGGGCCAGGAAAATCAGGTCATCGTTGTGCATGGCGTCCACATAGGCCCGGCGGGCCAGGATTTTGCTGAAATGCTCGCGGGCAACCCGGGCGCGGGTGAAAACGCCCATCAGTTGTTGCCCGTCCCCATGGTCGACGGCCTCGCGCAGGTCATCGAGGTCGTCACGGAATACGTCGAGGATGCGCAGCACCGCCTCGCGATTGGCGAGGAAGATGTCGTGCCACATCACCGGGTCGCTGCCGGCAATCCGTGTGAAATCACGGAAGCCGCCAGCGGCATAACGGAAGATTTCCAGATTCTCACTGCGTTTGGCCAGCGAGTCGACCAGCGTGAAGGCCAGCAGGTGCGGCAGGTGGCTGGTGGCGGCGAGGACTTCGTCGTGATGCTCGACGGCCATCTGCTCGACATCAGCGCCCAATTCGCGCCAGAGACTCTCGACGCACTGGATCGCGTCCGCGTCGGCATTATCCAGCGGGGTGAGGATGACTTTATGACGGCGGAACAATTTCGCGTTGGCCGCTTCCACCCCGCTCTGCTCGGAACCGGCGATGGGATGGCCGGGAACGAAGCGTGCCGGCATGCCACCGAACACGGCTTTCGCAGCGCGCACGACATTGCCCTTGGCACTGCCCACGTCGGTGAGGATGGCGTTGCCGATATCGAGGGTGGCGAGTTCGCCGAGGACTTTCTCCATGGCCAGGATCGGCACCGCGAGCTGGATCACGTCAGCCTCGCGGCAACCGGCGGCAAGGCTTTCCTCGCAGCGGTCGACCACGCCCAACTCAACCGCCAGACGGCGGGTTTGCGGGTCACGGTCGACGCCGACCACTTCCTCGAACAGGCCCTTTTCACGGATGCCCTTGGCGAAGGAGCCGCCGATCAGGCCGAGCCCCACCACCACCAGGCGCTTGCGCTGAACAACATCAGGCACGGGCGAGCACCTTGGCCAGCGCTTCGAGGAAGCGGGCGTTCTCGGCCGGCAGGCCGATGGAGATGCGCAGGTGCTGCGGCATGCCGTAGCCACCCACCGGACGGACGATCACGCCTTCGGCGAGCAGCGCCTGGTAGACCGGGGCGGCGTCGCGCTTGAGGTCCACGGCGATGAAGTTGCCCTTGGAGGGAATCCATTGCAGGTCCAGGGCGCGCAGGCCGCTTTCCAGCTGCGCCATGCCTTCGTCGTTGATGCGCTTGCCTTGGGCCAGGTAGTCGGCATCGTCCAGCGCCGCACAGGCGGCGGCCAGGGCCAGGCTGTTGACGTTGAACGGCTGGCGAACGCGGTTGAGCACGTCGGCGACCTGCGCCGAGGAGATCGCGTAACCGACGCGCAGCGAGGCCAGGCCGTAGGCCTTGGAGAAGGTGCGGGAGACCAGCAGGTTCGGGTAGCGGGCCAGGTACTTCAGGCCGTCCGGCAGTTCCTCGCCTTCGGCGTACTCGATGTAGGCCTCGTCGAGCACCACCAGGACGCTCTCCGGCACCTGCGAGAGGAAGCGCTCCAGCGCGTCCGGGCCGAACCAGGTACCGGTGGGGTTGTTCGGGTTGGCGATGAAGACCACGCGGGTGTTGCCGTCGATGGCCGCCAGCATGGCTTCCAGGTCGTGACCCCAGTCTTTCGCCGGCACGACCTTGCCCTGGGCGCCGACTGCCTGGGTGGAGATCGGGTAGACGGCGAACGCGTACTGGCTGAACACGGCGTTCAAGCCGGGCGCCAGGTAAGCGCGGGCAACCAGGTCGAGGATGTCGTTGGAGCCGTTGCCCAGGGTGACCTGCGCGGTTTCGACGCCGCAACGGGCAGCCAGGCGGGACTTCAGCTCGAAGCCGTTGCCGTCGGGGTAGCGGGTCAGTTCGGCCAGTTCGGCGCGGATCGCGTCGAGGACCTTGGGGCTCGGGCCCAGCGGATTCTCGTTGCTGGCCAGTTTGACGATGCCGGCGGGGTCGAGCTTCAGCTCGCGGGCCAGTTCATCGACCGGCTTGCCGGGAACGTAGGGAGAAAGTTTCTGCACGCCCGGCTGGGCCAGGGCAAGGAAATCACAGCTCATGGACATCTCTCTCGACTGGGGCCGCACAGACTGACTCGATATAGCCGGCGGCAGCCATGTAATCGCAGATACGGTCAACAGATTCCTCTACCGACAGCACGGACGTATCGATGCTCACGTGGGCGGCCAGCGGCGCCTCGAACGGAGAGTCGATGCCGGTGAACTCCTTGAGTTCGCCGGCTCGCGCTTTGCGGTAGAGCCCTTTGGGATCGCGCTCCTCGCACACTTTCAGCGGCGTGGAGACATGCACTTCCACGAAACGCTCGGGTAACAGCTTGCGAACTCTGTCGCGATCCGCACGAAACGGCGAGATGAACGCAGCGATGGTGATCAGGCCGGCATCCACCATCAGCGCACCCACCTCACCAACACGGCGAATATTTTCACCGCGGTCTTCAGCGCTGAAGCCGAGGTCCCGATTCAAGCCCTGACGAAGATGGTCGCCATCGAGCAGGTAGGTATGCCGCCCGGACGCATGCAGTCGCTGCTCGAGGGCATCGGCCAGCGTCGACTTGCCGGAACCGCTCAGCCCAGTCAGCCAGACCAGGCAGGGGCGCTGGGCCTTGAGGCCGGCGCGCCCTGCGCAATCGACCGTCTGCGACGGCCAACGGGCATTTCGCCCCATGTCAAAGCACGGCCTTGGGGTACGAACCCAGCACCTTCAGGGCAACGGCTTCGCTGTTGATCTTTTCCAGCACGTCCTTGATCAGCGGGTCCTTGTGGTGGCCGACGAAGTCGATGAAGAACACGTAGGTCCACTTGCCGCTGCGCGACGGGCGGGTCTCGATGCGGGTCAGGTCGACACCGTTGCTGTGGAACGGCACCAACAGCTCGTGCAGCGCGCCCGGCTTGTTGCGCATGGAGACGATGATGGAAGTCTTGTCATCGCCCGTGGGCGGCACTTCCTGGTTGCCGATCATGAGGAAGCGCGTGGAGTTGTCCGGGCGGTCCTCAATCTTCTCGTGCAGCTTGTCCAGGCCGTACAGGCTGGCCGCCATGTCGCCGGCAATCGCCGCGCTGTTCCACTCGCTCTTCACCCGCTTGGCGGCGTCGGCATTGCTGGAAACCGCCACGCGCTCGACGTTCGGGTAGTGCGCGTCCAGCCACTTGCGGCACTGGGCCAGGGACTGGGCGTGGGAATAGATGCGGGTGATGTTGTTGGTCTTGGTGTTCTCGCCGACCAGCAGGTGGTGGTGGATACGCAGTTCCACCTCGCCGCAGATCACCAGGTCGTGCTCGAGGAAGCTGTCGAGGGTGTGGTTGACCGCGCCCTCGGTGGAGTTTTCCACAGGCACCACACCGAAGTTCACCGCACCGGCGGCAACTTCGCGGAACACTTCGTCGATGGCGGCCATCGGCGTGCTGATCACCGCGTGGCCGAAGTGCTTGAGCGCCGCGGCCTGGGTGAAGGTGCCTTCCGGGCCGAGGTAGGCCACTTTCAGTGGCTGCTCCAGGGCCAGGCAGGAGGACATGATCTCGCGGAACAGACGAGCGACTTCCTCGTTGTCCAGCGGGCCCTTGTTCAGCTCCATGATGTGCTTGAGCACCCACGCCTCGCGCTCGGGCCGGTAGAACACCGGCTTCTCGCCTTCGGGCAGGGAGGCCAATTTCACGCGCGCCACGTCGGTGGCGCAGCGTGCACGTTCGCTGATCAGCTCGAGGATCTTCTCGTCGAGGCTGTCGATGCGTACGCGCAAAGCCTTGAGCTGGTCAGCGTCGCTCATCAGCCGTGCTCCTTCTCGAACTCGGCCATGTAGCCGACCAGCGCTTCGATGGCGTCCAGGCCCAGGGCGTTATAGATGGAGGCACGCATGCCGCCCACCGAACGGTGGCCCTTCAGGTTGAGCAGGCCGCGCGCGTCGGCGCCTTCGAGGAAGGCCTTGTCGAGCTTCTCGTCGGCCAGGCGGAACGGCACGTTCATCCAGGAACGGGCGCTGGGCTGGATCGGGTTGGTGTAGAAGTCGCTGCGGTCGATGAAGCCGTACAGCATGTCCTTCTTGGCGCGGTTGCGCTGTTCCATGGCGTCGACGCCGCCCTGCTCCTTCAGCCACTGGAAGACCAGGCCGGAAAGGTACCAGGAGTAGGTCGCCGGGGTGTTGTACATGGAGCCGTTATCGGCAGCGACCTTGTAGTTGAGCATGGTCGGGCAGATGCTGCGGGCGCGGCCCAGCAGGTCTTCGCGCACGATCACGACCACCAGGCCGGACGGCCCGATGTTCTTCTGCGCGCCGGCGTAGATCAGGCCGAACTTCGACACGTCGATCGGGCGGGAGAGGATGTCCGAGGACATGTCCACCACCAGCGGGACGTCGCCGACTTCCGGAATCCAGTCGAATTCCAGGCCGCCGATGGTCTCGTTGGACGCGTAGTGCAGGTAGGCCGCGTCCTTGGACAGGTTCCACTCGTTCTGGCCGGGGATGGCGAAGTAGTCGTACTTGGATGCGCTGGCGGCGACGTTGACGTTGCCGTAGCGACGAGCCTCTTCGATGGCCTTCTTCGACCAGATGCCGGTTTCCACGTAGTCCGCCACGCCGTCTTCGGGCAGCAGGTTCAGCGGAATCTCGGCGAACTGCTGGCTGGCGCCGCCCTGCAGGAACAGCACCTTGTAGTTCGACGGGATCGCCATCAGGTCGCGCAGGTCCTGCTCGGCCTTCTCGGCGATGGCCACGTAGTCGTCGCTACGGTGGCTCATCTCCATGACCGACAGGCCCTTACCCTGCCAATCCAGCAGCTCGGCGCGGGCGCGCTCCAGCACCTCGGTGGGAAGCGCCGCGGGACCGGCGCAGAAGTTAAAGGCTCGCTTGCTCACATCCACTCTCGCTATCAGTCTTCGCTGGCTTGCGGGGCTTCTTCAGCCGCGACTTCGCCTGCTTCTTGGTTCTCGTCCGCTACTTCACCTTCGACGATCTCGCCGTCGACGATCTCGCCTTCGATCTCTTCGCCTTCGACGACGGTCGGCTCCTGCACCCGCTCCAGGCCTACGACGGTTTCGTCGGCGGCCAGCTTGATGAGGATCACGCCCTGGGTGTTACGCCCAGCACCGCGAACTTCGTCGACGCGGGTACGCACCAGGGTGCCCTGGTCGGAGATCAGCATGATCTCCTCGCCGTCCAGCACCTGCACGGCGCCTACCAGGTTGCCGTTACGCTCGTTGATCACCATGGCGATCACGCCCTGGCCACCACGACCGCGACGCGGGTAGTCGGCCAGCGGGGTGCGCTTGCCGTAGCCGCGCTCGGAGGCGCTGAGGATCTGCGCTTCGCGGCACTCGGGGATCAGCATGGAAATGATGCGCTGGCCTTCGCCCAGGCGCATGCCGCGCACGCCACGGGCGTTACGGCCCATGATGCGCACCTTGCTTTCCTTGAAGCGGATCACCTTGCCGGCGTCGGAGAACATCATCACGTCCTTCGATCCGTCGGTGATGGCGGCGGCGATCAGCGAGTCGCCCTCTTCCAGTTTCAGGGCAATCAGGCCGTTGGAACGCGGCTTGGTGAACTGGATCAGCGGGGTCTTCTTCACGGTGCCTTTCATGGTGGCCATGAAGATGTACGCGCCGGTCGGCTCGTCCTGGCTGAAGTCGGCGTCATCGCCCTCTTCGCCTTCTTCGGCTTCCACCACTTCGGCGACCTGCTCGGCGACCACGTCGTCATCGTCGTTCTCGTCACCGGCGAACTGGGCGCGCACGGCTTCCAGGTCGATCTGCAGCATCGCGGTGATGCGCTCGCCTTCGTCCAGCGGCAGCAGGTTCACCAGCGGACGGCCACGGGCGGTACGCGAGGCTTCCGGGATCTCGAAGGTGCGCAGCCAGTAGACCTTGCCCTTGCTGGAAAAGAGCAGCAGGGTAGCGTGGCTGTTGGCGACCAGCAGGTGTTCGATGTAGTCCTCGTCCTTCACGCCACTGGCCGACTTGCCCTTGCCACCACGACGCTGGGCCTCGTAGGCGGCCAGCGGCTGGGACTTGGCGTAGCCGCCGTGGGAGATGGTGACCACGCGCTCTTCTTCGGTGATCAGGTCGGCGATGGTCAGGTCCATCTGCGACGCGACGATCTCGGTGCGGCGGGCATCGCCGAACTCGGCCTTGACCTTCTCCAGCTCCTCGCGGATGACTTCCATCAGGCGCTCGGGGTTGGTCAGGATGCGGATCAGCTCGCCGATCAGGGTGAGGATTTCCTGGTACTCGGACAGGAGCTTCTCGTGCTCCAGGCCGGTCAGGCGGTGCAGGCGCAGTTCCAGGATGGCCTGGGCCTGCTCCGGGGACAGGTAGTACTTGCCTTCGCGCAGGCCGTACTGCTCGTCCAGGTCTTCCGGGCGGCACGAATCAGCACCGGCGCGCTCGACCATGGCTTCCACGGCGCTGGATTCCCAGGCGGTGGCGATCAGGCGCTCCTTGGCTTCGGCCGGGGTCGGCGACGACTTGATCAGCTCGATCACCGGGTCGATGTTCGACAGGGCGACGGCCTGGCCTTCGAGGATGTGGCCGCGCTCGCGTGCCTTGCGCAGCTCGTAGACGGTCCGGCGGGTCACCACTTCACGGCGGTGGCGGACGAAGACCTCGAGCATGTCCTTGAGGTTCATCGTGCGTGGCTGGCCGTCGACCAGAGCCACCACGTTGATGCCGAAGACGCTCTGCAGCTGGGTCTGGGCGTAAAGGTTGTTCAGCACGACCTCGCCCACTTCGCCACGGCGCAGCTCGATGACCACGCGCATGCCGTCCTTGTCGGACTCGTCGCGCAGCTCGGTGATGCCTTCGATCTTCTTCTCTTTCACCAGCTCGGCGATCTTCTCGATCAGGCGAGCCTTGTTCAGCTGGTAAGGCAGTTCGGTGATGATGATCTGCTGGCGGTTGCCGCCCTTCTCCATGTCCTCGATGGTGGCGCGGGCACGGATATAGATGCGGCCACGACCGGTGCGATAGGCCTCGATGATGCCCGCACGGCCGTTGATGATGCCGGCGGTCGGGAAGTCCGGGCCGGGGATGTACTGCATCAGGTCGTCGATGGACAGCTCGGGGTTGTCCATCAGCGCCAGGCAGCCGTCGATCACCTCGGTGAGGTTGTGCGGCGGAATGTTGGTCGCCATGCCCACGGCAATACCGCTGGAACCGTTGACCAGCAGGTTCGGGATCTTGGTCGGCATGACCGCCGGGATCTGCTCGGTGCCGTCGTAGTTGGGCACCCAGTCGACGGTTTCCTTGTCCAGGTCGGCCAGCAGCTCGTGGGCCAGCTTGGACATGCGCACTTCGGTGTATCGCATGGCTGCGGCGTTGTCGCCGTCCACCGAACCGAAGTTGCCCTGGCCGTCGACCAGCATGTAGCGCAGCGAGAAGGGCTGGGCCATGCGGACGATGGTGTCGTACACCGCGGTGTCGCCGTGCGGGTGGTACTTACCGATCACGTCACCGACCACACGGGCGGATTTCTTGTAGGGCTTGTTCCAGTCGTTGCCCAGTTCGCTCATGGCGTACAGGACGCGGCGGTGCACGGGCTTCAAGCCATCGCGTGCATCGGGCAGGGCACGACCGACGATCACGCTCATGGCGTAATCGAGGTAGGACTGTCGGAGTTCGTCTTCGATGTTGACCGGGAGGATTTCTTTGGCCAGTTCGCCCATGAGAAGCCTGGTTCCTTTTTCAAATGGGTCTCCGTCATGCCCGTCCTGGGCCTGGCGGAGCGCGGTGCGCCATCAAAGCGCCACCGACTCTCTACAAATCAACGACTTGGCCGTTGATCCGCGATGCTGTGGGGGCCGTAAAAATGCCCCATCAAGAACCGTCGGAGCTTACCACAAGCCAGGGTCAAACCCTACCCTCGCCCAAGCCCCACGATGAATTGCTGCAAGCCCCGTCAATGCAGGCGCTTGCGGCTCATCAGCTGGGCCATCCGCTCGGTGTCCGGACGCTCGACGACGCCGCGCTCGGTCACGATGGCGTCGATCAGGTCCGCCGGGGTCACATCGAACACCGGGTTGTAGGCATCCACGTCGGCGGCGACACGTTTGCCGCCGATTTCCAGGAGTTCGCGACCGTCGCGCTCCTCGATCGGGATGTCCTCGCCACTTTCCAGGCCCATGTCGATGGTCGAACTGGGCGCCACCACCATGAAGCGCACACCGTGGTGCATGGCGGTGACTGCCAGTTGGTAGGTGCCGATCTTGTTGGCGACGTCGCCATTGGCGGTGATGCGGTCGGCGCCAACGATGACCCAGGTGATGCTTTCGGTCTTCATCAGGTGTGCGGCGGCCGCATCTGCGTTCAGGGTGACCGGCACGCCTTCGTTGGCCAGCTCCCAAGCGGTCAGGCGGGCGCCCTGCAGCCAGGGACGAGTCTCGTCGGCGTAGACACGCTCGATCAGCCCCTCCAGGTGTGCCGCGCGCAGCACGCCCAGCGCGGTGCCGAAGCCGCCGGTAGCGAGGGCGCCGGTATTGCAGTGGGTGAGGATCTTCTGCGGACCGCCGTGGTGCTTGCGGATCAGCTCCACGCCCAGCTGGGCCATGGTCAGGTTCGCCTCGCGGTCGCTTTCGTGGATCGCCACCGCCTCGGCTTCGAGCACCGTCAGCGGATCTTCACCCGGTTTCAGTCGCTCCAGGCGATCGCGCATGCGGTTCAGCGCCCAGAACAGGTTGACCGCGGTGGGACGCGACTCGGCCAGCACAGTGAAGTCTTCCTCCAGCGCCGTACGCCAGTCGCCGCCGGCGGCCAGGCGGGCGCGCAAGCCCAGCGCCAGGCCATAGGCGGCGGCGATACCGATGGCCGGCGCACCGCGCACGACCATCTGGCGAATGGCGTCGGCCACGCCTTCGGCAGTCTCGAAGGACAGCCAGGTTTCCTCCAGCGGCAGCAGGCGCTGGTCCAGCAGACGGAGTGTGCCCTTGCGCCAATCAATGGCCGTGACCCGTTCGGCCGCCAACAGTCGCTCACGCATGGAACACCTCTTCATTCGAATGAAATCACGGACCTATCCCGGCCCCCAGCACATCACCCCGCCAAAGCGGGGAAAACGGCCGAGTATACCGAGCCTGCGGCAGTGGTGCTCGGCTATACTCCGGCCCTTTATCAACGCGCCCAGGATGCGCTTCATGCCCACCGCCAAAGTCCCGCTCGACCTGCTGCTCTTCCCCACCTGGATCGTCCCCGTGGAACCCGCCGGCATCGTCCTGCGTGACCATGGCCTGGGCATCCGCGACGGTCGCATCGCCCTGCTCGCCCCGCGCGCCGAAGCGCTGCGCCATCCGGCGGCGGAAACCCGCGAACTGCCGGGCATGCTGCTCTCCCCCGGCCTGATCAACGCCCACGGCCATGCGGCGATGAGCCTGTTCCGCGGCCTGGCGGACGACCTGGCGCTGATGACCTGGCTGCAGGAACACATCTGGCCGGCGGAAGCCAAGTGGGTCAGCGAGGACTTCGTCCGTGATGGCACGGAACTGGCCATCGCCGAGCAGCTCAAGGGCGGCATCACCTGCTTCTCCGACATGTATTTCCTGCCGCAGGTGGCCTGCGAGGTGGTGCACAAGGCCGGGGTTCGCGCGCAGATAAGCGTGCCGGTACTGGACTTCCCGGTCCCCGGCGCCCGCGACGCCGACGACGCCATCCGCCAGGGCCTGGCGCTGCGCGACGATCTCAAGCATCACCCGCGCATCAAGGTCGCCTTCGGCCCGCACGCGCCCTACACGGTCAGCGACGACAAGCTGGAAAACATCCTGATGCTCGCCGAGGAACTGGACGCCGGCATTCATATGCACGTCCATGAGACTGCCTTCGAAGTCCAGCAGGCGCTGGAGAAGCACGGCGAGCGCCCGCTGGCCCGCCTGCATCGCCTGGGGCTGCTCGGCCCGCGCTTCCAGGCCGTGCACATGACCCAGGTGAACGACGAAGACCTGGCCATGCTGGTGGAGACCAACAGCTCGGTGGTGCACTGCCCCGAATCCAACCTCAAGCTCGCCAGCGGCTTCTGCCCGGTGGAGCGACTGTGGCAGGCCGGCGTCAACGTCGCCATCGGCACCGACGGCGCGGCCAGTAACAATGACCTGGACCTGCTCGGCGAAACCCGCACCGCCGCCTTGCTGGCCAAGGCCGTGGCCGGCCAGGCCACCGCACTGGACGCCCACCGCGCCCTGCGCATGGCCACCCTGAACGGCGCCCGCGCGCTGGGCATGGAGCAGGAGACCGGCAGCCTGGAGTTGGGCAAGGCTGCCGATATCACGGCCTTCGACCTTTCCGGGCTGGCCCAGCAGCCGGTGTACGAACCGGTTTCCCAGCTGATCTACGCCAGCGGCCGCGACTGCGTGCGCCACGTCTGGGTCGGCGGCAAGCAACTGCTCGAAGACGGCAAGCTCACCCGCCTGGACGAAGAGCGGCTGATCGCCGTAGCAGGCGAGTGGGGACGCAAGATCGCTGGCGTCCGATAGCTGACGAGAAGGCCCCCTCTCCCCAGCCCTGGCTGCGCCCCCGCCCCGAAGGGAGAGGGAGCTTTTCGAGCAGGGAGAGGTTTCTGCGCTCCCGGCCACCATGGCATCAAGCAGGCTGCAGCATCAAAGCACGCGCCGATCCAGCCCCCTGCCAGGGAGAGGGAACAGCCTGAACGCTGATATCTCCGGGTCCCGGCAAGCCGAGCGCCCGGCGCAAGACTCTGCCCAGCAAGGCGCCACTGCGACAATCTGTCATGCCGCGCCCCATCCATTCCGCGAAGCTGGCATCATAGTCAGTCTTCGTTTCCAGCTTTTTGATCAATAGGGACCCCATGAGCAACGTCGACCACGCCGAGATCGCCAAATTCGAGGCCCTCGCCCACCGCTGGTGGGACCGCGAAAGCGAGTTCAAGCCCCTGCACGACATCAACCCGCTGCGGGTCAACTGGATCGACGAGCGCGTCAGCCTCGCCGGCAAGAAAGTGCTCGACGTCGGCTGCGGCGGCGGCATCCTCAGCGAAGCCATGGCCCAGCGCGGCGCTACCGTCACCGGCATCGACATGGGCGAAGCGCCCCTGGCAGTCGCCCAGCTGCACCAGCTGGAGTCCGGCGTGCCGGTGGAATACCGCCGCATCACCGCCGAAGAACTGGCCGAGGAAATGCCGGAGAAGTTCGACGTGGTGACCTGCCTGGAAATGCTCGAACACGTGCCCGACCCGGCCTCGGTGATCCGCGCCTGCCACAAGATGGTCAAGCCCGGCGGCCAGGTGTTCTTCTCCACCATCAACCGCAACCCGAAGGCCTACCTGTTCGCCATCGTCGGCGCGGAATACGTGATGCGCCTGCTGCCACGCGGCACCCACGACTTCAAGAAGTTCATCCGCCCCTCCGAGCTGGGCGCCTGGTCGCGCGACGCTGGCCTTGCAGTCAAGGACATCATCGGCCTGACCTACAACCCGCTGACCAAGCACTACAAGCTGGCCAACGATGTCGACGTCAACTACATGATCCAGACCCTGCGGGAGGAGTGAATCGCATGCTCAGAGCGGTTCTCTTCGACATGGACGGCACCCTGCTGGACACCGCGCCGGACTTCGTCGCCGTGTGCCAGGCGATGCTCGTCGCCCATGGCCGCGCGCCGATCGACGACCAGCGCATCCAGGACGTGGTGTCCGGTGGCGCCCGCGCCATGGTCGCCGCGACCTTCGACATGGACCCGGAAGCGCCTGGCTTCGAGACCCTGCGCCAGGAATTCCTCGACCGCTACCAGGAGCATTGCGCCGTGTTCACCCGTCCGTACGAGGGCATGGCGGAACTGCTGGAGAGCATCGAGCGCTCGCGCCTGATCTGGGGTGTGGTGACCAACAAGCCGGTGCGCTTCGCCGCGCCGATCATGGAACAGCTGGGCCTGGCCGAGCGCTCTGCGGTGCTGGTCTGCCCGGACCATGTGAAGAACAGCAAGCCGGACCCGGAAATGCTCCTGCTGGCCTGCAGCCAGCTGAAGATCGATCCCTCCGAAGTGCTGTTCATCGGCGACGACCTGCGCGATATCGAGTCCGGCCGCGCCGCCGGGACCAAGACCGCAGCCGTGCGCTACGGCTACATCCACCCGGACGACAACCCCGCGCACTGGGGCGCCGACGTCATCGTCGACCATCCCCGCGACCTGCTGGCGGTTCTCGACCGCGCCCTCTGCTCCTGCTGAACCGAACCTCGCGAGCCCGTCAGTGCGCTGACGGGCTCCGCCAAGGAGAAACCATGTTCGACTATTCCGCCCGCCCCGACCTGCTCAAGGGCCGCGTGATCCTCGTGACCGGCGCTGGCCGCGGCATCGGCCGGGCCGCCTCGCTCGCCTTCGCCGCCCACGGTGCCACCGTGCTGCTGCTGGGCAAGACCGAGGACTACCTCAACGAGGTCTATGACCTGATCGTTGCCGCCGGCCACCCGGAACCGGTGGTGATCCCGCTGAACCTGGAAACCACCCTGCCGCACCAGTACGACGAGTTGGCGGCCATGATCGAGAAGGAGTTCGGCAAGCTCGACGGCCTGCTGCACAACGCCTCGATCCTCGGCCTGCGCTCGCCCATCGAGCAGATTTCCACCGACAACTTCACCCGCGTCATGCAGGTGAACGTCAACGCCATGTTCAGCCTCACCCACACCCTGCTGCCGCTGCTCAAGCTCTCCGAGGATGCCTCGGTGGTCTTCACCTCCAGCAGCGTCGGCCGCAAGGGCCGCGCCTACTGGGGCGCCTACGCGGTGTCGAAGTTCGCCACCGAGGGCCTGATGCAGGTGCTGGCGGACGAGTGCGAGGACATCACCAGCGTGCGCGCCAACAGCGTCAACCCGGGCGCCACCCGCACCGCGATGCGCGCTCACGCCTACCCAGGCGAGAACGCTTACAACAACCCGGCGCCGGAAGAGATCATGCCGGTCTACCTGTACCTGATGGGTCCGGACAGCAAGGGCGTGAACGGCCAGGCCTTCAACGCCCAGGACTGAGGTCCGGCCCTGAGAAATCGGTACTGGCGTACCAGCGGCGTCGGCCTGCAGCCCAGCAACCACGCCGCCTCCCGCCATTTTTCTGGCTCCGCTCCGCTCTCCCCTCCGGCAAAGTGCCACTATTTCGCCAGACTTCTGGCGAAACCTTTCCCCAGCGGGGAACCCTGACCACCACCGGTCGGTCAATACGGCGTCTTTTCAGGCCTTTCCGCGCCCTGGCACGGAAATCGCTCTGTCCCTGCAAACGCCGTAAAAATGGTCGCCGCCATGGTTCCTCCCAAGCACTCCAATACCATCGATTTCGATGCTGCCAAGCTCCAGCGCGCGGCCAGCCAGGACATCCGCACACCCTCGCGGCGTCCGCTGGAGCTGCTGGAACTGCGCCAGCAGCTGAACCTGCAATTGCAGGTGAGCCTGGAGGCTGACCGCATCCTCGCGGTGTTCTTCCGCGAGATCCAGCAGATGCTGCCCGTGGCCTACCTGGCGTACTACCACGCCGGCGCCGACCTGCGCCTGGAGTTCGGCGAAGCAGCCCGGCACAGCGCCGACTACCGCCTGACCCACGCCAGCGAGTACCTCGGCGAGATCAGCTTCCGTCGTGCCCGGCGCTTCTCCGAGGCCGAGCTGGCACAGTTGGAATCGCTGATGGCCTGCCTGCTCTATCCCCTGCGCAACGCCCTGCTCTACCGCGCCGCTGTGCAATCGGCGCTCCGCGACGCGCTGACCGGCACCGGCAACCGCATTGCCATGGACCAGACCCTGGGGCGCGAGGTCGAGGTAGCCCGGCGCCACCTGCTGCCACTGTCGATCCTCATGCTCGACCTGGACCACTTCAAGCAGATCAATGACGAGCACGGCCACAGCGTCGGCGACGACGCCTTGCGCGCCGTGGCAACGGCGCTGAAGAACAGCCTGCGCAATGTCGACATGGTGTTCCGCTTCGGCGGCGAGGAATTCCTCGTGCTGCTGTCCAACACCCCCGGCGTCGCCGCCGCGCAGGTGGGCGAACGGCTGCGCGCTGCCGTGGAGGAGCTGAACCTGGCCGCCGGCGGCAAGCGCTTGCCGCTGTCCATCAGCCTGGGCTGCGCCACCCTCAATGGCGGCGAGTCGGTGGATGATCTGTTGCGCCGCGCCGACAGCGCGCTTTACGAAGCCAAGCGCGACGGCCGCAACCGCCTGGCCTGCGCCAGCTGACCCAGCGAGAGCCCCCCTGTCGGAGCGAGCTTGCTCGCGAACGGATTTCCCGGCAGTTCTGGCGTCAAGCGGGTTCGCGAGCAAGCTCGCTCCTACAGAAGACTTCCGGTAAATCGCAGGCAAGAAAAAGGGCTCCGAGGAGCCCTTTTCCATTTACCGCTGACGCTTAGCGCTTGAAGCCCGGACGCATGCCGTCACCGGCAGCCTGCGGACGGCGCTTGGCGATCGGCTTGCGCACCGGCTTGCCGGGACGCTCGGCCAGCGGGGCGCCTTTTTCACGCGCCGGACGGTCGCTGGGAGCCTTGCGCGGCGCACGGTTCTCACCGGCATCGCTACGCGGGCCACGGGCCGGACGATCAGCACCGTCGCGCGGTGCGCGAGCAGGACGATCACCACCGGCATCACGCGGCTTGCGCGGGGCACGGCTGTCGGCCGAATCGCTACGCGGGCCACGGGCCGGGCGGTCACCGGCATCACGCGGAGCGCGAGCGGGACGATCACCACCGGCGTCACGCGGCTTGCGCGGGGCACGGCTGTCAGCGGAATCGCTGCGCGGGCCACGGGCCGGACGATCACCGGCATCACGCGGAGCGCGGGCCGGGCGGTCAGCGATGTCGCGCGGTGCGCGCGCCGGACGCTCGTCGCCATCACGCGAAGCACGAGCCGGGCGCTCGCCAGCCGCCGGGCGCGGAGCACGCTGCGGACGCTCGCCTTCGGCGCGCTCGGTGCGAGTGCGCGAGCCACGGCCCGGACGCTCGCTAGGGGCGAGCTTCTTGCCGAGCTTGCGCTCCTGGCGCTCGACCTTTTCCTTGGTCTTGGTGGAAACGGCCGGCAGGGCGACCGGGGTCAGGCCGACTTCCTCGCTGAGGATGTCCAGCTCGCGCTGGCCCATTTCGCGGTAGCGGCCCATGGTCAGTTCGGAGGTCAGGAACACCGGTCCGAAGCGTACGCGCTTCAGGCGGCTGACGATCACGCCCTGGGATTCCCACAGGCGGCGAACTTCGCGGTTACGGCCTTCCATCACCACCACGTGGTACCAGTGGTTGAAGCCTTCGCCGCCCGGCGCTTCCTGGATGTCGCTGAACTTGGCGGGGCCGTCTTCGAGCATCACGCCGGCTTTCAGGCGTTCGATCATCTCTTCGTCGACTTCGCCACGCACGCGTACGGCGTACTCGCGGTCCATCTCGTAGGACGGGTGCATCAGGCGGTTGGCTAGTTCGCCGTCGGTGGTGAACATCAGCAGGCCGGTAGTGTTGATGTCCAGGCGGCCGACGTTGATCCAGCGGCCGCTGCGCAGGCGCGGCAGGCGGTCGAACACGGTCGGACGGCCTTCCGGATCGTCGCGGGTGCAGACTTCGCCCTCGGGCTTGTTGTAGATCAGGACGCGGCGCACATGCTCTTCGATCTTCTCGCGCTTGAGCAGGCGGTCATCGACGGCGATGGCATCGCGGTCGCCCACGCGCTGGCCAAGGGTGGCGACGGCGCCATTGACCTTGACCCGGCCTTCCTCGATCCAGGCCTCGACGTCGCGGCGCGAGCCCACGCCCATGCGGGCCAGGACCTTCTGCAGCTTCTCGCCTTCCGGAGCGGGGGTCAGTTCGGTGTTTTCGTGCTGGTCGTTCATCTCGGCACCTCCCGGTGTGTCGTGCAACGAAGAAAAAGGTCGCGCATCATACGCGCTTGTGCGCGGCAAAGCACCGCCCGCAGTCGGGAAAGACTAGTCGACTTACAGGGGAATGAAGCCATGCAGCACGAAGACGACTTCACCGGGGCCAAGCTGGCACTGTTCCATGCGGGCCAACTGGTGGTCTACAAGCGCGACGACAAGCCGGGAATTCCCTACCCCGGCTGCTGGGACTTTCCCGGCGGCGGCCGCGAAGGCGACGAGAACCCGGCGCAATGCGCGCTGCGCGAGTTGGAGGAAGAGTTTGGCCTACGCCTGGGCGAGCAACGCATCGAATGGCAGCGCCGCTACCCTGCTACGCACGGCCCCGCGCCCTGGGCCTGGTTCCTGGTGGCGCGGCTGCAACAGAACGAGTTCGAGGCCATCCGTTTCGGCGATGAAGGCCAGTACTGGCGGCTGATGCGCGTCAGCGAATACCTCGCCGAGGAACAGGCGGTGGGTTACCTGCAGGAACGCCTGCGGCATTTCCTCGCAGGGCGCATGGACATCGCCTGAATCCGCGCGCCGGGCCGCTGATACGCATTTGAGCGGCTCATCTGAATCTGTTTCCCCCGCCCGCATTTTCCTAGATTGCCCGCTCACCGGAGCGCCCTGGTTTTCCTCCAGGGGTGGCCCGGACGTTCTGTCACAAGCGGGAATCCAGCATGAACACGAGAAGCACGGAGCAGGCGTACAACTACAAGGTGGTTCGCCAATTCGCCATCATGACGGTGGTCTGGGGCGTCGTCGGCATGGCCATGGGGGTACTGATCGCCTCCCAACTGGTCTGGCCGCAACTGAACCTGGACCTGCCGTGGACCAGTTTCGGGCGCCTGCGCCCGCTGCACACCAGCCTGGTGATCTTCGCCTTCGGCGGTTGCGCGCTATTCGCCACCAGCTACTACACGGTGCAACGCACCTGCCAGACGCGGCTGTTTTCCGACAGCCTCGCGGCCTTCACCTTCTGGGGTTGGCAGGCGCTGATCGTGGTGATGATGATCAGCCTGCCGCTGGGCTACACCACCACCAAGGAATACGCCGAGATCGAATTCACCGGCGCCGTGTGGATGGCCATCGTCTGGGTCGCCTACGCAGTGGTGTTCTTCGGCACGCTGATGAAGCGCAAGACGCCGCACATCTATGTGGGCAACTGGTTCTTCGCCGCCTTCATCCTGGTCACGGCGATGCTGCACATCGTCAACCACCTGGCCATTCCGGTGGACTGGTTCAAGTCCTACCCGGTCTACTCCGGCGCCACCGACGCCATGGTGCAGTGGTGGTACGGGCACAACGCGGTGGGCTTTTTCCTCACCACCGGCTTCCTCGGGATGATGTACTACTTCGTGCCCAAGCAGGCCGGGCGCCCGGTGTATTCCTACCGGCTGTCCATCGTCCACTTCTGGGCGCTGATCACGCTCTATATCTGGGCCGGCCCGCACCACCTGCACTACACCGCCCTGCCCGACTGGGCGCAGAGCCTGGGCATGGTGATGTCGCTGATCCTCCTGGCGCCCAGCTGGGGCGGGATGATCAACGGCATGATGACCCTCTCCGGCGCCTGGCATAAGTTGCGCACCGACCCGATCCTGCGCTTCCTCGTGGTCTCGCTGGCGTTCTACGGCATGTCGACCTTCGAGGGCCCCATGATGGCGATCAAGACCGTCAATGCCCTGTCTCACTACACTGACTGGACCATCGGCCACGTCCATGCCGGAGCGCTGGGCTGGGTGGCGATGATTTCCATCGGCTCGCTCTATCACCTGATCCCCAAGGTCTTCGGTCGTGAACAGATGCACAGCATTGGCTTGATCAACGCGCACTTCTGGCTGGCCACCATCGGCACCGTGCTCTACATCGCCTCGATGTGGGTCAACGGCATCACTCAGGGGCTGATGTGGCGGGCGGTCAACGCCGACGGCACACTCACCTACTCCTTCGTCGAAGCGTTGCAGGCCAGCCACCCCGGTTTCGTGGTGCGCATGACCGGCGGGCTGATGTTCCTCAGCGGCATGCTGCTGATGGCCTGGAATACCTGGGTCACCGTGCGCCAGGCGCGCCCCGAGGCGATGCGCGTCGCCGAGCGGATGGTCTGAGATGACACTATGGCTGGGGCTGGTCGGCCTGCTGGCGCTGTATTTCGGCGTCGGCTGGAGCCTGCGGGCACACCGCGAACGCGGCATCGAGGAGGCCAGCATGCTGCCCTTCGCCGATGACGAGGAAGTGGCCCGGCGCATGGAAAAAGCCACCGGGCGCAGCCGCACCGGCTGCGCCTGCCCCGGCCAGTGCCGGGGCGACTGCGAGCACTGGCGCGACTGGCAGCCCTAGCGTGCCAGTCGACGGGCAGACCTGCGACAGAGCGCCACATCACCTCCATCAATTTTCATTAGCAAGCACATCAATTTCCCGGCGGGCGTGCGGAGGCGGAATATCACTTCCGTGCCCCGCCACCTGATGGACGCCTGCAGCATCGTCCCCTGTCCTGTCTGGACCCCAGGACAGACATCATCGATGCCAGCGCTCCCCGGTGGGGCTTTCCATCCCACTCAAGGATCCCTGACCGGGTCCTTCACCGAGGAAATAAAGAATGAAGCTTGCCTCTGTCGTGTCGGCTGTCATCTCCAGCCTCGCCCCGATGGCTTTTGCCCAGGACGCAATCAAGAACCCCGGCGCCGACCTGCCGGTCACCGAATACCACTACGGCATGTCCCTGGACGTCGACAAGGTCCTGCACCGCACCGACAACTCCGGCAAGGTCGGCATCGTGCCGGCGTACATGGTCTACCAGGATCACGAAGGCCAGACCCACAAGGTCCGCTTCCTCGAATGGGGCGGCAGCACCAGCCAGGGCTGAGCCTTACCTAGCATCGCCCTCCGGCCGTCTTGGCCAAACCCCGCGAGCCAGTGGTGGCGGTCGGGGGGCGATCCTGATGATTGGCCCGCCGCCAGGTGATGTCGATCAGTTCCAGTGCCGCCGCGAGGCGCGACGGTTGTCCCCCAGGCCGACCAGCGCCGCCACCGAGGCCATCAGTACCTCGGCAACCCATGCCAGCAACAGACCTCCGGCCAGTGCCCAGCCAATTGCCTCGGGTTCCAGCATCACCTGGTAGCGGTAGTTCTCGTAGGTTTCCTGCAGCAGTTCATGATTCGGCGCGGTGAGCATGTGCAGTGCGCGCTGGTACCAGGTGCCCTGCAACGCCTGCCACTCGTTGTCGAACAACTGGGCGCGACGCATCAACCGCTCGATGTTGTCGGCGTCGCGCTGGAATACCGGGTCGGCGCTGCCGCGGTAATGCGCCACCAGGGCGCTCAGGTCGCCCTTGAAGAACTGCCCCGAGGTGTCCTTGAAGCCTTGCAGCGCCTGCGTTGCCTCGATGCGGTGGGCATCGACGCGTTGCGCGTAGTCCTTGATGAAACCCGGAATCTGGACCGCGACCATCAGCCCCAGTGCGAACAGCACCATACGTACGTAGCTGCGCAGCATTCTTTCCCCCTTTCGTTCTTATGATGTGCAAGGCGACGCGGGATTCTCCCGCTTGCCGCGTCTACGTTCCGGGAATGCTTCACGTCCCGCTCAGATGCGCCCCTGGGTGACGATCTCGCCACGCCACCAGAGCATCCACTCGCCACCCTGCATCAGGGTCCAGTTTTCATTGTCGGTCAGCGGCTCGGTGGCGATCACCGTGACCACGTCGTTGGGCGTGGTTTCCGACTGGAAGTCCACGGTGACATCGGCGTCCTTCAGGCGCGCCGGCCCGAAGGGCGCACGGCGAGTGATCCACGCCAGCTTGGTGGAGCAGAAGGTGAACAGCCAGTCGCCGTCGCTGAGCAGGCAGTTGAACACCCCCTTCTCGCGATAGGACGCGCAGGCAGTCACCAGCGTGGGCAGCAGCACTTCCACCGGTACGGGCTCGGGAAAGGCACGCCGCACCCGGTTGAGCAGGTCGCAGAAGGCCGCTTCGCTGTCGGTGTCGCCCACCGCGCGGTAGAGACCGGGTTCGGGATGGAAGTCGGCTAGCTGGCCGTTGTGGGCGAAGCTCCAGTAGCGGCCGCCCATCTCGCGCACGAACGGATGGGTGTTGGCCAGGCAGACTTTGCCGACGTTGGCCTGGCGGATGTGGCCGATCACCGCTTCGCTCTTGATCGGGTAGCGCTGCACCAGCCGCGCGACTTCCGAGTCGACGCTGGCGGACGGGTCCTGGAACAGCCGTACACCGCGCCCTTCATAAAAGGCGATGCCCCAGCCGTCACGGTGCGGGCCGGTGCCGCCGCCGCGCTGCATCAGCCCGGTGAAGCTGAAGACGATGTCCGTCGGGACGTTGGCGCTCATGCCGAGCAACTCGCACATGAATCAGTTCTCCTCCATCAGTGCCTCGCGCAGCTGATGCAGCTCGCGTTCCAGGCGATTCTGCATCCTTTTCCGCCCCAGTGGCAGGAATCGCGTCAGCGCGCGCAGCAGGAGAGCTGGCAGGTCGTTCAACTCACGCGGGATAAGGTGCAGATGAAAATGTGCCACGTGCTGGTTGGCCGCGGGGCCGTCGTTGACCAGCAGGTTGATGCCGACCCGCCCGTAGCCGGCGCGACGCAGCACCCGCTCCATGCGTTCAGCCAACGGGATCAGGTCCTGCTGCGCAGCCTCGGAGAGCTGGTGCAGGAAGGTCGCGTGCTCACGGGCCACCAGCAGCAGGTGCGCGGGGCGCAGCGGATAGATGTCCAGCAGCACAATGAAATGGTCGTCTTCGTAGAGGGTACGGGCCGGCACGCGACCGGCCGCGATGGCGCAGAACACGCAGTCCATGGGAACTCCTCGAAAGGCCGTTCAGTTCATGCTGGACGCGTGCGGGGCAGTACGCAAGGCCGGACTACAGGCGCGGTTCGATCCGCATGCGGCGCTCGCCGTGATCGTCGGTGCGGCTGTCAACGTCGGGCATCAGCTGCGGTTGCATCAGCTGGCGCAGGGTCGGCTCGTCTTCGTCGACCTTCTCCTGGCGACGCTTCTTCAGCGAGCGCTCCAGCGGCCAGCGGATGAGCACGAACAACAGGTACACGCCGAATGCCGCCAGCAGCACCAGGGCAAGGTCGGAGACGGCGCGCCAGGCGTTGTTGCCAACCTTGAACACCACGTCCAGCGCGGTGATCGCGATAGCCGGGGCGTACAGGTTGTTCGCCGGGTCCACCGGTGTCGGGGTGAACAGCAGGACGATGACGATCACCCGCAGCGGCTCGCGCAGCCAGCGCCACATCCAGCCGGTCATCAGGAACCAGACCAGGGTCAGGCCAAGGCCGGCGGCGATATAGGCGCCCCAGGCAAGCGTGTAATCGTGTTCGTTCATGCGCGTGCGTACGTGCGGTGTCGACAGAGGGGTGCGTATGATAGCTCCTTTTCCCCGTGGGTGCGCAGCCAGGCGTCATCCATGCCGCCGCCGAGGATTCGCCATGACCGACCGCCAGCCCCCCATCGCCCGCCGCGAAGCCGCCGCCGATCCGTATGCCTGGCTGGAAAACCGTGACGCCGAGGACGTCCTCGACTACCTGAAAGCAGAAAATGCCTACCTGGAAGATCAGCTTCTTCCTCAGAAGAAGCTGCGCGAAACCCTGTTCCAGGAGATCAAGGGGCGCATCCGCGAAACCGACCTGTCGCTGCCCACGCCCTGGGGCCCCTGGCTCTACTACCAGCGCACCACCGCCGGCGACGAGTACCCCCGCCACTACCGCAGCCCCCGTCCCGCCGGCGGCTCGCTCACCGTCGACGAGAGCGCCGAGGAGCTGCTGCTGGACCCGAACGCCCTGGCCGGCGATGGCTTCCTGTCCGTGGGCGCCTTCAGCATCAGCCCCGATCATTCGAAGCTGGCCTACAGCCTGGATACCAGCGGCGACGAAATCTACACCCTGTACGTGAAGGAACTGGCTGACGGCAGCGTCACCACCCTGCCCTTCGAAGACTGCGACGGCAGCCTGACCTGGGCCAACGACAACCGCACCCTGTTCTTCGGTGAGCTGGACGACACCCACCGCCCGCACAAGCTCTACCGCCACAGCCTGGGCGAGAGCGGCGCGCAGCTGATCTTCGAGGAGCCCGACGGGCGCTTCTTCCTCAACTGCTACCGCGCCAGTTCCGAACGCCAGCTGATCCTGCTGCTCAACAGCAAGACCACCAGTGAAGCCTGGATACTGGATGCCAATACGCCCGAGGGCGAGTTCGTCTGCCTGGCACCACGGGAGGAAGACCACGAGTACTACCCGGACCACGGTCGCCTGAACGGCGACTGGGCCTGGATGATCCGCAGCAACCAGACCGGCATCAACTTCGCCCTCTACCACGCCAGCGAGACGCAACCCACCCGCGCCGACTGGCAGGAGCTGGTGGCGCACCGTGACGACGTGATGCTGGAAGGCCTCACCCTGAACGCCAGCGCCCTCACCCTGAGCCTGCGCGAAGGCGGCCTGCCGATCGTCGAAGTCCATCCCCATGGACAACCGCCGCACCGGGTAGACCTGCCGGACGCCGCCTATAACCTGTACGTGCAGGACAGCCTGGAGTTCGACAGCGCCGCGATCCGCCTGCGCTACGAGGCCCTCAACCGCCCGGCGCAGATCCGCCAGCTGGAGCTTTCGAGCGGGGAACAGAAAGTACTCAAGCAAACCCCGGTGGAAGGCCCGTTCGATGCCGACGCGTACGAAAGTCGCCGCCTCTGGGCCGATGCCGCTCACGGCGTGCAGGTTCCGATCAGCCTGGTCGGCCGTCGCGACGTGCTGGAAGATGTCGCCCGCGGCAAGCCCGCCCCGCTCTATCTCTATGGCTACGGCGCCTATGGCGAGAGCCTCGACCCCTGGTTCTCCCACGCCCGCCTGAGCCTGCTGGAGCGTGGCTTCGTCTTCGCCATCGCCCACGTACGCGGCGGCGGCGAGCTGGGCGAAGCCTGGTACCGCGCCGGCAAGCTGGCGCACAAGCAGAACACCTTCAGCGACTTCATCGCCTGCGCCGAACATCTGCTGAGCCACGGCTACAGCACCCCGGCGCAACTGGCCATCAGCGGCGGCAGCGCCGGCGGCCTGCTGATCGGCGCGGTACTCAACCAGCGCCCGCAGCTGTTCGCCGCGGCCATCGCCGAAGTGCCCTTCGTCGATGTGCTCAACAGCATGCTCAACCCCGACCTGCCGCTGACCGTCACCGAGTACGACGAGTGGGGCAACCCGCAGGAGCCGGAGGTCTACGCACGGATCAAGGCCTACGCGCCCTACGAGAACGTCAGCGCCCAGGACTACCCCGCCCTGCTGGTGGTAGCCGGCTACAACGACAGCCGCGTGCAGTACTGGGAAGCCGCCAAGTGGGTGGCCAAGCTGCGCGTCAGCAAGACCGATGACCGCCTGCTGCTGCTCAAGACCGACCTGGGTGCCGGCCACGGCGGCATGAGCGGCCGTTACCAGGGCCTGAAGGACGTAGCGCTGGAATACGCCTTCCTGTTCAAGGTGCTCGGCATCGAAGGCAACGCCTGATGCTCTACACCTGCCCCTGCTGCGGCTATTTCAGTTTCGGCGACCCTCCGGGGTCGTACGAAATCTGCGAGATCTGCTTCTGGGAAGACGATCACCTGCAACTCTGCTTCCCCGACGCCCGCGGCGGGGCCAACGCCGTGAGCCTGATCGAAGCACAGGTCAACTTCGTGCAATGGGGCGCGTGCGAGCGGCGCTTCCGCACGCAGGTGCGCCCGGCGACCATCGACGACGAGAAGGACGAGCGCTGGTTTCCGCTCTGGGAAAAGCGCGTGGAGCTGCCGGATGGCGAGGCCCCACTGGCCGGTGAGGAAGCCTGCTACTGGTTGCGCACGCCGGCACCGGGCTGACTCAGCCGGCGCGGAAGATCAGGTGCTCTTCCCAGTCGTCCTCGGGCACCGAACCCTCGGCGAGCATGCGGCCGGACTGCGAGATGCGCTCATGGTGCACCGCCTCCGGATCACCGCAGACGAGGTGGTGCCACAGCGGCAGGTCCTTGCCCTCGGCCACCAGGCGGTAGCCACAGGTCGGCGGCAGCCACTGGAACTCGTCGGCCCGGGCCGGGGTGAGCTGGATGCAGTCGGGCACACTGGCGCGGCGATTGGCGTAGTCGGTGCAGCGGCAGGTCTTCAGGTCCAGCAGTTTGCAGGCGATGCGCGTGTAGTAGACGGTGCCGTCGTCCTCGTCTTCCAGCTTCTGCAGGCAGCACAGGCCGCAGCCGTCGCACAGCGACTCCCACTCTTCCTGGTCGAGCTGGTCAAGGGTCTTGCGTTTCCAGAAGGGCTCTACTTTGGCGGCCATTTTTTGTACAGGGGCAATTTCACGGGGCGCAAAGTCTAAGCCCGCCGCGCTCGCAGGCCAAGCGCAGGCGACCATTGACCGCGCGACGCTTGCCAGAGCGGGCCGTGCTGGTTAGTTTGATCGCCCCACGGGCCCGGTCCGCCGACACGTCAGGCTGGACTCGCCAGCCGCTTCCCGCAGCCGCGCCGCCCGATCCCACCGCGATGCCCGGCCGACCACGGCACCATCGGCAGATTCCACGCCCTTCAAGGAGCCACCATGAGCGCCAACCCTCGCGTTTCCGAGCACCCCATCGACCCGCAGTTCATCAATCGCTGGTCGCCCCGCGCCTTCAACGGCGAAGCCATTCCCCAGGAGACCCTGCTGAGCTTCATCGAGGCCGCGCGCTGGGCACCGTCCTCCTTCAACTCGCAGCCCTGGCGCTTCCTCTTCGCCCTGCGCGACACGCCGAACTGGCAGCGCTACCTGAACCTGCTGGGCGAGTTTAATCGCGGCTGGGCGCAGCACGCCTCGGCGCTGGTCGTCGTGCTGTCCAAGACCACCTTCGCCCCGCCCGGCTCCAGCGAAGAAAAACCAGCCCTGTGGCACAGCTTCGACACCGGCTCCGCCTGGGGCTTCCTCGCCCTGCAGGCGAGCCTGGCCGGCTGGCACACCCACGGCATGGCCGGCTTCGACCGCGAGCTGGCGCGCACCGAACTGAAAGTCCCGGCGGACCACGAAATCCACGCGGTGATCGCCATCGGCAAACTGGGCGACAAGTCGATCCTCTCCGAGAGCCTGCAGGCCCGCGAAGTACCCAATGCCCGCCGCCCGCTGGCGGAGATCGTGGCCGAGGGCGATTTCTCGCTCTGATTGCCCTGCGCCGGACTTTCCGCCCTTTGTAGGACCGAGGGGGACGCCTAGTTGTGTAAACCCAGTAGGTTGTTCAGTGGAATGCGGCTGATGGGTGGGCAGTAATGCAGACTGGAGTGAGGCCTGTGCCAGTTGTATTGGTGTAGCCAGAGGGCCAGATGCTGGGCGCGCTGCTCAGAGCTCTCGTAGCTACGGGCGTAGGCCCACTCCCGCAAGCTGGTTTGAATGAAGCGCTCAGCTTTGCCATTGGTACGTGGGGTGTAGGGTCTGGTGCGGATATGTCGTAAGCCCAGACGCCGGCATAGGCGGCGGAATAGACCTGATCGGTAGCAGGCACCGTTGTCAGTCATGACCCGAGTAAATCGAATCTTCAGCGAGCGGTAGTAGCGCAAAGCCTGGAGCAGAGCGCGACAGGCACTTCCACCTCGTTCATCAGCATGCAGGCTGGAGAAGGCGATGCGCGAGGCATCGTCGATGGCGACATGGACAAACTCCCAGCCCGCTCCGTCAGAGCCCATCAGCCGGGTTCCCGTAACTCGATGTCCCGGTCTCCAAAAGCGTGCGAGCTTCTTGATATCCAGATGCAGTAGATCACCTGGTTGAGCGTACTGATAACGCCTGATCGGCGGAGCGGGCTCCAACTCGGGGAGCCGATTGAGTCCGAGTCGTTTGAGGTGGCGAGCGATGGTACTGACTGCCAGCCCTAACTCGTTGGCAATTTGCCGATAGGTTTGACGGGCGCTGCGCCGCTCAATCAGCCTTTCGAGCCGAGACTCGGGTGTGGCATGGGGGCAGGCGTGAGGGCGCGAAGTGCGATCCATCATGCCGGCCTCTCCCTCTTCGCGGTAACGCCGAAGCCATTTGTAGGCCGTACGTACGCTGACACCGGCCGCCTGCGCTGCCTCTTCAGCACGTAATCCCTGAAGCATGCGCTGGACTAAAAGGGCTCGACCGCGCGGTGTAAGACGGGCATATTTATGCAGGTTCATTCGGGGCTCCTGGAAGGATTGGTTGGTCGCACTTCCAGTTTTCCGGGTAAGCCCCGGATGAACAACCTACCGAGAGATCACACCTAGTCCTTGCTCGCGAACCGCATAGTTCCGTGCCGTGCAGGTTCGCGAGCAAGCTCGCTCCTACGAAAAGCCAAAAGAAAAAGGCCCCGATCGGGGCCTTTTTCATGGGTGCGACGGCGATCAGTAACCGCGGGAGAAATCCACCTCGCCACGCATGGCCTGCCCCGCCCAGAAGCGGGTCAGGTTGTCGCGGAACAGCTCGATCAGCAGGCCTGGCAAGGTCGGCGCGGCCGTGTGGCCGGTCAACAGCAGGCGTGGCGTATGCCAGAACGGGTGCGACGTCGGCAGCGGCTCCTGGCGGCAGACATCGATCACCGCGCCGGCCAGCTGGTTGGCTTCCAGCGCCGCGACCAGGTCCTCGTCCACCACCGAAGTGCCGCGCCCAGCGTTGAGGAACAGCGCGGTGGGCTTCATCCGCTGGAACAGCGCCAGGTTGTAGATATCGGCGGTTTCCGGCGTATCGGGCAACAGGTTGATCACGTAGTCCGCGGTCTCGGCCAGGCGCGGCAGGTCATCCAGACCGCCCATGCGGCCAAACGGCACCAGCGCGCGCGGGTTCTTCGCCACGCCGACCAGTTCGACGCCGAACGGCGCGAGCATGTGCGCTACGGCCTGGCCGATCTCGCCCGTGCCGACGATGAGGATCTGCCGGCCGCTCAGGCTGCCCGGCGAGCGGTCGTCCCACTGCACGCCGACCTGGCTGGCCAGGCGACCAAGGAACTGGCGCTCGTGGGCAAGCATGTAGGTGAGCAGGTACTCGGTCATGACCTGGCCGAAGATGCCGACAGCGCGGGTCAGCGCGTAGTCCTTGGGCAAGTCTTCGGCCAGCAGCGGGGTGATGCCCGCCCAGCTGGACTGGATCCACACCGGGTGCACGCCCTTGCGCAACAGCTGCGCGGCCAGGGTCGGCTCGCCGAGCCAAACCGGGCACTCCGCCGCCGCTTCCACCAGGGCATCGGGGTTGTTGCCGGAGATCACCGTCAACCGGGGTTCGGCCGCCATCAGCAGGGCGGCGTAGAGGGAGTGTTCGCGATCGAGTACGAGCAGGCGCATGGTCAGGCCTTTCGCTTCGAGCGGTGGTGCATTTCCGGCTGGCGCATCTGGACTCGCTTCTAGGGAGCTTCCCTGGGATAAAACGTGGTCAGTTCTAGGGAAGTCAGGCGGCTATAGACACAGCCAGAGACCAAGCGTTCCGCTCCGTTGAACCCTATTTCTGAGCGCATAATGCGCTCAAGCCGCGAACTTGCACAGTGCCAGCACTGAGCAAATCCGCGGCCTGAGCGCAGTGACGAGCCAGTCGGGATCAGACTGGATCGTTTCGCCGTAGCAGCTCTTCAGGCAGGTGCTCGATGTACTCGTCTTCGGCCGGTGGCATCTGCAGGTGGAAACCTTGTTTCTCGATGTTTTCCAGCACCACGTTGATGTCTTCGCGAGCCAGCTGGCGCTCGGGACTCAGGACCAGGTCGAAGGTGTGCTTCGGCGCGCCAAAGGCCGCGAGCAGAGCCTCGGGTACGCGGCTGAGGGCTTCGCGCTTGTCGACGTACAGGTACATCTCGTTCTTGCGCGGACTCTTGTAGATGGAGCAGATGCGTTTCATGTCGGTTCTTTCTGCGTGATGGGGTAGGCCGCGTTATTCGGCAGTCGGGGCAGCCAGGCTGTCCAGCAGGGCCTGCCCCATCAGCTCGCGGCGCCAGCCTTGCAGCGAATCGGGCAGTTGATAGGGGCCATTGGGCCAGCCGGTCTTGAGCAGGGCTTCGAGAATCTTCTTGCGCAGCATCAGCTCGGGCGCCATGTCCAGGCGCTCGGCCTCCTTCTGGCCGACTTCGCGCAGCTTCTTCAGCACCGGGGTGATCTCGCGCGGCAGCGGCTCGGGCAGGGTCTGCGGGCGATCGGCCTCGGGCAGCTTCGCCGCATGGGCGATCAAGGCGATCAGGGTGTCGCCGTCCTGGCGCACGGTACGCGGGTGCATGTCGTCGATGCGCGCCAGTGCAACCTTGTCGCCAGGCTGGAAGCGCGACAGCGGCCACAGGGTGTGCTCGCGCAGCACATGGTTGCGCGGCTTGTTGCGCAACCGCGCCTGCTCCTCGCGCCAGACACACAGTTCGCGCAGCACGGCCAGTTGCTGGGGATTGAGCTTCCAGGCCAGCTTGACGTCGAGGTAAGCCTGCTGCGGATCGCTGACGCGGCTCTGGTTCTGAGTGAGGTCGGCGCCATCGGCCAGCAGCCACTGCAACTTCTCGTCGCTCAGGCGCGGCGCCAGTTTCACGTAGACCTCGGCCAGGTGCTGCACGTCCTCGGCGGCATAGCGCACCTGCATGTCGGTCAGCGGGCGCTGCAACCAGTCGGAGCGGGTTTCATCCTTGGGCAGGTCGAGGCCGAGGATTTCCAGCACCAGCTTGGAGTAGCCCATGGAGTGCGGCATGCCCAGGTAGGCGGCAGCCAACTGGGTATCGAACAGCGGTTGCGGCAGGCTGCCGGTCAGGCGCTGGAACACTTCCAGGTCTTCGCCGCAGGCATGGAACACCTTGACCACCAGCGGCGACTCAAGCAACGCGGCGAACGGCGACCAGTCGCGGATCAGCAGCGGGTCGATCAGCCACACGCCGCTGCCGTCGCCCACCTGTACCAGCCCGGCGGCCGGGTAGAAGGTATCGACACGCATGAACTCGGTATCGAGCGCGAGGTACGGCAGTTCTTTCCACTCCTGGCACTTGCGCTCCAGGGTGGCATCGTCGCGAATCCACTGTATATCGAGGGCGGTCACGAACATCTCCTTCGTTTCGGTGCGCGCAGTATATAGAGATGCATGATGTGCGAGCATTCCACTCGGCCATCGGTCTGTGACGATCGGCCAGCGGTCTCTACGCTTTGCCCCGCCCACAACAACAATAAGGCAGCTTTACATGAAGAAGCTTCTCGGGTTGGTCGTCCTGCTGGTCGCCGCCCTCGCCGTTTACCTGGCCTTCACGCCCAGCCCCATCGATCCGCTGGCCTGGACGCCTCCCAAGGCGCCGCCGATGACCGGCGTGATGGAACCCAACGACACGCTGATGAAGGCCGAACTGCTTGCCCAGGGGCAGATCGTCGGTCCCGAAGATACGGCCGTGGACAGCCAGGGCCAGGTATTTGCCGGGCTGGACGACGGGCGCATCGTGCGCATCGGCGCCGACGGCAAGGCGCAAACCTTCGTCGAAACCGGCGGACGCCCGCTCGGGCTGGCATTCGACAAGGCCGGAAACCTGATCGTCGCCGATGCCTGGAAAGGCCTGCTGCAGGTCGACCCGCAAGGCAGGATCCGCGTGCTGACCGATTCGGCCGATGGCGTTCCCTTCGCCTTCACCGACGACCTGGACATCGCCAGCGACGGGCGTATCTATTTCAGCGACGCTTCCAGCCGCTTCCACCAGCCCGACTACATCCTCGACTTGCTCGAAGCCCGCCCCCACGGCCGCCTGCTGCGCTACGACCCAGCCACCGGCAAGACCGAGACGCTGCTCAAGGACCTGTATTTCGCCAACGGCGTGGCGCTCTCGCAGCACGAGGACTTCGTGTTGGTCAACGAGACCTACCGCTACCGCATCACGCGTTACTGGCTCAAGGGCGAGAAGGCCGGGCAGCACGACGTGTTCATCGACAACCTGCCGGGCCTGCCGGACAACCTCGCCAGCGATCGCAGCGGCACCTTCTGGGTCGCCCTGCCCTCGCCGCGCAAGGCAGACGCCGATGCGATCCAGCAGATGCCCTGGCTGAAACGCCAGCTCACCAAACTGCCGCGCACGGTCCTGCCCAAGCCGGTGCCCTATGGCCTGGTGATCCAGGTGAACGAGAAAGGCGAGATCGTGCGCAGCCTGCATGACACCAGCGGCCAGCACCTGCGCATGGTGACGTCGGTGAAACCGGTGAACGGCGTGCTCTACCTGGGCAGCCTGGAGAACGATCGCATCGGCCGGCTGCCTATACGCTGAAGGCTCCAGCTCCCCTGACGCCTCAGGCCGGCGTCTGCTCCTTCAGGGCAGGCGCCGGTGCCGGCATAGTGGCGGGTTCCAGCAACTCCAGCATGCGCTCGCGCACGGTGGCCATCAGCGCATCGACACCCTGCTCGGAGAACTCGGTCGAGTCGATCGTCGCACCGACATGCACTTCTACCGGCATACCGAGGTTCATCTTCAGGCTGTCCGCCGGCAAAAGTTGCTGGATGCCACGAATCGCCACTGGGACGATGATCGCGTCGGTCTGCTGGGCCAGGCGGAAGCACCCCTTCTTGAACGGCTGCAGCCTGCCATCCCTTGAACGCGTGCCCTCGGGCGCAGCCCAGAGCACGATGCCGCTCTCCATCATTTCCCGCGCCTTCGCCAGGTCCGCCATGGCCTGGTGACGGTTGTGCCGGTCGATGGAGGGGAACTCCGCGGCGCGCATGGCCGCGCCCCACACCGGCACGGCAAACAGTTCACGCTTGGCCAGCATGCGGATCGACCCGGGCATGGTCACGAAGATCGCCGGGATGTCATAGAAGCTGGAATGGGTGCAGAGGATCATGTAGCGGCGGCCATCGCCGAAATCCGGTACCTCGCCGTGGCGGCTAAGGCGCGCGCCGGTCAGGCGCAACAGGCTGCCGGACCAGTCGCGGGTGAAGCCGTCAACCTTGCTGCGGCGAAGTCGGCCAATGGCGCCAAGCACCAGAACCCGGACGCTGTAGCCCAGGGTGATCAGAACGGTCGCCAGGCCCACCAAGGCGACTCGCAGCGGGCCGGCCTTGCGCGGCGCCGATTGCAGGTTGAGCATGTTCGCCAACTCCCCACCAACTTTTCTTCATACAAGCCTTATGATGCGTTTCGGCCCCGTCACGACACAGGAACGCGCCCATGACCCAAGCCCGCCTGCTCACCCCGGAGCAACTGGCCGCCCGCCTCGATGACCCGAATCTCGTCCTGCTCGACTGCCGCTTCGCCCTGGAAGACCCGGCCTACGGCGCACGCAGCTATCAGGAGAATCATATTCCCGGCGCGCATTTCGCCGATCTCAACCGCGACCTCTCTGCCCCGGTGCGGCCAGGTGTCACGGGCCGCCATCCGTTGCCCGATCCGCAGCACCTGCTGGAGAAGCTGCGTGGCTGGGGCCTGAATGCCGACAGCGAAGTGGTGCTCTATGACGACGGTCCCGGCGCTTTCGCCGCCCGCGCCTGGTGGCTGCTACTGTGGCTGGGCAAAAGCGAGGGCGTCTATCTGCTCGATGGCGGCCTGACCGCCTGGCGCAACGCCGGCCTGCGCCTGACCACCGCCGAAACGCCGCTGCGCCCCGGCGACTTCAAGGGCGAGCCGGACAACAGCCTGCTGATCAGTGCCAGCGAACTGGCCGCGAAACTCGGCGATGGCGAGCTGCCGTTGATCGACGCCCGCGGCCTGCCGCGCTTCCGTGGCGAGGTGGAGCCCATAGACCCGGTTGCCGGGCATATCCCCGGCGCCCAGTGCGCGGCCTTCACCGACAACCTTGGCAACGACGGCCGCTTCCTGCGCCCGGAACACCTGCATCAGCGCTTTGCCGGCCTGCTGCGCGGCCGTCCTGCCGAGGATCTGGTGGCCTACTGCGGATCCGGCGTCACCGCCTGCCACAACCTGTTCGCCCTGAGCCTGGCTGGCTACCCGCTGGGCCGCTTGTATGCAGGCTCCTGGAGCGAGTGGATCACCGATGCCCGACGCCCGGTGGCCAGAGGCGACTGATTGCCTCCTTCCGGCAATAAAAGCGGAAGGCGCGTCACACCGGCGTCTTCCGTTCCCATGGATAGGTGTAAGGGCATCCGTCAGACTCGTGCCCAATCTTCAAAGGAGTGATCCCCATGCCCTCGCGCATCCACCAGATCCTGCTCGCCAGCCTGCTGCTGGGCCTGTGCTGCACCGCCCCGACCTACGCCACCGAGCTCGAAGCCACTCCCTGTGAAATCCAGGACCAGTGGTCCGACCTCTATGGCGAGGACCTGGTGAAAGCCGCCAAGGCTGGCCATGCCAGCGCGCAGTACACGCTCGGCCTGGAGTACGACTCCGGCAGCGACGAGTACGACCAGGACTACGAGAAGGCCGCCTACTGGTACGAAAAGGCCGCCAGGCAGGGCCATGCCTGTGCCCAGTACAACCTGGGCAACGCCTACGACAACGGCGACGGCGTCGAGCAGGACTCGGCCAAGGCGGTGTACTGGTATCAGAAAGCCGTTGACCAGGGCGACAAGGACGCCCAGTTCAATCTGGCGATCATGTACGAGAACGGTACCGGCGTGACCCGCAGCTACAAGAAGGCCTTCGCCCTCTACCTGCAGTCTGCCGAGCAGGGGGATGTGGACGCCGAGTTCCAGGTGGCGGAGAGCTACGCCAAGGGCCGCGGCGTGGCGAAGAACCCGGCGCAGGCGCGTTCCTGGTACCAGAAGGCAGCGGAACAGGGCCACGAAGAGGCAGCAGAAAAGCTCGCTGCGATGCCGGAGTTACCGCCGAGCATCTAATCGCCAGAAGGAATATGCAGGAAAGCAGCGCCGACTAAACAATTTAAAAACAGTCCTTTACATCACATTCATCGCACTACACTTCAATTCGAGCGGCTAAGTCCGCTTCCGGCGGGGCCGAGGATAATCATCAGAAGCTGCCAAGACGCCCAGCCCCGCCGGTCATTGATGACGAGGATGTCATGGGAATCGCCGCGAACGATCTCTGCCAGTATGTGATCCGCCCTACCCTGCACTACCTGGGGCGCCACAGTATCGCGGCCGAATCGCTGCTGCTGGGGGCAGCGGCCTGTCAGTCGGCGCTGGGGAGCGCTCTGGATGACAGCCATGGCCACGGGCTGTATCGCATTGGTGAACAAAGGCACCAGATGCTGTGGGATGGATTCCTGGCGCTGGACCCCGAGCTGGCCAGCCGCGTCCGAGGGCTGGCCAGCCAGCACGCCTTCCTCGATGCACCGCACCTCGAACTCACGGTCAACCTGCGCTACAGCACCGCCATCGCCTGGATGCTGGTGGAGGCGGAACACCTGCCCTTGCCGCTGACCGACGACCCCATGGAGCTGGCCCGTATCTGGCGCCAGGTTTTCCACCCCCACGGACGCCTCCACGACTTCGTCGACGCCTGGCACAGCTACGTCGGCAATTTCAGTCGGGTCGCCTAGAACCAGCGCCAAGCGTGACCGATCGGTCAGAAATAATTTACATACAGCGACGAACGGGCAGCATTCAGTTGGAACGCTTGTTTGAGCCCCGAAGCCCAAGGTAGAGCGCCTGCCGACCACTACCCAAGACCCGGGAATCTTGGTAGCTTGCGCGCCGATAAACACAGGAGTTGCTCTTACAATGAAAACAACATGGCTCAAGACCACACTAGCCCTGACCATTAGCGCCGCCTCTGCCCAAGTCCTCGCCAATGGCATCGCGATCAACGAACAAAGCGCCAGTGGCGCCGGCACCGCCTACGCGGGCCGTGCCTCCTCCGCACTGGACGCCAGCACCATCTACGGCAACCCGGCCGGCATGTCCAAGCTCAAGCGCACCGAAATCAGCGGCGGCCTGGCCGTGGTCTCGGCCAAGGACGACATCAGCGACGCGCACAGCTCCGCTACCGGCTCCAACAAGGGCGACTCCGTGCCGCTGGCTGCCGTGCCGTTCGGCTACATTGCCACCCCGCTGGACGACAAGGTCAGCGTCGGCCTGGGCATCTACGTGCCCTACGGCATCATCAACGACTACGAAAGCAGCTTCCAGGGCCGTTCCCACGGTTCCTACAGCAAGGTCCAGGTGATCACCGTCCAGCCGACCATCAGCTACAAGTTCAACGACGTGGTGTCCGTCGGCTTCGGCCCGACCATCAACCGCATCGACGGCAAGCTGGAGAACGAGCTGGCCACCAAGGGCCTGTTCGGCGCGCCGAACGACACCGAGATCAGCATCAAGGGTGACGACACCGCCGCTGGCTTCAACGTCGGTATCCTGGTGACCCCGACCGAAAGCACCTCCCTCGGCGCGACTTACCACTCCAAGGTCAAGTACGAGCTCAAGGGCCACACCACCGTTTCCAACTCGCCGCTGGGCCTGTTCGACTCGCGCATGGATGCCAGCCTGGACATCACCCTGCCCGAGTCCCTGGACCTGTCCATCACCCAGAAGCTGGATGACCGCTGGACCGTCTACGGTGGCACCACCTGGACGCGCTGGAGCCGTCTGAAGTCCATCGAGGTGCAGAACACCGGCGCCCCGCTGGCCGCATTCGACACCATCGGTGAAGACCTGAGCTGGCACGACACCTGGTCCGCCGCGATCGGTACCTCCTACCAGGTCAACGACCAGTGGGTCCTGCGTACCGGCTTCGCCTACGATCCGTCGCCGACCACCAACGAGCACCGCACCGTGCGTATCCCGGTGGGCGATCGCAAGATCTTCACCCTGGGCGCCGGCTACTCGCCCAACGCCGACATGACCTTCGACGTCGCTTACGCCTACCTGTGGGAATCCACTGCCGGCGTGAACCAGCCGGACGGCCAGGAACTGGCAGGCCTGCAACTGCAGCCGGCCTACAGCGCCAAGTACGACAACAGCGCCCACGGCCTGACCGCGCAGATGACCTATCGCTTCTGATAGCGCCGCTGTGTAACGAAAAAGCCGGGCTCATGCCCGGCTTTTTCATTTCCGACGCGCGAAACCCTGTAGGAGCGAGCTTGCTCGCGAACAGGTTTTCCCGCGCGACTTCGGAGTCAATCGGTTCGCGAGCAAGCTCGCTCCTACAAAGACCGCCGTTTCGGCTCAGGCCACTTCGCCAGGTGCGGCATGCTCGCGGCAGATCAGTTCGCCTTCGTGCGCGCCCAGCTGTTCCCCCGTCAGCCCGCAGAGTGCGCCGTCATCCCGTTTCTGGTGGAAACGACAGGTGCGGCACAGGCCGAACCCCGGCACGTTCTCCTGGCGTTGCACGGTCGCCAGCAACTCCCGCAGCAACTCGACCAGCAGCTCGCTGCGCTCCCCCAGCGTCTCCTCGGCGCGACGCAAGAAAGCCGGCGGCACCAGGGCATCGATCAGCCCCCTGCCCTCCCGAGTCAGCTCCAGGTGCACGCTACGGCGATCCTGGGCATCCGGGCGTTTCTCGATCAAACCCTTGGCCTCCAGCGCCTTGAGCGACTGGGACACCGTGCCCTTGGTCAGCCCGAGGAAATCCGTCACCCCCAGCGGAGTATTCGAATAGCGGTTGCAGCGCGCCAGGTAATTGAGCGCGCTCAACTGGATCGGCTGCAGATCCGCCATCAGCGGCTGCTCGCGGGCCCAGGCGCGCATCAGGCTGGCGATGCGTTCGAGGTAGTCGTACAGGGTCGTATCGGTCATGGGCTAATCCTCCCGATAGATAGTATCGATCAAAAACCAGTTTGACAGAAGGTCAATTTCGCTTGCAGACTGAAATGGTATCGAATCGATACATAACTGATCAGGAGAAGGATCATGAACAAAGCCGTTTACTACCATGCCGGTTGCCCTGTCTGCGTCGAAGCCGAGCGGGCACTGTTGCCGTTGCTGAACCGCGAAGTCGAAGTCGTGCACCTGGGCGAGCAGTCGCCGCGCGTGGCCGAAGCCGAGGCAGCTGGAGTGAAATCGGTGCCTGCGCTGGTCATCGATGGGCAGGTGCTGCACCTGAACTTCGGCGCAGCCTTGGCCGACCTGCAGTAAGGCCCGGCGAGATGAGCGACTACCAGCCGTTGCATTGCGATCTCCATGACTACCTGGAAATCGCCTGCCTCTACCGCTACTGGCTGCGTATCGAGTTGCGTGATGGCCTGGCGTTCGACGCCCAGGCCTTCACCACGCACACGCGGCGAACAGCGGACGGATCGCTGGAGGAGTATCTGGAAGTGCGAGTGGACGATGCCAGCCGGGAGTTCCGGCTGGACCGTCTGCACGCCATCACGCCGATGTCGGCGCAGGCGCTGTTCGGCAGGGTGATGTTGGGTCCGGCCTGAAACCGGGCCACCGGGACATCACCACATGAGGTCGTCGGGCACCACGTAATCCTTGTACGGATCGTCCTCGTCCGGCTCGCCACTGGGCTCGCTGAGGACGATGATGCGGCGCTCGTCGCGTTCCTGGATGCGCAGCGCGGCATCGCGCGGAACGATCTCATAGCGACCGTCGTAGCTGACGATGGCCAGGCTGCCACGGCTGAGCTTGTCGCGGATCAGGTCGTTGACCGCGATGCGCTTGACCTTCTTGTTGTCGACGAAGTTGTAGTAGTCGTCCGACTCCAGCTTCGGCAGGCGCGTGCCCTCGATCAACTGCTTGATCTGCGCAGCCTTGGCCTTCTTCTCGGATTTCTCCTGCTGCTGGCGGTTCAGCTCGGCATCACGGGCCTGCTTCTCGGCCTGGGCCTGCAGGGCCGCCTGGCGCTGGCTGTCGTCCTTGGCTACCTGGTTCTTGTGCTCCAGGCGCTGCTGCTTCTGTTTCTGCTTGCCGGCCTGCTTGGCCTGCTTCTCGTTGACCAGCCCGGCTTTCAGCAACTGATCACGCAATGACATGCTCATGAATCAAGGCTCTCCAACAGCCCAATTGATGCCGGACAAATCCCAGACCAACGCATAGGTGCTGCGGGACTGTCCTCAGGGGGTATAATCCTCGGGCCTGTGCCAGCGCAGCGCAAGTGCCTGGCTCGAATTCACTCATCTGGAGCGGACTCGTTACCTCCATGCTGAAGCTCATCGTTCTCGCGATACTGGCCATTTTCCTCATCGCCATTCTCTACGTACACCTGCGCGGCAAGGTGCGTCTGCCCTTCCTCCGCCAGGTGGTGAACCACTCGGCCTGGTTCGCTCCCTACAACTCGCTGATGTACCTGAACTCCAGCGTACCGTCCAAGCCCTACCTGGACCGCGAGCGCTTCCCCGAGCTCGACAAGCTGCGCGACAACTGGCAGATGATCCGCGAGGAAGCCGAGAAGCTGTTCGACGAGGGCTACATCCGCGATGCCCTGAACAACAACGAAGCCGGCTTCGGCTCGTTCTTCAAGAAGGGCTGGACCCGTTTCTACCTGACCTGGTACGACGGCCCGCTGCCCTCGGCGCAGCAGCTGTGTCCCAAGACCGTGGAGCTGGTGAGCAGCATTCCCAACGTCAAGGGCGCGATGTTCACCCGCCTGCCGCCGCGCAGCCACCTGAACAAGCACCGCGACCCCTACGGCGGCTCGCTGCGCTACCACCTGGGCCTGGCCACGCCGAACTCCGACGAGTGCCGCATCTTCGTCGACGGCCAGCCCTACGCCTGGCGCGACGGCCAGGACGTGATGTTCGACGAGACCTTCGTCCACTGGGTGAAGAACGAGACGGACGAATCGCGCCTGATCCTCTTCTGCGACATCGAGCGCCCGCTCAAGTCACCACTGCTGACCCGCATCAACCGTCGCGTCAGTGCCTTCCTCGGCCGCGCCACAGCGCCGCAGAACGTCGAGGGCGAGCGCGTCGGCGGGATCAACCAGGCCTACTCGGTACTGATTCGCCTCGGCGATGCAGTGGGCAGCAAGGTGAAGGTGTTCAAGCGCGCCTATCCCAAGGCCTACCGCATCGGCCGGCCGGTGCTGGCAGTGGTGCTGCTGGTGCTGATCCTGCGTTGGCTGTTCGGCTGACGGACCACGCCCGGTGCGTTGAGAGTTCCTTGTAGGAGCGAGCTTGCTCGCGAACAGATTTTCCGGCCTCGGGCCGTCAAGCGGTTCGCGAGCAAGAACTAGGCGTCCCCCTCGCTCCTACCAATAGCAAAAGCCCCGCAAATGCGGGGCTTTTCGTGGGCGCCAATTCAACGGTGGCAATACTTATCCACAGCTGAGCGGGTTCTTCTCGTCGCGCTTGGCGGCGCCCCACAGCTCGTCCATCTCTTCCAGGTTGCTGTCTTCCAGCGTACGTCCCTGATCGCGCAGGGCGGTCTCGATATAGCGGAAGCGGCGTTCGAACTTGGCATTGGCAGCGCGCAGGGCGGTTTCCGGGTCGACCTTGAGCTTGCGCGCCAGGTTGACTACCACGAACAGCAGGTCGCCCACCTCCTCCGCCTGGCCCTCGGTGTCGCCGCCGGCCATGGCTTCGAGTACCTCGTCCAGCTCCTCACGAACCTTGTCCACCACCGGCAGCGCGTCGGCCCAGTCGAAGCCGACCTGGGAGGCGCGCTTCTGCAGCTTGGCAGCGCGGCTCAACGCTGGCAGCGCGTTGGGTACGTCGTCCAGCAGCGACAACTGCACCGGTTCGGCGGCCTTGGCGGCACGCTCCTCGGCCTTGAGCTCTTCCCAACGCTGCTTGACGGCCGCTTCCTCCAGCTTCGCCGGGTCCGGCTCGCCGTAGAGGTCGCCATCAGGGAAGACGTGGGGATGGCGGCGAATCAGCTTGGTGGTAATGCCGTCGACCACCGCGTCGAACTCGAAGCGGCCCTCTTCCCGAGCCAGCTGCGCGTAGTAAACGACCTGGAACAGCAGGTCGCCGAGCTCCTCGCGCAGGTGATCGAAGTCGCCGCGCTCGATGGCATCGGCGACCTCGTAGGCTTCCTCGAGGGTGTAGGGGACGATGGTCGCGTAGCTCTGCTTGAGGTCCCAGGGGCAACCGTGCTGCGGGTCGCGCAGCCGGGCCATCAGGTACAGCAGGTCTTCGAGCTTATGCATCCTTGGCACCCGCGCGGTCGCGCCGCGCCTCGATGATGTTGGGCAACTGGGAGATGCGCGCCAGCAGGCGGCCCAGCGAATCGAGACCGGGGATCTCGATGGTCAGGCGCATGATCGCGGTGTTGTCTTCCTTGTCCGAACGGGTGTTCACCGCCAGCACGTTGATGCGCTCGTTGAGCAACATCTGCGAGACGTCGCGCAGCAGGCCGGAACGGTCGTAGGCGCGGATGACGATATCCACCGGATAGGTGCTGACCGGCACCGGCCCCCAGCTGACCTGGATGATCCGCTCCGGCTCGCGCCCGGCCAGTTGCAGCGCGGTGGCGCAGTCCTGGCGGTGGATGGTCACGCCGCGGCCGAGGGTGATGTAGCCGACGATCGGGTCGCCCGGCAGCGGCTGGCAGCAGCCGGCCATCTGCGTGAGCAGGTTGCCGACGCCCTGGATCTGGATGTCGCCGCGCTTGCCGTGACCGATCTTGCTCGGTTTGCGCGGGATAAGCTCGAGCTGCTCGGTACCGCGCTCGGGCTCGACCAGCTGCTGCGCATAGTTGACCACGTGGGCCAGGCGCAGATCGCCGGCGCCCAGCGCGGCGAACAGGTCTTCGCCGGTCTTGTAGTTGGCCTTCTCGGCGAGCTTCTCGAAGTCCACCGGCGGCAGCGCCAGGCGGCCGAGTTCGCGTTCGAGCATGGCCTTGCCGGCGGCGACGTTCTGGTCGCGCGCCTGCAACTTGAACCAGTGGACGATCTTCGCCCGCGCTCGCGAGGTAGTGACGTAGCCCAGGTTCTGGTTCAGCCAGTCACGGCTCGGCCCGCTCTGCTTGCCGGTGATGATTTCCACCTGCTCGCCGGTCTGCAGGCTGTAGTTCAGCGGCACGATGCGGCCGTTGATCTTGGCGCCGCGGCAGTTGTGGCCGACCTCGGTATGCACGCGGTAGGCGAAGTCCAGCGGCGTCGAGCCCTTGGGCAGGTCGATGGCGTGGCCATCGGGAGTGAAGACGTAGACCCGGTCGGGCTCGATATCCACCCGCAGCTGTTCGGCCAGGCCGCCGATGTCGCCCAGTTCCTCGTGCCACTCGAGCACCTGGCGCAGCCAGGAAATCTTCTCTTCGTAGTGATTGGAACTGGCCTTGACGTCGGTGCCCTTGTAGCGCCAGTGCGCACAGACGCCCAGTTCGGCTTCCTCGTGCATGGCGTGGGTGCGAATCTGCACTTCCAGCACCTTGCCCTCGGGGCCGATCACCGCGGTATGCAGTGAGCGATAGCCGTTTTCCTTGGGGTTGGCGATGTAGTCGTCGAATTCCTTGGGGATGTGCCGCCACAGGGTGTGCACGATGCCCAGCGCGGTGTAGCAGTCGCGCATTTCCGGCACCAGCACGCGCACGGCGCGCACGTCGTAGATCTGGCTGAAGTCCAGGCCTTTGCGCTGCATCTTCCGCCAGATGGAGTAGATATGCTTGGCGCGGCCGGACAGGTCGGCCTTGATGCCGGTGGCCGCCAGAGCTTCCTTGAGCTGGCCCATGACGGTAGCGATGTACTGCTCGCGGTCCAGCCGGCGCTCGTGCAGCAGCTTGGCGATCTGCTTGTACTGGTCGGGTTCCAGGTAGCGGAAGGACAGGTCCTCCAGCTCCCACTTGATGTGGCCGATGCCGAGGCGGTGGGCCAGCGGGGCGTAGATGTCGAACACCTCGCGGGCGACGCGCATGCGCTTCTCTTCGTCGCCGTTCTTCACCGCACGGATCGCGCAGGTGCGCTCGGCCAGCTTGATCAGCGCGACGCGCACGTCGTCGACCATGGCCACCAGCATCTTGCGCAGGTTCTCGATCTGCGCCTGGGTGCCGAGCACCAGCGACTGCCGAGGGCTGAGGCTGGTACTGATCGCGGCCATGCGCAGCACGCCTTCGATCAGCTTGGCGACGACAGGGCCGAAGCGCTGCGCCACGTCTTCGAGCTTGACCTTGCCCTCGCGCACGCCACGGTAGATCACCGCGGCGACCAGGGACTCCTGGTCGAGCTTCAGGTCCGCCAGGATCTCGGCGATCTCCAGTCCCGTCTGGAAACTGGAAGTGCCATCCGCCCAGGAGTTGTCAGCCGTGCTGACAGCCCTGTCTTCCACCTCGCGAGCGAACTCGCAGGCTTCCAGCAGGACCTGGCGATCCAGGCCCGGGACCAGGGTCTGGACATGGTCCAGCCAGGCCTCGAGATTGATGCTGCCGTCCGTGTTGACCGGCTGATGCGCTCTCACCTGTACCATCGTGTCTACCCTTCCCCACGGTGCGCCACAACACACCGCTCACTGCGCCGGCCTTTCTTCTTGCTTGAGCCGGTCGGATTGCGCAGGCCTTCCTAGCCTGCCTCGAACAAAGCCATGGCCTCGACATGGGCCGTCTGCGGGAACATGTCGAGGATGCCGGCGCGCTTCAGGCGATAGCCCTGTCGGGCCAGTTCGCCAGCGTCGCGCGCCAGGGTCGCCGGGTTGCAGGACACATAGAGTACCCGCTCCGCGCCCAGTGAACGCATCTGCCGCGCCGGCTCGAAGGCTCCGTCACGCGGAGGGTCGAGCAGCACGGCGGTGAAATCCTCCGCCGCCCAGGGGGCGTCGGCAAGCGGTTTCGTCAGGTCCGCCTGATGGAACCGGGTGTTGGCCAGTCCGTTGGCATGGGCATTGGCAGCAGCGCGCTCGACCATGGTCTGCACACCTTCCACGCCCACTACTTCGCGCACCTGGCGCGCCAGCGGCAGGGCGAAGTTGCCCAGGCCGCAGAACAGGTCCAGCACGCGCTCGTCGCTGCCGGGCTTCAGCCAGTCCAGCGCCTGGGCGACCATCGCCTCGTTCACCGGCTCGTTCACCTGAACGAAGTCGCCGGGCCGGTAGGCCAGGGTCAGATTCCAGGCTTCGAGCCGGAAGCCGAGCTCGCGGTTCCCGCTGTTTTCTGCGCCGCTGGAACAAAGCGTCGGCTCGCCGTCGCCCTGCAACCACAGTTGCACATCCCGTGCCGAACAGAATTCCAGCAGTCGCGCGCGATCGCTATCGGACAAAGGTTCGATATGCCGTAGCAGCAGCGCGCTGGAAGTGCCATGGAACAGCTCGACATGGCCCAGCGACTGCGGCTTGGCAAAGCCGCGCAGCAGCTCCGGCAGCTCGCGGGCGAGGACCTGCAGCTCGGGCACCAGCACCAGGCAATCGTCGAAGGCGACGATGGCCTGGCTGGCGGCGGCGCGGAAGCCGACGTCCAGGCGCTTCGCCTTGACGTCCCAGCGCACGGCAAGGCGAGCGCGGCGACGGTAGCCGAATTCCGGCCCGACCAGCGGCGCGGCCCACTCTTGCGGAACCAGGCCGGAGAAGCGCTCCAGCTGCTCGGCCAGGGTGCGCTGCTTGAGCGCCAGCTGATCGGCGTGGGACAGGTGCTGCAGGCTGCAGCCGCCACAGGTGCCAGCCACCGGGCAAGGCTCGGCGCGGCGGTTGGCGGCGGCGGTGAGGATACGTTCGCTGCGCGCGTCGACGATTTGCGCACGGGCGGACAGCACGCGGGCCTCCACCGACTCGCCCGGCAGGGCGTTGTCGACGAACCAGGTGCGCCCATCGATGTGGGCAATGCCACGGCCGTCATGGGCCAGGCGCTCGATACTCAGGCGCTGCTTCTTGCCCACGGGTACCGCAGGGCTGCGGGCGCCGCCGCTGGGCTGGAAGCGCAGGCCGGATCTCTGTTTGGCCATGTCAGTTGGCGTCGAACACGCCCGAGGACAGGTAACGGTCGCCACGGTCGCAGATGATCGCCACCAGGGTCGCGTTTTCCAGTTCACTCGAGAGGCGCAACATGGCCGCCACCGCACCGCCGGAAGACACGCCGCAGAAGATGCCCTCTTCGCGAGCCAGGCGACGCATCACGTCCTCGGCTTCGGTTTGCTGCATGTCGACGACGCGGTCGACGCGGGTGGCGTCGAAGATCTTCGGCAGGTATTCCTGCGGCCAGCGGCGGATGCCGGGGATGGCCGAGCCTTCCATTGGCTGCAGGCCGACGATCTGCACGTTGGGGTTCTGCTCCTTGAGGTAGCGCGACACGCCCATGATGGTGCCGGTGGTGCCCATGGAGCTGACGAAATGGGTGATCTCACCGCCGGTCTGCTGCCAGATTTCCGGGCCGGTGGAGTGGTAGTGGGCGATCGGGTTGTCGCCGTTGGCGAACTGGTCGAGCACCTTCCCCTGCCCTTCGCGCGCCATCTGGTCGGCGAGGTCGCGGGCGCCTTCCATGCCCTGCTCCTTGGTCACCAGGATCAGCTCGGCGCCATAGGCGGTCATCGCGGCCTTGCGCTCGGCGGTGGAGTTGTCGGGCATGATCAGGATCATGCGGTAACCCTTGATCGCCGCGGCCATCGCCAGGGCGATGCCGGTGTTGCCGGAAGTGGCCTCGATCAGCGTGTCGCCGGGCTTGATGTCGCCGCGCAGCTCGGCACGGGTGATCATCGACAGCGCCGGGCGATCCTTCACCGAACCTGCGGGGTTGTTGCCCTCGAGTTTCACCAGCAGGGTGTTGGAGGTTTCCCCGGCCAGGCGCTGCAGGCGCACCAGCGGGGTATTGCCGACGCAATCGGCGATAGTCGGGTACTGCACGGTCATGGAGGCACTCGGATCTGGAACAGGGCGCCCTATGATACCGGCAAAAGACGCCCTGCCATACGAAACTTCCTAACAAGCCGTGTTCGGGGTCCGAGGCGCGCCTCAGGCCGCCGCCGCATCCGGCAGGCACAGGTGAACGCGCAGACCAGCGTCGGCGCAATCCGCCCAGAGCTCGCCACCCTGCATGCGCAGCGAGCTGCGGGCGATGCTCAGGCCCAGGCCGAAACCTTCGCCGGTGCGAGCGTCGGAGAGCCGGGTGAAGGGCAGGAAGATACGCTCCAGGTCGCTTTCCGCCACGCCCGGGCCATCGTCCTCCAGCCACAGGTGCCAGCCGCTCGGTTCGCGCCGGCCACTCAAGCGAATACGACCCTCCGCCGGGGAGTGGCGGATGGCATTGCGCAACAGATTTTCCAGCGCCTGGGCCAGCCCGTTCAGATGGCCGCGCACGCGACAGTCCGCCGGCACCTGATAAAGGAAGCGCTCCGAACTCCAGCCCGCCTCGAAACGCGCGTCGTCCACCAGCAGGTCCCACAGCGAACGCAGGTCGATCTCTTCCAGTTCCACGCGCGGGCGCTCGGTATCCAGCCAGGCCAGCTCCAGGGTGTCGGCGACCAGTCGCTGCATCACTTCCACCTCACGCTCCACGCGCTGACGCAGCGCGGTTTCGCTGATCGGACTGTCCCCTGCCACGCGCAGGCGGCTCAGCGGCGTGCGCAGTTCGTGAGACAGGTCGCGCAACAGTTGGCGCTGCAGGCTGACATGGCCGCGCAGGCGCTCAGCCATGTGGTCCAGCGCGCGGCCCAGCTCGCCCAGCTCATCGCGGCGGGTGACGAGTTCGGGGCCGGCGACCGAGCCCAGGTTATCCGCCTGCAAGGAATTGGCGTGCTCGCGCAGACGCCCCAGCGGGCGTACCAGGCGCCGGTAGATCAGCCCACAGAGCAGCAGCGCGAGGATCGCCGGCACCAGCGCATGGGTGATGGACTGGCGCAGGAAACTCAGGCCGCCGGGGAGGAAGCGCTGCGGCAGTTGCAGCACCAGGCGGCCGGCAGCCGGGTCGTCGGGAAACGGGATGCCGATGTAGGGCAGGTTGACCGAGCGCGAGCTTACCGGCCAGTCCAGCCCGCGCTGGAAGGTCAGGTGCGCCACATCGGCCATGGGCAGCGGCTGCGTGCCCAGCGACTGCAGGCGACCGTCCACCACCACCATCCACACCGGCTCGCGCTGCCTCATCCCCTCCAGCCAGCTGTCGACGCCCGCCGCCCCGCCGGTACGCCAGGCCTGCTGTGCCTCTTCGGCATAGCCACCCAGGACATGCCGCGCATCCTCGGAGAGGTTGTAACTGTCGCGCTCCATCTGCTTGCCCCAGTTCCAGGACAGCCAGATCACCGACAGGCACAGCACTACCAGGGCAAAGGCAAGCTTCCAGAACAGCGAGTGGCGGCCGGGCATGTCAGTCCTCGGTCTCGGCGAAGACGTAGCCTTTGCCCCACACGGTGTGCAACTGGTGGCGGACGTAGCCTATGGCCTGAAGCTTGCGGCGCAGGTGGCTGACGTGCATGTCCAGGCTGCGGTCGTGGGCGGTGAAGGCGCGGTGCAGCACGTGCTGATAAAGGAAGGGTTTGCTGAGAGTCTCGCCCTGGCTGCCCAGGAAGGTCTCCAGCAGGCGGTACTCGGTGCCGGTCAGACCGGCCCACTGGCCATCCAGCCCGACATCATCCTTCTGCGGGTCCATCTGCAGGCCGGTGACCGTACTGCCGAGGGACTGGCTGCCGCGCTCCAGCGCGACGCGGCGCAGCACTGCATCCACGCGCACGCTCAGCTCGGCGAGGCTGAAGGGCTTGGGCAGGTAATCGTCGGCGCCCTGGGAGAAGCCGGCGATGCGGTCCTGCTCGGCACCCAGGGCGGACATCAGGATCACCGGCACCGCGCGCTCGCGACGCAGCGTACGAAGGATATCCAGGCCACTGGTGCCGGGCAGCATGATGTCCATCAGCACCAGGTCGTAGTCGCCGCCGCGCGCCTGGGCCAGGCCCTCGTCACCATCCAGGCACCAGGTGACCTCGAAGCCGCGCTCGCTCAAGTGGGAGGACAGGTGGGCGCCCAGGGTCGGGTCGTCCTCGATGGTCAACAGGCGCAGGCCGGACGAAGCAATGGCATTCATATAAAATAAGAGTGATTAGCAATTGCGTGAAGTATTCACGATTCCGCGTCGTCTCGGCAAGGCAAAGGGCTTCCGAGCAGGGTCCGAACCGCTACACTGCCGGGGATAAACGCATCGGAGGAAGCGCGTGTTCAAGGATCTCGGCATCAAGGGACGGGTACTGCTGCTCACCCTGCTGCCCACCAGCCTGCTGGCGCTGGTGCTGGGCGGCTATTTCACCTGGGTGCAGCTGGCGGACATGCACGCCCAGTTGATCGAGCGCGGGCAGCTGATCGCCGAGCAACTGGCGCCGCTGTCGGCCCCGGCCATGGCCCACCACAACAACGAGCTGCTCGAACGCATCGCCAACGAAGCGCTGGATCAGCCCGACGTACGCGCCGTGACCTTCCTCAACCCGGACCGGGAAAGACTGGTCCACGCCGGGCCCAGCATCCTAACCCCCATTCCCTCGGGCGACGGCTCGCACCTGAGCATGTCCAGCAACCTGGACACCACCCACTTCCTCCTGCCGGTGCTGGGCAAGCACCGCAGCCTCTCCGGCGACCCCGACGATGACGCCGAGAAGCTGCTGGGCTGGGTGGAACTGGAGCTGTCGCACCATGGCACCCTGCTGCGCGGCTACCGCAGCCTGTTCACCAGCCTGCTGCTGATCGGCGCCGGGCTTGCCGTCACTGCCCTGCTCGCCCTGCGCATGAGCCGCGCGATCAATGCGCCGCTGGGGCAGATCGCCCAGGGCGTCGCCCAGCTCAAGGAAGGCCGCCTGGAAACCCGCCTGCCCGCCCTGGGCAGCCACGAACTGGATGAGCTGGCCGGCGGCATCAACCGCATGGCCGAGGCGCTGCAGAGCGCCCAGGAAGAGATGCAGCACAACATCGACCAGGCCACCGAGGACGTCCGGCAGAACCTGGAGACCATTGAGATCCAGAACATCGAACTGGACCTGGCGCGCAAGGAAGCCCTGGAGGCGAGCCGGATCAAGTCCGAGTTCCTCGCCAACATGAGCCACGAGATCCGCACCCCGCTCAACGGCATCCTCGGCTTCACCAACCTGCTGCAGAAAAGCGAGATGACCACGCGCCAGCAGGACTACCTGGGCACCATCCACAAGTCTGCCGAAAGCCTGCTGGGGATCATCAACGAGATCCTCGACTTCTCGAAGATCGAGGCCGGCAAGCTGGTGCTGGAGAACATCCCGTTCAACCTGCGCGAGCTGATCCAGGACACCCTGACCATCCTCGCCCCCGCCGCCCACGAGAAGCACCTGGAGCTGGTCAGCCTGATCTACCGCGACACCCCACTGCAGCTGGTGGGCGACCCGCAGCGCCTGAAGCAGGTGCTGACCAACCTGGTGAGCAACGCCATCAAGTTCACCCACGACGGCAGCATCGCCGTGCGCGCCATGCTCGAGGACGAAAGCGACGACCGCGTGCAACTGCGCATCAGCGTGCAGGACACCGGCGTGGGGCTGACCGACGCCGACCTGCGCGCGTTGTTCCAGGCCTTCAGCCAGGCCGACAACTCGCTCTCGCGCCAGGCCGGCGGCACCGGCCTGGGGCTGGTGATCTCCAGGCGCCTGATCGAGCAGATGGGCGGCGAGATCGGCGTGGAAAGCAGCGCCGGCGACGGTTCGGAATTCTGGATCAGCCTCAACCTGCCCAAGGCCCGCGACGACGGCGACGACCTGCCGCCCGCCATGGCCGGTGGCCTACGCGTGGCGCTGTACGAGCCCCATGAACTGACCCGCACCGCGCTGCACCACCAGTTGGAGGACTGCGGCCTGGAAGTGACCGAGTTTCCCGACCTCGCCACGCTGGAAAAGGCGCTGCTGGCCGAGCCGTCGGACAAGGCGCCGATCACCCTGGCGCTGCTGGGCGTAACCGCCGCCGAACACCCGCCCGAGGCGCTGCGCCAGTCCATCCGCGAGCTGGAACAGCATGGCTGCAAGAGCCTGGTGCTATGCCCGACCATCGAGCAGGCGCACTACAACGACGTGCTGCCCGACGCCCAGGTGCAGAGCAAACCCGCCTGCACGCGCAAGCTGCAACAGGCGATGAACGAACTGCTGCACCTCCGCCCCCTGCGCAAGGACAAATCGGCCAACGGCCGGCTCGAGCGCACCCCGCACCTGCTCTGCGTCGATGACAACCCGGCCAACCTGTTGCTGGTGAAGACCCTGCTGACCGACATGGGCGCAGAAGTGACTGCCGTGGACAGCGGCCTCGCCGCCGTCGAGGCCGTGCAGCGCGAGCGCTTCGACCTGGTCTTCATGGACGTGCAGATGCCGATCATGGACGGCCGCCAGGCCACCGAGGCGATCCGCCAGTGGGAAGGCGACCGCGAGGTCAGCCCGGTACCGATCATCGCCCTCACCGCCCATGCCCTCGCGAACGAGAAACGCGCCCTGCTGCAGGGCGGCATGGACGACTACCTGACCAAGCCGATCGACGAGCGCCAACTGGTCCAGGTGATCCTCAAGTGGACCGGCCTGGCGCTGGGCGAGCCACGTGACGAACGCCCGCGCCACGCCGAATCCAAGCTCGACGGGCTCAGCGTCCTGGACCCGGAGGAAGGCCTGCGCCTGGCCGCCGGCAAACCGGAACTGGCCGCCGACATGCTCGGCATGCTGCTCGCCTCGCTGTCCACCGACCGCCAGGTGATTCGCCAGGCCCGCGAGCGCAACGACCGCAACACCCTGCTCGAGCGCATCCACCGCCTGCACGGCGCCACCCGCTACTGCGGCGTGCCGATGCTGCGCGCCGCCTGCCAGCGCGCCGAAACCCTGCTCAAGCAGAACGAACCGGACGCCCCCGCCGCGCTGGATGAGCTCGACATGGCCATGGCCGAACTGGCACAAGCGACCGAGGGCCACCTGGAAGCAGAGGCCGGCCAGCCGCACTGAGGACGGAGTCCAAGCGATGCGCATCATCCTGTTCAGCAACCAGACCTACGACCGCGACAGCTTCCTCGCCGCCAACCACGGCCACGGCTTCGAGCTGCACTTCCAGCAGACCCAGCTGCGCCTGGACACCGTCGCCCTGGCCATGGGCTTCGAGGTGGTCTGCCCCTTCGTCAACGACGACCTGTCGCGCCCAGTGCTCGAACACCTGGCCGCCGGCGGCACGAAACTGATCGCCCTGCGCTCGGCCGGCTACAACCATGTCGACCTGGCCGCCGCCCACGCGCTGGGGCTGGCCGTAGTGCGCGTACCGGCCTATTCGCCCCACGCCGTGGCTGAACATGGCGTGGGATTGGTCCTAGCGCTATGTCGGCACCTGCACCGCGCGTACAACCGTACCCGCGAAGGCGACTTCTCCCTGCATGGCCTGACCGGCTTCGACCTGCATGGGCGCACTGTGGGCGTGATCGGCAGCGGGCAGATCGGCGAGGTCTTCGCCCGCATCATGAGCGGCTTCGGCTGCCACATCCTGGCCTACGACCCCTATCCCAACCGCGCCATCGAGGCCCTGGGCGGGCGTTTCGTCGAGCTGGACGAACTGCTCGCGCAGTCCGACATCATCAGCCTGCACTGCCCGCTCAACGACGCCACCAAACACCTGATCAATGCCCAGAGCCTCGCGCGCATGAAGCGCGGCTCCATGCTGATCAACACCGGCCGCGGCGCGCTGGTGGACACCCCAGCGCTGATCGAGGCACTGAAAAGCGGCCAGCTCGGCTACCTCGGCCTGGACGTCTATGAAGAGGAAGCCGACATCTTCTTCGCCGACCGCTCCGACCAGCCGCTGCAGGACGATGTGTTGGCGCGCCTGCTGACCTTCCCCAACGTGATCATCACCGCGCACCAGGCCTTCCTGACCCGTGAAGCCCTGGCCGGGATCGCCCAGACCACCCTGTCCAACATCGCCGCCTGGCAGGCGGGCCGGCCGGTCAATCTGGTCGAAGGTTGATCAGTTGCCCCTCGCATCCCGGCGCTGCGCCGCCTAGAATGCCGCGCTTTCCCGGAGGACCCATGGCTCAGCACGATTTCCGCTACACCCTGCTCAACCCGCAATTCACCCTCAACGAGTGCCGCGCGCTGACCCCGGGCCGCTACCAGGCCACCGGCATCGGCGGCTCGATCAAGGCCGGCGATACCCTGCTGGTCAGCCTCAAGGGCAGCAAAAGCCTGAGCATGACCCTGGAAGTGGAAAAGGTCCGCCACCTGATCAACCCGCCGGGGCAATGGATGGCCGTGGCCAGGGGGCCGGTATTCCGTGAACTGGGTATCCACGAGTGGACGGTCAATTGCGACGGTTGCGCGGCTACACTGGACTTCGAATTCGCCGTCGATGCCACCCTCGGCAAGGCCGCCCAACAGCCGGCCGCCGAAGCGCGCATCGCCGAACTCGGATGGGCCAAGGCCGGCAAGCGCCACCTTTGCCCGGATTGCCAGAGCAAGGAGACCGCATGAAAACCCTGATCGCCAGCGCTTGCACCGCGCTGGCCCTGGCCGGCTGCGCCAGCAAGCCGGTGCCCGAAGCCGAGCAGAACTACCGCGTGGAATGGATCGGCGAACGCCCGCTGATCGACTACACCCACATCAGCCTGACCCTGGACGGCAACGGCCGCGCCTATGGCAGCGCCGGCTGCAATCACTGGTTCGCCAGCTACACCCTGGAAGGTGACAAGTTGACCTTCGGCCAGCCGGGCGCCACCCGCAAGCTCTGCGCCGACCTGGTGATGGAGCAGGAACAACAGTTCCTCAAGATGCTCGGCCAGGTGCAGCGCTGGGACATCACCGACGAAGGCGAGCTGCGCCTGTGGCCAGCCAGCGGCCGTGCCATGCGCATGTGGCCGGAAGGCTGAGGCTCTTCCGGGCAGAGCTAGAAGAGCGTCAATTGCTCGTGGGCGCCGCGCAGATCAACCAGGCGCACGCCTACACCGATCAGCCGTACCGCCTTGTTGCCGCGCTGGAAGGCTTGCCCCAGCAGCAGCCGATAGCTTTCCAGATCCCGGGCGGCGCCGGCCTGCTCCAGAGTGGTCTGGGTGAAGTCGTGGAACTTCAGCTTGATGAACGGCTTGCCCGGCCGATAGCTGGCGTCCAGGCGCGTCATGCGCCGCTCCAGCTCACCCAGCAGTGACGGCAGCTCTTCCTGGCAGGCTGCCAGGTCCGGCAGGTCCCGGTCGAAGGTGTTCTCCACGCTGATCGATTGCCGTCGGCTGTCCACTTGCACCGGGCGCTCGTCAATGCCGCGCGACAGTCCCCAGAGCCGCTCGCCGAAACTGCCGAACTCCTTGGCCAACTGGATCCGCGACCAATCGCGCAGGTCCGCGCAGGTGCGAATGCCCAGGCGTGCCAGTTTCTCGGCGGTGACCTTGCCCACCCCGTGCAGCTTCTTCACCGGCAATTCGGCGACGAATCCGTCCACTTCGTCCGGTGTGACCACGAACAGGCCGTTGGGCTTGCGCCAATCGCTGGCGATCTTGGCAATGAACTTGTTCGGCGCCACCCCGGCGGACACCGTGATGTGCAGAGTTTCCCAGACACGCTGGCGAATCTCCCGGGCGATGCGCGTGGCACTGCCGCCGCAGCGTTCGCTATCACTGACGTCAAGGTAAGCCTCGTCCAGCGACAGTGGCTCGATCTGCTCGGTGTAGTCGCGGAAGATCGCGTGGATATCTCGCGAAGCCTCGCGGTACACATCCATGCGCGGGCGGACGATGGTCAGGTCCGGGCAGAGTTTCACGGCGGTACGCATGGCCATGGCCGAATGCAGGCCGTAGGCACGCGCCTCATAATTGCAGGTCGCGACCACGCCACGCTTGTCCGGCGACCCGCCCACGGCCAGCGGCTTGCCCGCGAGGCTGGGGTCGTCGCGCATCTCGATGGCGGCATAGAAGCAGTCGCAATCAATGTGGATGATCTTTCGTTGCCGTGTCACTGGGAACGCGCCTGCCTGTACATCGGATGCCGCCCGGACAGGCAGCTGAAACCTGCCCATATTAATGCAAAAGTCTGTCGCCCCGGTTATCCACAGGCCTGAAACGCTCTGCCACGAGCCCTGGCCATGCAGGCTCCCCGGTCGTTTTCGCCGCAGCTAAATAATTGATAGAGAATCACTTTTTCCATTTTCCCATTGACACCCAGGCGTTCCGGCGTAGAATGGCCGGCGCGGGATGGAGCAGTCTGGTAGCTCGTCGGGCTCATAACCCGAAGGTCGTAGGTTCAAATCCTGCTCCCGCAACCAGATACAGAAAAAGGCCACTCTTCGGAGTGGCCTTTTTCGTTTGCGCGTCATTTAAATTTTTGATCGCAGAACAAATATCGATTGACAGAGACTTTCATTTACGTAGAATGGCCGGCGCGGGATGGAGCAGTCTGGTAGCTCGTCGGGCTCATAACCCGAAGGTCGTAGGTTCAAATCCTGCTCCCGCAACCAGACACAAGAAAAAGGCCACTCTTCGGAGTGGCCTTTTTCGTTTGCGCGCGATTTAAATTATTGATCGAAAACGAAATATCGTTTGACACGAGGCTTCATATCCGTAGAATTGCCGCCGCGGGATGGAGCAGTCTGGTAGCTCGTCGGGCTCATAACCCGAAGGTCGTAGGTTCAAATCCTGCTCCCGCAACCAGACATCAAGAAGAAAGCCACTCTTAGGAGTGGCTTTTTTCGTTGTGCGCAGAAAAAACCACGTACGGGTGGCGCCAGCCTAATGACGAAAATACTCTCCAAGGACTTGGGAATTCGCGACAGTGCCCCTACTCTGTCGCGCAGGATCGTTAGAGGTGCCCGATGAGCGCCAACCCTGCCACACCCGATACACCTGCCCCCGACGAAGCCACGCCACGAGCGGCATGGCTCGACTGGATCAACGCCAACCGCCAGGCACTCGGCCTGGGCGTAACCCTGGTGCTGTTCAGCCTGGCGTTGATCGCCTGCTACCACCTGCTGCGCGACATCGACGCCTATTCCCTGCACGACGCCCTGCTCGATGTGCCCACCACCGCACTGACTGGCGCCTTCGCGGCCACTGTCGTGGGCTTCATCTTCCTGCTCGGCTATGAATGGTCGGCCAGCCGCTTCGCCGGTGTGAAACTACCCACCCCCGCGCTGCTGACCGGCGGCTTCTCCGCCTTTGCCATCGGCAATGCCGTCGGGCTGTCGATGCTGTCCGGCGGCTCGGTGCGCTATCGCCTCTATGCCCGGCTGGGACTGGGCGCCGGCGATGTCGCGCTGATGACCCTGTTTGCCAGCCTCTCGCTGGGCTGCGCCTTGCCAGTGCTGGCAGCCGTGGCCGCGCTGAGCGACCTCTCGGACGCATCGCTGGCCCTGCACCTGCCACAGTGGCTGGTGGCGGTCCTCGCGCTGGGCATCATCGCCTTCTGCCTGCTGCTGGTGGTCGGTATCGAACGTCGCCGCCTGCCGGAGCAACCCTCGCCGGACAGCCACCTGGTTCGCGTCGGCCGCCGCACGCTGCGCCTGCCCGGCCTGCGGCTGTCGCTGCTGCAACTGCTGATCACCGCGCTGGACGTTGCCGCTGCCGCCACCGTGCTCTATCTGCTGCTACCCGAGGCCCCGCCCTTCGGCGCCTTCCTGCTGGTCTACCTGATCGCCCTGGCGGCTGGCGTGCTCAGCCACGTCCCCGGTGGCGTCGGCGTCTTCGAAGCCGTGCTGCTGGCTGCCTTCGCCGGGCAACTGGGTGCCGCACCGCTCGCCGCGGCGCTGCTGCTCTACCGCCTGATCTATGTCGTGCTGCCGCTGATCGTCGCCTGCCTGCTGCTGCTGTTCCTCGAGGCACGCCGCATCCTGGTGGCCAAGCAGGCGGTGCGGATCACCTCCGGCTTTGCCGCGCAGATCCTCTCGCTGCTGGTGTTCATCTCCGGCATCGTGCTGCTGTTTTCCGGCGCGACACCGTCCATCGATACCCGCCTCGACGAAGTCGGCTTCCTCGTACCGCATCGCCTGATCGACGCCTCGCACCTGGCCGCCAGCCTGATTGGCGTGCTCTGCCTGCTGCTCGCCTACGGTCTGCGTCGTCGCCTCTCCGCTGCCTGGGCGCTGACCCTTGGCCTCCTGATCGCCGGCGCCGCCTTGTCGCTCCTCAAGGGCTTCGACTGGGAAGAAGCACTGATCCTCAGCTTCACCGCCGCCCTGCTGGTGATCTTCCGCAGCGCCTTCTATCGTCGCAGCCGCCTGATGGATCTGCCCTTCTCGCCGCTGTACCTGGGCGCAGCCGCGTGCGTCATCGCCGCTTCCATCTGGCTGCTGCTGTTCGCCTACCAGGACGTGCCCTACAGCCATGAGCTCTGGTGGCAGTTCGCCCTGGACGCCGATGCTCCGCGCGGCCTGCGCGCCGCCCTGGGCAGTTGCCTGTTGCTGGCCGCCCTGGCGCTGTACTGGCTGCTGCGCACCGCACCGCCGGCGATCCACGCCCCGACCCGAGAGGAGCTGGACAGCGCCGCCGGCATCCTCGCCAACTCCTCACAGCCAGATGGCGGCCTTGCCCTGTCCGGCGACAAGGCTCTGCTGTTCCATGAGGGCAACGACGCCTTCCTGATGTATGCCCGCCGGGGCCGCAGCCTGGTGGCGCTGTTCGATCCGATCGGCCCGGCACAGGCCCGCGCCGAGCTGATCTGGCAGTTCCGCGACCTTTGCGACCTGCACCACGCGCGCCCGGTGTTCTACCAGGTGCGCGCGGAGAACCTGCCGCTGTACATGGATATCGGCCTGACCGCGCTCAAGCTCGGCGAAGAAGCGCGGGTCGACCTGCGCCGCTTCGACCTGGAGAGCAAGGGCAAGGAGATGAAGGACCTGCGCTACACCTGGAACCGCGGCCAGCGCGATGGCCTGAGCCTGGAGTTCCATGATGCCGGCCAGGCGCCGATGGACGAGCTGCGCGCCATCTCCGATGCCTGGTTGGGTGGCAAGAACGTCCGTGAGAAGGGCTTCTCCCTCGGCCGCTTCACCCCTGAATACCTGCACTATTTCCGCGTCGTCGTGGTCCGTTTCCAGGGCCGTGCCGTGGCTTTCGCCAACCTGCTGGAAACGTCCGGCAAGGAACTGGCGAGCATCGACCTGATGCGCGTCGTCCCCGATGCGCCCAAGCTGACCATGGAGTTCCTCATGCTCGGCCTGATCCTGCATTACAAGGAGAGCGGGCACACCCGCTTCAGCCTCGGCATGGTGCCCCTGGCCGGCTTGCAGCCGCGCCGTGGCGCCCCGCTGACCCAACGTCTCGGCGCGCTGGTCTTTCGCCGGGGTGAGCAGTTCTACAACTTCCAGGGGCTGCGTCGCTTCAAGGACAAGTTCCAGCCCGACTGGGAACCCCGTTACCTGGCCGTGCCCGCCGGACTGGATCCGCTGGTGGCCCTGGCCGACACAGCCGCCCTCATCGCGGGCGGCCTGAGTGGATTGGTAAAACGCTGATATGTTGAAACGACGCTGGCGACACCTGCTCGCCCTTCTCCTGCTGATCGTCATTGCCATCGGCCTGCTGCTGTGGAGCCGCCCGGCCCCGCAGGCCTCCCTGGACCACCGCCAGTTGCCCGATGGCAGCGACGCCGGCCTGGCCAACCCCGGCAAGCAGCCCAATGCGCGCGTGCTGCTGGCCGTGCAGGCCGACCAGAAGCTGGACGACGCCCAGTTGCTGGCCCTGGCCCACGACAGCGGCGCCCGCGTGGTGCAGTTCGTCTTCCCGGAGAATGACTGCAAGGCCCAGCAGGCTCGCATCCAGGCCGCTGGTGAGCTGCTCGACGGCCAGCCGACCCTGGTCGCCGGTATCGGTCCGGGCAGCGCCTGGGCCTTCCGCTGGCTCGCCGGGCAGACCGACGACAAGGCCAAGGCGCTGTCCGTGGGCTTCTCCCTGGAAAAACCCGACTGCGCCGCCACCCCTCTGCCGCAGACCGCTCCCCACGGCCACTGGCTGGCTGCCTGGAACGACAACCCGGACGATGCCAGCGCGCGCTTCGCCCGTGGCCTGAAGAACGCCGAAACGGTGATCACCGACTACGACACGCCGCTGCCCAAGGTCCTTGCCGATCAACTGCGCCAGCAGCTGCAAGGCGGCGGCGATAACGTGCCGGTGGTGGAAGTTCCGGCCGCCAAGCCCTCGGAAACCGTCACCCTGTTCTATTCCGGCGACGGCGGCTGGCGCGACCTCGACCGCGACGTTGCCGCGCAGATGGCCGAGCTGGGCTATCCGGTGGTGGGTGTCGATGCCCTGCGCTACTTCTGGGAGCACAAGACCCCGGAGCAGAGCGCCGCCGACCTCGCCCTGCTGATGCAGCACTACCGCGAGAAGTGGGGAGCCAAGCACTTCGTGCTGGCCGGCTACTCCTTCGGCGCCGACGTGCTGCCGGCGATCTACAATCGTCTGCCGGCGGACGCCAAGAAGGACGTCAGCTCGGTGATCCTGCTGGCCTTCGCCCGCAGCGGCAGCTTCGAGATCGAGGTGCAGGGCTGGCTCGGCAAGGCCGGCCAGGAAGCTTCCACCGGCCCGGAAATGGCCCGCCTGCCCGGACCGAAGGTGCTCTGCGTGTACGGCGTGGAAGAGAAGGACGAGAGCGGCTGCACCCAGCCCCAGGCCGTGGGCGAGAACCTGCAGTTGCCCGGCGGGCACCACTTCGACGAGGACTACCCGGCCCTGGCCAAGCGGCTGGTGAACGCCATCCGCTCCCGCCAGTCAGCCGACGACGAAGGCTGACCGACATCAAAAGGGCCGCACATTGCGGCCCTTTCACTTTGCCTTCACGGTGTTTCAGACACGCTTAAGGCTCTATGCTCAGACTGACAAGCCCGTCGCCAGAACGGGGCGTCACGATAACCGAGCCAAACAAGGAACCGTCATGAGCCTGTCCAAGACCCCGTCCCGCTACGGCAGCCTGTCCATTGCCATGCACTGGATCATGCTGGTGCTGATCGCCGCCGTGTACTTCTGCATGGAATATCGCACCAATTTCCCCAAAGGCAGCGACACCCGCGCGCTGTTCTCCCAATGGCACTTCATGCTCGGCCTGAGTGTGTTCGTGCTGGTCTGGCTGCGCCTGATCGGCCGCTTCATCTACCCCACCCCGCCCATCGTTCCGGCACCGCCGGCCTGGCAGATGGTCCTGGCCAAGCTCGCGCACCTGGCGCTGTACGGCCTGATGATCGGCCTGCCGCTGGCCGGCTGGATCATCCTCAGCGCCGCCGACAAGCCGGTGCCGTTCTGGGGCATGGAACTGCCGCATCTGGTGGACAAGAACCCGGACCTGGCCAAGCAGGTGAAGTACTGGCATGAAACCATCGCCGTGCTCGGCTACTGGCTGATCGGTATTCACGCACTGGCCGCGCTGTTCCACCACTACATCAGCCGCGACAACACCCTGGTGCGCATGCTGCCGGGCAAGGGCGAGGCGAAGCCGGAGTAATCTCCCCGCCGCGCAGCGCCGACCAGCCGTAGACAAGCTCTGCTCCTACAGGAAAAGCCACCCTCTGTAGGAGCGAGCTTGCTCGCGAACCGCACAACTCCGACGCCTGCCGGGACCTCTATTCGCGAGCAAGCTCGCTCCTACGAAGAGCAGTCCTGACGATAGGGCAGCGCAGCACGCGCCTCCTCGGCATAGGCCAGGATGCCCGCCCTCTCCCCTATCAGGAATTCCTGCACCGCCTCGCGCAGTCCGGGATGTCCCAGGCGGTGCCAGGAGCGGGTGATCACCGGCTCGAAACCACGGATCAGCTTGTGCTCACCCTGCGCTCCAGCGTCGAAGCGCTGGAGGCCGTGGCCGATCGCGAAGTCCAGGCCCTGGTAGAAACAGGTCTCGAAGTGCAGGCGGTCGAACTCCGCCAGGCAGCCCCAGTAGCGGCCGTACAACGTATCGCCGCCGAGCAGACTGAAAGCCATAGCCACGGGCCGGCCATTCTGGTGAGCGAAGACCACGCGGATGGCCTCCGGCATACGCTCGCCGATCAGGCTGAAGAACGCCCGGCTCAGGTAGGGCGCCTGCCCGCGGACCTCATAGGTGCTGCTGTAGCAGGCATAGACGAAGTCCCAGTGCGCTTCGGCCAGCTCGCTCCCTTCCATACAGACGAAATCCAGCCCCAGCCCGGCGACCTGCTCGCGCTCCTTGCGGATCTGCTTGCGCTTGCGCGAGCTGAGAGCGTCGAGAAAGTCCTGGAAATCGCGGTAGCCGCGGTTGCTCCAGTGGTACTGGCAACCCAGGCGCTCCAGCCAACCATCTGCAGCGCCCAGCAGGGCATCGGCGGCAGCATCGGTGAAATTCACGTGCACGCCGGAGCAATGCCCCTCGTCCACCTCGCCCGCCAGCGCGCCGACCAGGCTCAGCGCCGCGTCCGGCGCGCCGAGCAGGCGAGCGCCGCCGACCGGGGTGAAGGGAACGCCCACCAGCAGCTTTGGATAGTAGGGTATGCCGGCGCGCAGGCAGGCATCCGCCCAGCTCCAGTCGAACACGTACTCGCCGTAGGAGTGGCTTTTCAGATAGGCCGGCGCCGCGGCGAGCAGGCGGCCATCGTCGGCCAGGAGCACCCGGTGGGAAGGTTTCCAGCCGCTGCGGCCGCCGACGCTGCCGCTTTCCTCCAGGGCGGAGAGAAAGCCATGGCGCAGAAACGGCTGGTCGTCCGGCAGCAGGGCGTCCCACTGGCGGGCGTCGACTTCGGCAAGGCGGGAAAGGGTCTGGATAGGCATGGCCGACAGTCTGGCGCGAGGCGCGAACGAAGGGAAGATTCAAGCGGGAAAACTCGCACGCCGGTGACGTTCACGTTCGTCGGTATCCGCCGGAAAGGCCGGCAGAGTGGTCTATGTTGGGGGTCAGCAAGGCTTGCCGGCGCACGACGCCAGCACCGTTCCGCTCGCCACCCGCCCTTCGCGGGCCGTTGGCGACCTGCCAGGAGGACGCCCCATGAGCCTGATGCAATGCGAGTACCGCAAGTACACCATCACCGCAGACGTCGTCGAACATCCCGGCCTGCCCACTCCCTGGGCCGGCGGTTGCCACATCACCGCCCCGGACGGGCAGACCACCAAACGCAAGACGCTACCGGTGGAATTTGCCTTCATGTCGGATCTGCAGAAGGCCCAGCACGCTTCCATCGCCCACGGCAAATGGCTGGTGGACCAGAACCTGGACCACGACCGTCGGCTGTTCTGATCTCTAGCTGTTCACGTAGCCCGGTTCTTCACTGACCGGCGCACTGACTGGCAATGGCGTCAGGCTTACCTGAAGCGCCAGGAACTCCTGTGCGGATGCCCGCCAGGTCTGCCCGCGCGCCCATTGCGCGCAGGCCTGGCGATCCAGCTCCAGCGCCCGCAGGCATGCGCTGCGCAAATCCGCGTCCATCACCCCGGTGACGCCGTCCTCCAGGACATCCAGCGGCCCCGCCACCGGGAACGCCGCCACTGGCGTACCGCAAGCCAGCGCCTCGACCATTACCAGGCCGAGGGTGTCGGTCAGCGACGGGAAGGCCAGCACACTGGCGCTGCGATAGGCCTCCGCCAGTTCGTCGCCGTGGCGGTAGCCGAGGAACTCCGCCTGTGGATAAGCCGCTTGCAGCTCCGCGCGCTGCGGGCCGTCGCCCACCACGCGCTTGCGTCCCGGCAGGTCGAGCGCAAGGAAGGCTTCGAGATTCTTCTCCCGCGCCAGCCGGCCGACATAGAGGAACACCGGCTCCTCCGGCGGTGCGCCCTCCCCCGGCTGGAAGCGCAGGATATCCACCCCCTTGCGCCACAGCGCCAGGTTGTCGATGGCGTGATCGGCGAAAGCTCCGCGCATGCGCTCGCTGCTCACCAGCACGGCCTGGCTCGGTGCATGGAAGCGGCGCAGGAAGGCGTAACCCCAGGCCAGCGGCAGCCAGGGCCAGCGAGTGTTCACGTATTCGGGAAAGCGCGTATGGATGGCGCTGGTGAACTTCATCCCGCGGCGCACCAGCCAACGCCGTGCGGCCCAGCCCAGCGGGCCTTCCGTGGCGAGGTGGACGCAGTCCGGGGCGAAGTCGGCGATCTTCTCGCCGACTGTCCACAGGTTCCACGCCAGGGGGATTTCCGGATAGCTCGGGCAAGGCCGGTGACGAAAATCCTGCGGGGTGATCAGGCCGACCGTATGCCCCATTTCCTCCAGCTCGGCCACCAGCGCCCTGAGGCTGGTGACCACGCCGTTGACCTGAGGCAGCCAGGCATCGGTGACGATCAGCAGCCTCATGCCGCCGACTCGACCACCGCAGGCGCCTCGGCGCGCACCGGTTCCTCGGCCAGGCGGTAAAGCTCGATGCTGCCATCCCAGTGCTCGATCAGCGCCGAGCAGGACTCCACCCAGTCACCGCAATTGAGGTATTCCACCTCGCCGATCTGGCGGATTTCCGCGTGGTGGATGTGCCCGCAGACCACGCCGTTGAGGCCGCGCTTGTGCACCTCGTGGGCGATGGCTTCCTCGAAGTCGCTGATGAAGTTCACCGCCGTCTTCACCTTGTGCTTGAGGTACGCCGACAGCGACCAGTAGCCATAGCCGTAACGGCTGCGCCAGTGATTCAGCCAGCGGTTCAGCGTCAGGGTGAACTCGTAGGCGGAGTCGCCGAGGAAGGCCAGCCACTTGTGGTAGCGCGTGATGACGTCGAACTGGTCACCGTGGATCACCAGCAACTGGCGGCCGTCGGCGGTGGTGTGGACGATCTCGTCGACCAGGCGGATGTTGCCCAGCAGCAGCGAGGAATAGCGGCGCAGGAACTCGTCGTGGTTGCCGGTGACGTAGATCACCTCGGTGCCGCGCTTGCTCATGGTCAGCAGGCGGCGGATCACGTTGGTGTGCGCCTGCGGCCAGTAGATGCCGCCGCGCAGCTTCCAGCCGTCGATGATGTCGCCCACCAGGTAGATGCGGTCGGCGTGGTAGCGCTTGAGGAAGCCGGCCAGATGCTCGGCCTGGCAATCGCGGGTGCCGAGGTGGACATCGGATATCCACAGGGTCCGCACCCGTTGTTTCTTCGTCGGCGTCATGCGTTGCGCGCTGCTCATCGTCGGCGACCTCCAGAGGGGTTTCTCCGAGTGTCGGCCGCCGCGGTGAAGCGAACATGACCGACTGGCGACAGTCCCGTGACAGGCCGCGGCGCGCTAGACTGTCAACCTGCCCGCCAGCTTCGGAAAGCAGTTCGCATGAACCCGATCCTCTCCCTGCGCCACTACAGCCACGACCATCTCGCCCACAGCCACAGCCATGCGCAGCTGGTGCTGGGGCTGTCCGGCAGCCTGGATTTCGAAGTGGGCGGACGCGGCAGCCTGGTGACCCGGCAGACCTTCGCCGTGGTACCGCGCGAGGCCCACCACGCCTGTGCCAGCCCGGACGGCAGCCGCTGCCTGGTGGTGGACCTGGAAGACGAGGAAGACCTGCTCGGTGGCCTGGGCCTGCACAGCGACGCCGGCCGCCGCCTGCTGGAAACCCCCGGCCAGCGCCTGCTCAACAACGACCAGGCGCAACTGGTGCACTGGCTGGCCGGCAGCCCCCTGCATGACCCGGTTCTGGCGCGCCAGGGTGCGATCCTCCTGCTCGCCAGCCTCGCCGCCGGCCAGCAGCGCGTGGAGGAGCCTACGCAATTGCCGTTGGCCAGCCTCGACAGCTACATCGATCGCCACGCTGCGCACCCCTTGCAGGTGGCCGATCTGGCGCGGCTCGCCGGGCTTTCCGCCGCGCGCTTCCATGCCCGCTTCCTCGCCGAAACCGGGCAGACGCCCATGGACTACGTGCGCCAGCGCCGCCTGCAATTGGGCCGCGACCTGCTGCGCGGTTCGCACCAATCGGTCGGCGAGATCGCCGCGCAAGTCGGCTACGCCTCGCAGAGCGCCTTCACCGCCGCCCTGGTGCGCCAGTTCGGCACCACCGCGCGCCAGCTTCGCCAGGAGGCGCGCGACAATTCCCGCTAGCCGCGCGACAGACAGCCGTGCACCCAGGGCCTAGACTGCCGGCCATCGAACTGAACAACCCAACGGGAGCAGCGATGTCGGCAGACACCATCGAGTGGCAGGATTTCGAGCGCGTCGAACTGCGCGTGGGCACCATCGTCCAGGCCGAACCCAACGTGAAGGCGCGCAAGCCCGCCTACATCCTCCAGGTCGACCTCGGCCCGCTGGGGATCAAGACCTCCAGCGCACAGATCACCGCGCACTATGACGCTGACGAGCTGATCGGCCGCCAGGTGCTGTGCGTGTGCAACTTCGAACCCAAGTCCATCGCCGGCGTGCGCTCGGAAGTACTGGTCACCGGCGCCTACGACAGCGACGACAAGGTGGTGCTCGCCGGTTTCGACAAGCCGCTGCCCAATGGCGCGCGGCTGGCCTGACCTTCGACTTACCGCGCGCCAGCCAGCCCGGCGCGCTTGCCTCTTTCCCGACAAGGTCCCGCCACAGCAATCGGCGGGAGCTCAGGCATGAATCGCATTACCCAACTCACGCCCCGCGGCGCCCTGATCGGCCTGCACATCGGCGCCCTGATGTTCGGGCTGTCCGGCATCTTCGGCAAACTCATCCTCGCCGGCCCCCTGGTCATCGTCTTCGGCCGCGCGCTGTTCGGCTCGCTGTCGCTGGCGGCGGTTTTCGCCGGGCATCTGCGGCAACAGAAGCGCCCCACACTCAAGCAGGCGGCCATGTTGCTGGGTGGCGGCGTGCTGCTGTGCACCCACTGGCTGACGTTCTTCCTCGCCGTGAAAGTCGGCAACGTGGCAGTCGCGACACTCGGCTTTGCCAGCTTCCCCGCCTTCACCGTGCTGCTGGAAGGCCTGCTGTTCCGCGAACGCATCCGCAAGGGTGAATACCTGGTGGTGGCGCTGGTGTGCATCGGCCTGGTAATGGTCACGCCGACCCTGGACCTGCGCGACGGCGCCACCGCCGGGCTGCTCTGGGGCACCCTCTCCGGGCTGCTGTTCGCCCTGCTGTCGCTGGCCAACCGGGTCAGCGTGCGCGGGATCGACCCGATCCAGGCGGCGCTGTGCCAGAACCTGACGATCATCGCCTGCCTGCTGCCGCTGGTGCTCTTCGAGTTGCCCGCGATTCGCGGCATGGACTGGTTGTGGCTGGTGGCGCTGGGCGTGCTCTGCACCGGTGTCGCCCACAGCCTGTTCGTCGCCAGCCTGCGGCTGATCAAGGCACGCACGGCGGCGGTGATCTTCGCCCTGGAGCCGGTCTACGGCATCGCCTTCGCCGCCGCGCTGTTCGGCGAGGAGCCGAGTGTGCGGATGCTGGCGGGCGGCGCGCTGATCATCTTCGCGACCTTCCTCAGCGCACGTGGATCGCACTGATCCCCCGGTCTTTTCTGTAGGAACGAGGGGAGCACCCAGCCTTTGCCCGCGAACAGGCCTTGCTCCGCTGCCAAGCGATTCGCGAGCGAGCTCGCTCCTACAAAGAACCAAAGCGGTGCATGAGGCAAAAAAGAAGGCCGCCCCGCAGCGTGCGTATCTCGAACCTTGCCCCGGGGAGGGAGTACCAAGGATTCATCGCACGACAGCCTGCGAAGCGGCCTGTTCGGTGTGGCGGATATGGATAACGCGACGAGCAGCCTATTGATGCCGTGCCCAGCGCTTCACGCCCCGCCGTTGCTGGTGAGCATTGTCTCGCGCCGCCCCTGCGCCGAGTGTCAGCATTGGGTAAAGACTGGGTAAAAAGCCCGATACACGGGGTATCAAGCCTGTTGCAGCAACCACCGGCAGTAACGCTGCACCCCCTCCTCCACGCCCATCATCGGCACGCGGTAGCCCGCCTCGCGCAGGAAGGCGATATCAGCACAGGTGTAGCACTGGTACTTGCCGCGCAACTCGTCCGGGAACTCGGTGTACTCCAGCAGTCCGGCGCGGATCGCCGCGTCCAGGGTCAGCGGCTGCAGGTCCTGCTGTTCGCGCAGGGTGTTGATCACCGCCAGCGCCACGTCGTTGAACGGCTGGGCGCGGCCGCTGCCGAGGTTGAAGATTCCGCTGCGTTCGGGATTATCGAGGAAATGCAGGTTGACCCTGGCCACATCCTCCACCGAGACGAAATCGCGCAGGTGGCCGCCGGCCGGGTAGTCGCCGTACTCGCCGAACAGCTTCACCTTGCCGGTCTCGCGGAACTGGTTGAAGCAGTGGAAGGCCACCGACGCCATGCGCCCCTTGTGCTGCTCACGCGGGCCGTAGACGTTGAAGTAGCGGAAGCCGGCCACCTGCGTACGAGCGGTGGGCAGCACCTTGCGCACGCGCTGGTCGAAGAGGAACTTCGAGTAGCCGTAGACGTTCAGCGGCCGCTCGCAGGAGCGTATCTCGCGGAACTCCTGGCCGCCGCCATAGACCGCCGCCGAGGAGGCATAGAGGAACGGCACGCCCAGGGACAGGCTGGCGTCCAGCAACTCGCAGCTGTAGCGGTAGTTGTTGTCCATCATGTAGCGCCCGTCGCGCTCCATGGTGCTGGAGCAGGCGCCCTGGTGCAGCAGCGCTCGAACCACGCCGAAGTCGCCGCGGGCGTAGCGCTCGATGAAGTCGCGCTTGTCGAGGTAGTCGCTGATGTCGCAGTCGGCTAGGTTGGCGAACTTGTCGCCCTCGGTCAGATCATCGACCGCGATGATGTCGGTCTCGCCGCGCTGGTTCAGCGCCTTGACGAGATTGCTGCCGATAAAGCCGGCGGCGCCAGTGACAATGATGCTCATGAGGGCACCTCCTGTGGAGAATGGGTGCCCTCAGACTAAGAGTGGTACGCGCGTACCCCGTTGATATGAAGCAAGGAAGTTAGCCAGCTATCGAATGGTTCCGCCGACCGGTACCGCGACGCTTCAGGAACGATCGTTATGGCCCAGGTCGCGCTGCGGATCGATGCGGTCGCGCACGCGCTGCTTGAGCACCTTGGCCTCGGGGAAACCGCCGTCGGCCTTGCGCTCCCAGATCTGCTCGGCGTCGCAGGTGATGTGGAAGACCCCACCAGTGCCCGGCACCAGGCTGACCTTGCCCAGGTCGTCGCCAAAGGTGCTCAGCAGTTCCTGGGCCAGCCAGGCGGCGCGCAGCAGCCACTGGCACTGGGTGCAATAGGTGATGACGATTTCGGCTTTGGCTTCGGACATGAATCAGACTCTGCAGTAGGACGCGAACCTATAATACCGCTCTGAAATGCCCTACCGGACTCTTCTCTTCATGCGCCGACTGCTGTTCGCCCTCCTCCTGCTCCTTCCCCTCGGCGCCCTGGCGGCGAACACTCCACCGAAGATCGGCCTGGTCCTCTCCGGCGGCGCAGCGCGCGGCCTGGCGCACATCGGCGTGCTGAAGGCGCTGGACGAACAGGGCATCCATGTCGACGCCATCGCCGGCACCAGCATGGGCGCAGTGATCGGCGGCCTCTATGCAGCGGGCTATACGCCAAAGGAGCTGGAACAACTCGCCCTGGGGCTGGACTGGAAGGAAGCGCTGTCCGACTCGCCGCCGCGGGTCGACGTGCCCTTCCGCCGCAAGCAGGACGACCGCGATTTCCTGGTGAAGCAGAAGCTCAGCTTCCGCGACGACGGCACCCTCGGCCTGCCGCTGGGTGCCATCCAGGGGCAGAACCTGTCGATGCTGCTGGAAAGCCTGCTGGTGCACACCAGCGATACCCGCGACTTCGATCAGCTGGCGATTCCCTTCCGCGCAGTGGCCACCGATATCTCCACCGGCGAGAAAGTGGTGTTCAGCAAGGGCCACCTGCCCCAGGCGATCCGCGCCAGCATGTCGATCCCGGCGGTGTTCGCGCCGGTGGAGGTCAACGGCAAGCTGCTGGTGGACGGCGGCATGGTCGACAACATTCCGGTGGACGTGGCCCGGCAGATGGGCGTCGACGTGGTCATCGTGGTCGACATCGGCAACCCGCTGCTGGACCGCAAGCAGCTGGCCACCGTGGTGGACATGCTCAACCAGTCCATCACCCTGATGACCCGCAAGAACTCCGAAGCACAGCTGGCCACCCTGAAATCCAGCGATATCCTGGTGCAGCCGCCGCTCAGTGGCTACAGCTCCACCGACTTCGGCCGCGTGCCGCAGTTGATCGACGCCGGCTACCGCGCCACCAGCATCCTCGCCCCGCGCCTGGCAGCGCTGCGCAAACCCGCCGACGCCCAGGCGGTGGCGCTGAACGAGGCGCGCACACCGGGCGAGCGCCAACCGGTGATCGACCGCATCGAGGTGGAGAACAACTCCAAGGTCAGCGACGACGTCATCCTCCATTACATCCGCCAGCCGCTGGGCGAGCACCTGGACCTGGAACGCCTGCAGCGCGACATGAGCACCCTCTACGGCCTGGATTATTTCGACCAGGTTCAGTACCGGGTCGTGCACCGCAAGGATGGCAATGCGCTGGTGATCCACGCCTATGGCAAGCGCGGCGGCACCGACTACCTGCGCCTGGGCCTGAACCTCTCCGACGACCTGCGCGGCGACAGCACCTTCAACGTGGGCGGCAGCTACCGCATGAACGGTATCAACCGCCTCGGCGCGGAATGGCTGACTCGCCTGCAGATCGGCGACCAGCAGGAACTCTACAGCGAGTTCTACCAACCGCTGGACGTGGGCTCGCGCTACTTCGTCGCTCCCTACGTATTCAACGAGGCGCAGAACGTCGAGGCCACCGACAACGACGACCCCATCGCCGAGTACCGCCTGGAGCGCTATGGCTACGGGTTGAACCTTGGCCGGCAGATCGCCAACAACGGCGAGATCCGCCTCGGCGTCGCCCAGGCCTTCGGCAAGGCCGACGTACGCGTGGGCGAACAGGACCTGCCGGACTTCCACTTCACCGAAGGCTACGCCGAGCTCAAGTATTCCTTCGACACCATGGACAACGTCGACTTCCCACGCGAAGGCGAGAACATCCAGACCTCCTTCCGCGAGCACACGCCGTCCCTGGGCGACGACGACCGCTACCGGCAATGGGATTTGCGCCTGGACAAGGCGTTGAGCAGCGGCCCCAACACCTGGCTGCTGGGCGGCGGCTACGGCCGCACCATCGATGACGCCGAGGTGGTGGTGTCGAGCTTTCTGCTCGGCGGCGCGCGGCAACTCTCCGGCTATCGCCAGGATGCCCTCGCGGGGCAGAACTACAGCCTCGGCCGGGTCATCTACTACCGGCGCATGACCGAGCGATCGTTCCTGCCGCTGGACTTCCCCTTCTACCTGGGCGGCAGCCTGGAGCGCGGGCGGGTGTGGAACAACGACAACAGCTACGACACCGGCTACATCAACGCCGGCAGCATCCTGATGGGCTTCGAGACGCCGCTCGGGCCGCTGTCCTTCAGCTACGGCCTGAACGATGCCAGCGAGCACGCGGTGTACATCAACCTGGGCCGCAATTTCTAAGGCCTCACGCAGAAGGTGCGGGAAACCTGTAGGAGCGAGCTTGCTCGCGAACGATCCCTCCGACAGCTCCGGCGCCAGGCGGTTGGCGAGCAAGCTCGCTCCTGCAACAGCCTTCGCGGCCCGATCCTCGCGAGGTGCGCAGTATCGGCCCCTCGCAAATGAAAAAGCCCGGCATGTGCCGGGCTTTTTCATTCAGACAGCGGATCAGGCAATCAGCGCCAGCAGCTCGCGCGCTTCAGCCTTGGCCTTGGAGTCGCCACTGGCGATCACCTGTTTGAGGATGCCGTAGGCTTCTTCCAGGTTGCCCTGGTCGATGCATTTGCGTGCACGGTCGAGGCTGGCCAGCAACTCATCATGCTCGTGACCGATGTCGTCGGGCAGGTCGAAGGTCAGGTCATCCTCCACCTGGGCCTTGTTGCCATGGCCAAACATCTCGCCGTGCTCGCCCAGGTCCAGCTCGGTGATTTCCGGCAGTTCATGCAGGTTGCTGCGGAAGTCCGATGGCACTTCCTGGGCAGCCTTGGAAGCAGCCTTGCCCTGCTTGGGCGACTCGAAGGGGTTGTCGAGCTTGTCCCAGTCCAGGTCCAGCGACAGGTCGCTGAGGTTCATGGCGAAGTCCGGCTGGTCCTGGGCCGCCTTGGGCTGCTCCGCGGGGGCGGCCACCGGCTCGCCCAGCTCGAGATCGTCCCAATCGGTCAGCGTCTCCCCGGTGGGCGCCTGGAGGGTGTCTTCCGGGCGAATCAGCATCGCCGGATAACGCGACTTGAGCTGGTCGATCTGCTTCTGGTCGCCGCCGACAGCCACCAGGGCGTGCTCTTCCTCATGGAAGCCTGCCACGTCACCCAGCTCGGCCAGCACCAGCAGCAGCTTCATGCGCAGCTCGCGGCGGTTCGGCTCGGCATTGACGGCCTTGCGCAGCATGTCGCGGGCCTGGTTGAAGCGGCCGTAAGCGATGTAGATATCCGCACCTTCCAGACTGTCTGCGCTGGCGGCCGGCAGCCGGGCGACGCCCGGTTCCGGAGTGGCGATCACTACCGGATGCGGAATCGGTACCGGAGCCACAACGGCAGCGGCCAGCGGCTTGGCCGGCGGGAGCGGTCTGACCGGCTCGGGGGCCGCCTGCAGGGGCGGCATCTCGACCGGTTTTTCCTCGCGCTTGCGGCGGGCGAACAGCAGGCCGACCAACAGTGCGCCGAGAGCACCAGCACCCAGCCATGGCCAGTAGTTGAAACCGCTGTCCTGCGCGTCCTGCACCGGGGTCGCCGGCTGGGCAACGCTCGCAGCCGGGGCATCCTGCTGCGCCGGCGCCACCGCATTGGGGGCAGCGGGAATGGCATTGGTTGGCGCATTGGCCGTAGGCGCATCGGCTGCCGGGGCATTGCCGGAGGCGGCTTCGCCCTGGCGGCGATCCAGCTCGGCCTGCAGCGTCTGCACCTGCTGGTCGCGGCTCTGCAGCGCCTGCTGCAGGGACTCCAGCTGCTTCTGCATGGCGTCCATGCGCTGGTTCAACTGGTCGCGCTGGGCGTTGGCCAGGAGCAGGTCGGCCTCGACCTTGGCGGCATCGGCTCCACCGGCCGGCGCGGTCGACGCGGCGGTGCTGCCCTGGGCCTGAGTCGGGGCTGCGACTGCGGCTGCGGCTGCGGGCGCGGCAGGCGTGGATGCCTCGGTCGAAGCTGCCTGTGGAGCGGGCGCGGCAGTATTGCCGGCGAGCTGCTGGCCCTGAGGCAGGATCAGCGTCTGGCCGACCTTCAGTCGATGCGGATCGCCATTGACGAAGGCCTGCGGATTCAGCGCGACGATGCTGTCCATCAGTTGCGAGCGCGAAACGCCAGTGCCGCTCAGGCGCGAACTGATCTTCCACAAAGTGTCATTGCGCACCGTGGTGTAGCGGCCATCGCCAGCCGGCAACGACGGTTGCGCCGGAGCCCTGCGCACAGGTTCCGCGCGATAGCCGGAAGCCCGCGAAGGCGCCGGCACGCTGCTCGCCAGATTGGCGGCCAGGCTGCGGTTGGCGCTGTACTCCGGCGGATCGATGAGCACGGTGTACTCGCGCAGCAGGCGGCCGTTGGGGCGCTCCACGGCAATCAGGAAATTCAGGTAAGGCTCGTGTACCGGCTGCGTGGACACCACCTTGATGTAGCCACGGCCGTTGCGAATCACCGGAGTGAAGCGCAGGTTCTGCAGGAACACGAAGCGGTCGACCCCGGCATTCTCGTAGTCCGCGGGGCTGGCGAGCTTGGCCACCAGTTCGTCGGACGTCATGTCGCCGGTCTGCAGCAGGGCGATCTCGGCATCCAGCGGCTGGTTCAGCCCGGAGTGCAACGTGATTTCCCCGAGACCGAGGGCATTCGCGTGAGCGGAGACAAAAACCGAAAGTGCGGCAAGCGTCAGCGGAATTCTATTTATTCGAGCCATAACCCCATCCCATTGTCCGGGTCTGCACGCCATTCCCTGACCACTCGAAAGCAGCAGGCTGAACCTGTCCACACACTTGAAGCCATGCCGGACTACAGACCGTCACGCACTACCCACTGTACCTTGCAGAGTACAGGCCGTCTGATATCACGGATTAGGTGGTGCACTGGGTTTGGTCAAGATAAATCGTCGAAAAACCGGCGAATGGTTAGGGAGTGGATAGCGAATGGCCAGCGGCCCTGCATAGGACCGCCAGAAAAATGGCTACTTTACCCGAATAACGTGATGAATTGCTCAGTTTCGCTCAAGGTTGCCGAGAATCCGACTGAGCGTTTTCTGGCACAGCGCGATTTCTTCCTCGGTAATCCCCGCCAGTACTTCGTTGCGAACCGCGGCGGCGATGTTCTCGATGTCGGTGATCAGCACGTCTGCCTTGGGGGTCAGGGCGATGCGCTTGGCGCGACGGTCTTCGGCCACGGCTTGCCGCCGGACCAGGCCTTGGGCTTCGAGGCCGTCCAGCAGACGGGCCAGCGTCGGACCTTCGACCCCGACCGATTGCGCGAGCTCGCGCTGGGTGGGAGCGGCGGAGTGACGCGCCAGGTGCAGCAGCACCAGCCAGCGCGCCTGGGAAAGTCCGAGATGACTGAGACGGCGGTCGAGTTCAGCCCGCCATGCACGTGAAGCCTGGGCCAATTGGGTACCGAAGTAGTGCTTATCGTTATCTGACATTGCGTCGGGCTTTCTACTGAGAGAATCGAGGATGAGTCGGCTAAGTTGATTTGACTAATTATTAGCCAGCTAATCAAGCCCGTACAATGACAGATTGTCGCAGGGTGTGACCTGGGGCCTCACCATTTCGCATATTGGTCTTCGACGAAGCCCCACAGATTGTCGATGCGCACCTCGGCCTGCCCTGCCGGTTTCAGCACGCCGCTGAAGCGCCCGAAGATCTGCTTGAAGTTGCTCGCCAGCACGCCGAGGTTCAGGCGTTCCTGATGCAGGCCGTGGGCTTCGAAGCGCAGTTCGACCTGGCCGTCGTAGGAGCGGATGGTCCAGGGCTGCAGCGGATGATCGCGGTCGAACTCGAAACGCACCGTGTCGACCTTCACCAATTGGCCGTCGAGCCAGTAGCAGTTCTCGGTGAAGCTGGTCTCGTTGACCCCGCAGGACAGATTCAGGCCGACACGCCGCCCCTGCGCTTCGCCGGACAGGCACGCCCAGTTCCAGAACGTCTCGCGGCGCATGTAGCCGGCGGACCAGTCGTGGTGCGCATAAGCATCCAGCTGGCGCAGATCGTAGTCGCCCAGTGCGCTTCGCACCTCGCCATGGCAATGAACGCCGGCCACCTTGCGTGCGTAGACCCAACCGTTCACTGCCGCCGGGGTGCAGATGCTCATGGGATCGAAGGCCGGTTCTTCCTCGCTGAAGCGCGCGTCGATGCGGGTGCCGTCGTCCAGCTCCACCAGCAGGCGCTTCTCCAGGGGGGAGGTGCCGTTCTCCAGGCGCAACAAGTTGCGACCCTGGCGCAGTTCGCAGACGCCATCGTTGGGCGATTGCGAGAAGTTCGAGCCCATGCCCAGCGGGCACTTGAACTGGCGCTCGATCATCCGCCCGCTCTCGGGGTGGTAGAGGTAGACGAAACCGATGGACAGCAGGCTGAGGTCCGCCAGCGCGCAGCCGCCGATCAGCGTCGGGCTGATCAGGCCGAAGTACTGGAACTGGTGGAAGCTGCGCCACTTGCTCAACGCGCCAAGGCGGCGCCCCATGGGCGAGCGGAAGTCGAAGTCGCGGTGATTGATGGTCGCCGGGGTGCCGGGAAAGATGCCGTAGTGCGGTTGGCCGTTGGGCTGGATCAGCTGCTGCATGGGCGCGGGCTCGGTGGCAGGGTGCGGCGAATCCTAGCACCGGCTCCCCGCCCGCCGCAGTCACGCACGGCGCCAGCTCGGGGGACGGAATGGGCCATCAGGCGACGACCTGGTTGCGCCCGAACGCCTTGGCCTCGTAGAGCGCACGGTCGGCGTGCTCGTAGATGCTGCGCAGCGGATGCCCGGTCTCCGGCCAAAGGCAGGAAACGCCGATGGAGAGCGTCACCTCATCCGCCGTCAGCGAGCCTTCGTGGACGATGCCCAGACCCTGCACCGCTCCGCGCAACACCTCGGCACGCTCCCTCGCCTCACGCTCGCTGGCGCCGTAAAGCAGCACGGCGAATTCCTCACCGCCCAGGCGCACAGCCATATCCAGCGGGCGCCGGGCACTGGCCATCAGCACCTCGCCGATACGCTGCAACACACCATCTCCGGCCTGGTGGCCGTAGCGGTCGTTGTAGGCCTTGAAATGGTCGACATCGCAGAGCAGCAGCGCTAATCCCACACTCTCGCGCTGTGCCTGGCGCCACAGGCGTTCCAGCTGACGGTTGAAGCTGCGTCGATTGTGCAGGCCGGTCAGCGCGTCATGCTCGGCCATTACCTTGAGCAGGCGGCTGATCAGGAAATGCTGGCGGGACTTGTAGTCCAGCAGGTAGCAGCCCACCGCGCCGACCAGGTTGCCGAACAGCAGGAAGACCACGTTGCTGACCAGCTTGGGCAGCGGCAGCCCGGCATACAGCTCGAAGCCCACGTAGGCCAGCAGGATCACGGAAGCACTGCCCACCGCCTCGGCGAAGCGCAGGCCGATCAGGAAGTAGGCAGCCATGCTGACCAGCAACAGCCCTTCGTAGGGATAGCTCTGGTCGACGGTGTGGGCGATGCCGGCGACTGCCGCCGCGCCGATGCCGACGCTGAGGATGCAGGCCAGGCTGAGCGGCACCAGCAGGTGGATATGGCGACGCTGCAGGATCAACCCGCCGCAGACGGTCAGCAGCACCAGCACGCCGATACGCACGGCAAGCATCTGCCAGTGTTCGGGACCACGGATGAGGAGGAAATCGATGGCCGCCAGCGCCAGCCAGATCAGCACGCCGATGGTCAGCGCGGTGCGCTTGAGATCGAAGCTGTCTTCGAGCAGGTAATGGCGGTACTGGGTCTCGAGGTCGGGTTCGAAACGCAGGCGGCGAAAGCCCCGGGAGAGCTGTTCGGCATAGGCATTGGAGCGGACGTCGTCCAGCCAGCTTTGTTGTTGTGGCACGCTCACCTCTTCTCGTGGAGGTCTAAGTGCCACCATAGCCGTTCGGGACGTGCGTCACAAGTTTGTCGTTTTGCCCCGTCACGAAACTGACAGGGCAAAGCACTCACCAGCGATCATCACGGGAGTTCCGGTAGCGGTCGTGGTCGTAGTACGAGTCATTGCAATAGCGGCGCTCGGAGCGATTGTGATGCTTGCGGCAGTCTCGACCGTCGTCGTCATCGTCCTTGGACATGATGACCAGCCCTGCGACCAGCGCGACCGCCGCAACGCCGATCAAGGCGTTCTTGCCACCTTCGGTCAGCCCGCCACCACTGGCACATCCGCTGAGTTGCCCGACGACCAGCAGCCCCGCCACTACCCGCACCCAGCTCGCCATCTGTCACTCCGAAAGTGATCCGTACTGACAGCTATGACTGGTGGGAAAAGGCGCCGTTGCTGGCACATTGATATTTCATCTGTAACGCCGTATTTCGGCGCGATCAGACTTCCAGCTCGGCCTGCAGGGCGGCGCGCACGCAATGCAGAACGCCCAGCGGGACGCGGCCTTCGAACAGCTCGGCGATAGCCGTCACCGGCGGCAGCTCACCGTCCTCGTCGAGGAAGGCATCCTGGATTTCGCCGAGAAGTTCCTCGGGCAGGTCCAACGCCTGTTCCAGGCCCAGCTGCTGCTTGCCGATGGCTTCGGCCAGCAGGCTGTAGACGTTCTTCTCGCTGCAATCGAGCTGTCGGGCGATCTGCGCCGGGGTCATGCCGGCGCGGGCCAGGGTGACCAGTTCGTGGCTGAGGTCGGCCACCGGTGCCGGAGTGGCGGGCGCCGCCTCGGATTCGGTGAGTACATCGAGGAAGGCCTGGCCGTAGCGCTCCAGCTTGCGTGCGCCGACGCCGCTGACCTGGGCCATTTCCGACAGCGAGCGCGGCTGGCTGCGCAGCATCTCCAGCAGAGTCGCATCGGGGAAGATGACGTAGGGCGGCACCGAGTGCTCCTGCGCCAGCTTGCGCCGCAGGGTGCGCAGGACTTCCCACATCTCGCGCTCTTCCTGGCGCACCAGCTGGCTCGCCGAACTGGCCCCGCCGGAAGAGGACGACTTGTTGCGCTGCGGCTTCGGATCACGGCGCAGGGCCAGCGTCTCTTCGCCGCGCAGCAACGGACGGCAGGCCTCGGTCAGGCGCAGGCCGTTGAAGCCGTCGACGTCCACATCGGCGAAGCCACGGGCGACCAGTTGGCGGAACAGCGTGCGCCATTCGTCCTCGGCGCGGGATTTGCCGATGCCGAACACCGCCAGGTGCTGGTGACCGACGCTGCGCACCTTCTCGGTGTCCTTGCCCAGCAGTACGTCTACCAGGTGGCCGACGCCGTAGCGCTGGCCGCTGCGGTAGATGGCCGACAACGCCTGGCGCGCGGGCTCGGTGGCGTCCCAGGTCTCCACGCCATCGACGCAGATGTCGCAATGGCCGCAGGGGTTGGGCATCACCTCGTCGAAGTAGGCCAGCAGCGCCTGGCGGCGGCAGCGGGTTTCCTCGCACAGCGCCAGCATGGCTTCGAGCTTGTGCCGCTCGACACGCTTGTGGCGTTCGTCGCCTTCGGAGTTCTGCATCATCTGCCGCAGCAGCAACACGTCCTGCAGGCCGTAGGCCATCCAGGCGTCGGCGGGCAGGCTGTCACGGCCGGCGCGGCCGGTTTCCTGGTAGTACGCCTCGAGGCTTTTCGGCAGGTCCAGGTGCGCGACGAAGCGCACGTTGGGTTTGTCGATGCCCATGCCGAAGGCGACGGTGGCGACCATGATCAGCCCTTCCTCGTTGAGGAAGCGCTTCTGGTGATAGGCGCGCAGGTCGTTGGACAGCCCGGCGTGATACGGCAGCGCCGGAAAGCCCTGGGCGGAGAGGAAGTCGGCAACCTCCTCGACCTTCTTGCGCGACATGCAGTAGACGATACCGGCATCGCCCCGGCGCTCGGCCAGGAAGCCCAGCAACTGCTTGCGTGGCTGCTCCTTGGGCACGATGCGGTAGAAGATGTTCGGACGGTCGAAGCTGGAGAGGAACTGCTCGGCATCCTGCAGGTGCAGGCGCTGGATCATCTCTTCGCGGGTGCGCATGTCCGCCGTGGCGGTCAGGGCGATGCGCGGCACATGCGGGAACAATTCGGCGAGCTGGCCCAACTGCAGGTATTCGGGGCGGAAGTCATGGCCCCACTGCGACACGCAGTGCGCCTCGTCGATGGCGAACAGGCCGATCTCCAGACGCTGCAGGAAGTCCAGCATGCGCGGCTGTACCAGACGCTCGGGCGCAAGATAGAGCAGCTTGATTTCGCCACGCTGAAGGCGTGCGGCGATCTCGCGCTGGGCCTCGGGGCTCAGCGAAGAGTTCAGCGCCGCCACCGGCACGCCCAGCTCATCGAGTGTGGCGACCTGGTCTTCCATCAGCGCGATCAGCGGCGAGACCACCACCGTCAGGCCGTCGCGCAGCAGCGCCGGGACCTGGAAGCACAGCGACTTGCCGCCCCCGGTGGGCATCAGTACCAGCGCATCGCCGCCGTTGGCCACGCGCTCGATGATCCGCGCCTGATTGCCGCGGAAGGCGTCGTAACCGAAAACGTCTTTGAGGATGCGCAGGGCCTGATCGAGCATGAGGGACTCCGAATGAAGCCGCGCATTATACGCAAGCCATCCGCCCACAGCCGGCACCTTGTCCGGGAAACTGCGGAAAAATCCGTCACATGCGTCCGAACCCCGCGTCGGCTCAGGCTGCACGGGCATTTGGCTTTTGCCGCGGGCCCCCGGAAGGACTACAATTCGGGACCGATCACCTCCGAGGTAGTACCCGATGTCCTTCGCCGACCAATTGTCCCGCCTGCAAGCCTTTCTCGATGCCGATGACCTGCACGAGGAAGCCTTGGACTACGTGGCGGCACACGGCTACCTGACCGCCCTGGCGATCTGCCCGGAGGAAGTGCCGGAGCGCGAGTGGATCGACGCCCTGTTCGCCGAGTCGCCGCACTACCGCAGCGAGGAAGAGCGCAGCGAGATCGAGTCCACCCTGGTCCAGCTCAAGGCGCATATCATCCGCCAGATGGCCGGTGACGAAGAGCTGGAACTGCCCTGCGAACCCTACCTGGGCGACGAGCCGGACGATTCCGACATCCGCGGCTGGTGCATCGGCTTCATGGAAGGCGTGTTCCTGCGTGAAGCGGTGTGGTTCGAACAGGCCGAGGAAGAAGTCAGCGAGCTGCTGCTGCCGATCATGGTCGGTTCCGGCCTGTTCGACGAACAGCCCGAGTTCGACGAGATCGCCAGCGACCGCGGGCTGGTGGACGACATGGTCGCGCAGATTCCCGAATTGCTGACCAACCTGTTCCTGCTGTGCCAGGCCCCGGAAGAAAAACCGGCCCTGCTCAAGCCCCGCACCCACTGATCCACTGCCGGAGCCGCGCAACGCGGCTCCGGATTCGCTACGCGTACGTCGATGCCACGAGAAATCCGCCAAAGCCGCCACGCCTGGGTTCGCTACTGCCTGCTGGGTGTAGGTTGGCTGAGCGTCGCGCTGGGCGTGATCGGCATCTTCCTGCCGGTGCTGCCCACCACGCCCTTCCTGCTGCTCGCCGCCGCCTGCTTCATGCGCAGCTCCCAGCGTTTCTACGACTGGCTGGTGAACCATCCGAAACTCGGCCCGTGGATTCGCGACTACCTCGACGGCGAAGGTATTCCGCTCAAGGGCAAGGTCTACGCCATCGGCCTGATGTGGTGCAGCATCCTGATTTCAGGATTCATCGTGCAGCGGCCCTGGGCCTGGGCGTTCATGCTGACCAGTGCGACGCTGGTGAGCATCTACCTGATTCGGACGAAGACGCGGCACCTGGATTAAGTCCGCTGCGGGGTCGAATACCCTCTCCCCCAGCCCTCTCCCTAAAGGGAGAACGGGCCGTTGACGGCGCCCGGCCAACTCGGTGAGTCGCCTGATGCCGATCCAGTCCCCTCTCCCTTCAGGGAGAGGGTTAGGGAGAGGGCTATTGCCCAAGCACTGAAGCCCTCAGACTGGCACCACTTCGCCCTTAACATCCTGCTGATCATCCTGCGCCGGCCCAACTGGCCCCACCGCATCCACGGTAAAGCCGAAGGTATTCACCCCGCCCTCGCTGCGCACGAACACCGAGCCGCCGTGCATGCTCGCCACCGCCTTGACGATGGACAACCCCAGCCCATGGTTGCTCTGGCTGTTGGCGCGGGCCATGTCGGCGCGATAGAAGCGCTCGAACAGCCGCGCGCGTTGCTCGGCCGTGATCGGCTCGCCGGGGTTGCTGACTTCCACCAGCGCGGCGCCGCGCTCGCCGCTCAGGCGTACGTCGATGCGCCCGCCCGGAGCGGTGTGCTGGGCGGCGTTGTAGAGCAGGTTGGTCACCGCGCGCTGGAATAGCGCGCGCTCGACGCAGGCCCGCGCATCGCCGCGCAGATTCACCTGCACGCCCTGTTCGTCGAAGATCACCTCGAGGAAGTCCAACGTCGTCGCCACCTCGGCCGCCAGAGAGGTTTCCACCCTTTCGGCAGCCAGCCCGCCCTGGTCGACGCGGGCGAGGAACAGCATGTCGTTGACGATGGCGCGCAGGCGCTCCAGTTCCTCCAGGTTGGACTGCAGCACCTCCTCGTAATCCTGTGCGCTGCGCTCGCGGGACAGTGCGACCTGGCTCTGGCCGATCAGGTTGGCCAAGGGCGTGCGCAGCTCGTGGGCGACGTCGGCGTTGAACGATTCCAGACGCAGATAAGCCTGCTCCAGCCGGTCCAGTGCTTCGTTGAAGGCGCCGGCCAGCGCCGACAGCTCCGCCGGCAACCCGGCCAGGCGCAACCGCTGGGACAGCTGGCGGGGGCTGATCTGCCTCGCTTCGGCAGACAGTTCGTGCAGCGGCCGCAAACCAACGCGGGCAATCCAGTGGCCGCACAAGGTCGCCAGCGCGATCCCCAGCGCGGAGAGCACGAACAGCGTCATCAGCGTCGCCTCGCGGGCGTTCTTGAATGCCACGCTGTCGATCGCCGCCAGCAGCACCAGCGCCGGTCGTCCATCGCTGGCCGGCAGGCGGCCGACACGGGCGGAGAGCGGTGCGTCGTGTTCGGGCAGCTCAAGCTCGGCATAGCCGTTCCCGGTGCCGAGCATCCGGTTGACCGTCTCGTTGGGTTTGCCGTAGCGGAAGCGCGCGTCGTCGCTGTCGATCCAGAAGCGGATCAGTTGGTACTCCTGGCTCAGGGTGTTGAGCTTGAGCTGCATGTGCGGCCAGCGCTCGGCGAGGTCGGGCTTGTCGAGCATGCGCGCGACCATGTTGAAGCGGGTGTCCAGCTCCGAGCGTTGCAGCCGCTCGATCTGCGCATCGAGCACGCAATAGATGGCCGAACCGATGAGCAGGAAGATGCCCAGTGCGGCGACGGCGAACATGCCGGCCAGGCGCGTCGACAGCGACAGGCCTTTCACGCTTCGCGCTCCTGCACGGTGCGGCTCTCCAGCACGTAGCCCATGCCCCGGATGGTGTGCAGCAGCTTGGTGTCGAACGGCCCGTCAAGCTTGGCCCGCAGGCGCTTGATGGCGACCTCGACGACATTGGTATCGGTGTCGAAATTGATGTCCCAGACCAGCTCGGCGATGGCCGTCTTGGAGAGGATTTCGCCGCTGCGCTGGGCCAGCACGCAGAGCAGCGAGTATTCCTTGGCGGTCAGTTCCAGGCGCGTGCCGCCGCGCTGCACGCGGCGGCTGACCAGGTCGATGGCCAGGTCGGCGATGCGCATCTGCGTAGCGCTTTCCAGGTGCGCGCCACGGCGGGTCAGGGCCTGCAGGCGTGCCACCAGCTCAAGGAAAGAGAATGGCTTGATCAGGTAGTCGTCGGCGCCTTCGCGCAGGCCGCGCACGCGGTCTTCCACCCGCTCGCGGGCGGTGAGCATGATCACTGGCGTCTGCCGCTGCTCGCGCAACGCGCGCAGTACGCCGTAGCCGTCGATACCGGGAAGCATCACGTCGAGCACGATGACGTCGTATTCACCGTTGAGCGCCAGGTGCCGACCATCGATGCCGTTGGCCGCCACATCCACGGTGAAGCCCTGCTCGCTCAGGCCACGCTGCAAGTAGTCGGCGGTCTTGCTCTCGTCTTCGACAATCAGTACGCGCATGCCTGCCCTCCGTTCGTGGCGCCTGCCAGCCATGCTACCCAGCCGCGCTTCATGCCGCACCTCCGGCAATCACCGGCGCAGGCTGCGGGCGGTGGAAGACCCGGTCCAGCGCCAGATACACAACCGGCGTACTGAACAGGGTCAGCGCCTGGCTGACGAGCAACCCGCCGACAACCGCCACGCCCAGCGGCTGGCGCAGCTCCGAGCCGGTGCCGAAGCCGATCATCAGCGGAATAGCGCCCAGCAGCGCGGCCAGCGTGGTCATCATGATCGGCCGGAAGCGCGCCAGGCACGCCTCGCGAATCGCGTCGTAGGGTGACAGCCCTCGCTGGCGTTGTGCGGCCAGGGCGAAGTCGACCATCAGGATGCCGTTCTTCTTGACGATGCCGATCAGCAGCACCAGGCCGATCAGCGCCATCACCGAGAACTCCAGGCCCCAGCCCCAGAGCAGGAACACCGCGCCGATGCCCGCCGAGGGCAGCGTCGAGAGGATCGTCAGCGGGTGCACGAAACTCTCATAGAGCACACCGAGAATCACGTAGACCGCGAACAGCGCAGCCAGGATCAGCAACGGCTGGCTGGCCAGCGAGCTCTGGAAGGCCGCCGCCGCACCCTGGAATTCGCCGCTGATGCTCGACGGCATGCCGATCTCCGCCTGCGCGCGCTGCACCAATCCCACGGCATCGCCCAGGGCCACGCCCGGCGACAGGTTGAAGGACAGGGTCACCGCCGGGAACATGCCGTTGTGGTTGATCTGCAGCGGCCCGGACTTGTCCGGCACGACCCGCGCCAGCGCCGCCAGCGGGACCATCTCGCCGGTCAGCGGCGAGCGCAGGTGGAACCATGCCAGGCTGTCGGCGCGGCCACGCTGTCGGGAATCCAGCTCGAGAATGACCTTGTACTGGTTGACCTCGGTCTGGAACTCACCCACCTGACGCTGGCCGAAGGCATCGTAGAGCGTCTGGCTGACATCTTCGGCGGACAGTCCGAAGCGCGCCGCCGCCACTCGGTCGATCTGCAGCGAGGTGACGCTGGCACCCATCTGCAGGTCGTTGGACACGTCCTGCAGGCCGCCCTCCTCCTTCAGCCGCTGGGTCAGCCGATCCGCCCAGAGTGCCAGCGCCGCGCTGTCGTTGCTGCGCAGGGCGTACTGGTACTGGGTGCGCACCGGGCCGGTGGCAAGGTTGATGTCCTGGGCCGAACGCAGGTAGAGAACGATGCCCGGCACCTTCGCCAGCTTGGGCCGTATGCGGTTGATGAACTCGTCCACCGACACGTCGCGGTCGCCGCGATCCTTGAGCACGATCCAGAAGCGCCCGTTGGACAGGCTCTGGCTGCCGCCGGTGATGCCGATGGCGTGGTTGTAGCTTTGCACCGCAGGGTCGGCGGCGATGATGTCCGCCAGTTGCTTGTGCTTCTCGGCCATGTCGGCATAGGAGATGTCCTCGGCGGCCTGGGTGGTACCGAAGATGAAGGCGGTGTCCTGGGACGGGAAGAAGCCCTTGGGAATCCCGACATAGCCGGCCACCGCGATGGCCACGCAGACCACGAATCCGGCGAGCACCGTACGCTGGTGCTTGAGCGACCAGTCCAGTCCCCTGGCGTAGCGCGCCAGCAGCCAGCCGGCGATGCCGCCGTCATCATGTCCATGCTTCGGCTTGCCCATGAAGCGCGAGGCGAGCATCGGCGCCACCGTCAGCGAGGCCAGCACCGAGATCAGGATGGCCGCCGTGACGCTCACTGCGAACTCGCGGAACAGCCGGCCGACGATGCCGCCCATGAACAGCAAGGGAATAAAGGCGGCGATCAGCGAGAAACTGATGGAGACCACCGTGAAGCTGATCTCCGAGGCGCCGGCCAGCGCCGCCTCGACCCGGTCCTTGCCCTGCTCCAGGTGGCGGTGGATGTTTTCCACCACGACGATGGCGTCATCGACGATGAAGCCCACCGCGATGATCAGCGCCACCAGGGTCAGGTTGTTCAGCGTGAAGCCCAGCAGGTACATCGCCGCAAAGCTGGCGCTGAGCGACACCGCCAGCACCGTGGCAACGATCAGGGTCGCCGACAGCTGGCGCAGGAACAGCCCCATCACCAGCACCACCAGGCCCATGGTCAACAGCAGGGTCAGTTCGACTTCGTGCAGCGAGGCACGAATGGTGCGGGTGCGGTCGTTGAGCACTTCCACCTCGACGCCCGCCGGCAGCATTTCGCGCAGGCGTGGCAACTCGGCCTGGATGGCATCGGAGGTCTCGACGATGTTCGCGCCGGGCTGGCGCAGGATCACCAGTGCAACGCCCGGCCGGCCATCCGGCCAGGCCTGCACGTAGTCGTCTTCCGGCGCCTTCACCACCTTCGCCAGGTCGCGCAGGAACACCGGCGCGCCCGCTCGGTAAGCGACGACGAGATCGCCGTACTCCTCGGGGCTGAACAACTGGTCGTTGGCCGCCAGGGTGGACACGCGGCCGTCGCCGAACAGCGCGCCCTTGGCCAGGTTGATGCTCGCCGATTGCAGCGACTGGCGCAGGTCGGCCAGGGTCAGGCGGTACGCCGCGAGCTTCTCCGGCTGAGCCTGGATGCGGATCGCCGGGCGCTGCTGGCCAACCACGAATATCTGCCCCACCCCGGCGATCTGGCTGAGCTGGCGCGACAGCAGCACTTCGGCCAGATCGCTCAGCTCGATCAGCGGCATCAGCTCGGAGTTCACCCGCACGATCATGATCGGGCTGTCTGCCGGGTTGATCTTGCGCCAGGTCGGCAGGTTCGGCATGTCCGCCGGCAGGCGGCCGGCGGCGGCGTTGATCGCGGCGGTGACCTCCTGGGCGGCAACGTCGATGTTCTTGTCCAGGTCGAACTGCAGGGTCAGGGTGGTCGAGCCCAGGGCGCTGGTGGAAAGCATCTGGGTGATGCCGGGAATGGCGCTGAACTGCACTTCCAGCGGGGTCGCCACCGACGACGCCATGGTCTCCGGGCTGCCGCCGGGCAGCAGGGCCTGGACCTGGATGGTCGGGAAATCCACCTGCGGCAACGGCGCGACGCCGAGCCGGAAGAACGCCAGCAGCCCGAGCAGCAGCGAGGCGATGGTCAGCAGGCAGGTGGCGATGGGATGGCGCACGCACCAGCCGGACATGCCGGCGCGCACACTCACGGCTCGCTCCGGCGGGCCAGGGCCTGCACATCGCCCTGCACCTCCACGCGTGCGCCGGGCGTCAGGCGTGAATGGCCGTCGAGCACCACTTCATCGTCCACCGCCAGGCCCTCGACAATGGTGCGCCCGTCCACTTCCGCGACGATGCGCACCGGCACCTTCTGCGCCTTGCCGTCCTCGATGCGGAACACGAAGGCACCGTCCAGGCCACGGCGCACGGCGCGGCTGTCCAGCACCAGGCCGTTGTGCAGCACGCCGGACTGCAGGTCGATGGCAACGAACTGCCCCGGCCAGAGCTGGCCGTCCTTGTTGTCGAAAACCGCACGGACACGAATGGTGCCGGTGCTGGCGGCCACCTGGTTGTCGATGCTGCGCAGGTGGCCCTCGCCGAGCAACTGGCCGCCGTCGCGGCTGCGCGCCACGACCGGGGAATCGCTGCTCATCAGCGGTTGCAACTTTGGCAGGCTTTCCTGCGGCAGGGCGAAGACCACCGAGATCGGCGACATCTGCGTGACGGTGAACAGGCCGCTGCTGTCATTGGTGCGCAGCAGGTTGCCGACATCCACATTGCGAATGCCGACGCGGCCGGCAACCGGCGAGGTGATCCGGGTGTAGGACAGGCGCACGCGCTCCGCGTCGATGGTGGCGTCGTTACCGCGCAGGGTGGCACGCAGGCGGGCGGCTTCGGCCTCGCTCTGCTCCACCGTCTGCCGGGAAATCGAGCCGCGCTGGATCAGCGTCTGGTAGCGCGCCAGGTCCTGCTCGACGATGCGCAGCTGCGCCTGGTTGCTCTGCTTGGTCGCCTCGGCCTGCTCCAGCGCAGCCTTGATCGCGCGATCGTCGATGGTCGCCAGCAGCTCGCCCTGCTTGACCATCTGCCCCTCTTCGACGAGCAACGCGGTGAGCTGGCCTTCCACTTGCGGGCGGACCAGCACGCTGGCCAGCGAGGTGACGGTGCCGACGCCGTCGAGGTTCTGCGCCAGGTCCTCGCGGGCCACTCGCGCCAGGGTTACCGGTATGCCGGCTGGCTGGGCTGCGGCCTGCGGCGCCTCGTGCCGGCCGGCAAAGCCCCATATGCCTGCTCCCAGCGCCGTCACCCCCAGCAACCCTGCCGCCAGCCAAACCCGCCGTTGCCCCTGCATCCCGCTCTCCTGCGTCGGATCGGCCACAGCGGCCGCATCCTGGGGTTATAAGCCAGCAGCCGGGACCGGAGGCTGACCCTTAAATGACAATCCTGTCAGTTTCGTCTTCGAGGCCCGTACAACAAGGCTTTGCGCCTGATGGCGATGGGCCGGCGCAAGTTCTCGAAGACCGCCTAGACTCCACACATCCCACATGGAGCGCTGGCGATGCAGCCACCCCGAGGAGCCCTCTGGCTGTTCGCCAGCCCGCTGCGTCTGCGGGCCGGCGTGCTGCTGCTCGCGCTCCTCGCGTTGAGCGCCGGCGCCGCCTGGAACTTCGACACCATCCTGAAGAACGCCGAGCAGCAATACGGCGACCTGGGCACCGGCAAGGGCCGGATCCAGTCCTGGGGCCGCCTGATCGACGACAGCGAAAACCTCGACGAGATGGCCAAGCTCAAGGCCGTCAACGCCTTCTTCAATGGCGCGCTGGTGTTCACCGACGACCGCACCGTCTGGCACCAGGAGGACTACTGGGCCACCCCGGTGGAGTCGCTCTACAAGGGCGCCGGCGACTGCGAGGACTACTCCATCGCCAAGTTCGTCACCCTGCGCCGCCTCGGGGTCGCCAGCGACAAGCTGCGCATCACCTACGTCAAGGCGCTGCAGCAGAACCAGGCTCACATGGTGCTCACCTACTACGCCTCCCCCACTGCCGAACCGCTGGTGCTGGACAACCTGATCCCGCAGATCAAGCCCGCCTCCCAGCGCAAGGACCTCCTGCCCGTCTACGCCTTCAACGCCGAGGGGCTGTGGCTGCCCGGCCCCGGCGGCGGCAAGCGCACCGGCGACAGCAAGAAGCTGTCGCGCTGGCAGGACCTGTTGACCAAGATGCGCGCCGAGGGCCTGGACCTCGACGAGACGCGATAGGAGAACCCGGCATGTCATTGCTCAAGCAACTGTTCCTGGCGATCTGCCTGTTCCTCGTGGTGGCCTTCGCCGGCAGCTTCGCCGCCAGCCTGGAAAGCTCCCGCGAGCAGCTGATCGGCCAGTTGCGCTCCCATGCCCAGGACGCGGCCACCGCGCTGGGCCTGTCGCTCACCCCGCACGTGGACGACCCGGCGATGATCGAGCTGATGGTCAGCTCGATCTTCGACTCCGGCTACTTCGCCACCATCCGCGTGGTGAGCATTCCCGAGGGCAAGGTCATCGTCGAGCGCGACAGCGACACGCAGAACCAGCAGGTGCCGGCCTGGTTCGCCAAGCTGGTCAACCTCAAGGCCCAGGGCGGCGACGCGCTGATCATGCGCGGCTGGGAACAGGCCGCGCGGGTCGAGGTGGTCAGCCATCCGCAGTTCGCCCTGGCCAAGCTGTGGGACGGCGCGCTGGGCAGCCTCGCCTGGCTGCTGGCCTGCGGGCTGGTCAGCGCCATCCTTGGCGGCTGGCTGCTGCGCACCCAGTTGAAGCCGCTGGACCAGATGGTGCAGCAAGCCCACGCCATTACCCGCCGCGAATTCCTCACCCTGCCCAAGGAGCCGCGCACCCCAGAGCTGCGGCGCGTGGTTCAGGCGATGAACCAGATGGTCGACAAGCTCAAGGCCCTGTTCGCCGAGGAAGCCAGCCGCAGCGAGAAACTGCGCGAGGAAGCCTACCAGGACAGCCTTTCCGGCCTGGCCAACCGTCGCCTGTTCGACGCGCGGCTGGACGCGCAACTCTCGCCCAGCGAACAGAACGCCGCCGGCTACCTGCTGCTGCTGCGCCTGAACGACCTGGCCGGGCTCAACCAGCGCCTCGGCGGACAGCGCACCGACGCGCTGATCCGCGACGTCGCCGAGCTGCTGGAACGTGAGCGCGAGCAGCACGGCACTCCGGACTGGCTGGCCGCGCGCAGCCGTGGCGGCGAATTCACCCTGCTCGCCCCCGGCGTCGACAGCGCCAGCGCCGAACTGCTGGCCGACCAGCTCAGCGCCGCCCTGGAAAACCTACGTGGCACCGGCGCCAGCGACTGCACGCCGGTGGCACACCTGGGCCTGGCGGCCTTCCGACCGGGCGAGCCCTCCGCTGGCGTGCTGTCGCGCGCCGACCAGGCACTGGCCCAGGCGCAGGCCACCCCGGACCGCACCTGGCAACGCCTGGACAGCTCCGGCAGCCAGCCCGCGCAGGACTCCCGCGCCTGGCGCGACTGGCTCGACGACGCCCTGCAGAAGGGCAAGCTGCAACTGTGGTTCCAGCCCGTGCGCGCCTGCGTCGAGAACGGCGAGCTGTTGCACCAGAAAGTCCTCGCGCGGCTGCTCGATCCCAAGGGCGAGGCCGTGGCCGCCGGGCAATTCCTGCCCTGGATCGAGCGTTTCGGCTGGTCGGCGCGCTTCGACCTGGCGATGCTCGAACACGCCCTCGCCCACCTCGCCCAGCAACCGGCACCGCTGGCCCTGTCGCTCTCGGCGGAAACCGTGCGCAGCGCCGAGCCCCTGCGCCAGCTCTTCGAAATCCTCCGCGCCCACCCGCAGGAAGCGCAGCTCATGACGCTGGAAGTGGACGAACGCTACCTGCCGCCGCCGGCCGAGCTCGAGAAGCTCGCCCAGTCGGTTCAGGAAGTCGGCGCCAAGCTCGGCCTGCAGCACTTCGGCGGGCGCTTCAGCCTGATCGGCAACCTGACCCGCCTCGGCCTTGCGTACCTGAAGATCGACGGCAGCTACATCCGCGCCATCGACCAGGACAACGACAAGCGCCTGTTCATCGAGGCCATGTACCGGGCGTCCAACAGCATCGACCTGCCGCTGATCGCGGAGATGGTCGAGACCGAAGGCGAGTTGCAGGTGCTGCGGGAAATGGGGATTGCCGGGGCCATGGGGCGGCTGATTGGTGCGCCGAAGCCTTCGCAGAAGAACACCTTGTAGGAGCGAGCTTGCTCGCGAACACGGCCCGCTGCGGAGTCAGTTCGCGAGCAAGCTCGCTCCTACGAAGAGCTCGCAATCCCTGTCTCAGGCTCTGGCACTTCAAAGACTTCCAGAAGAACACCCGAGCACTCCGAACCGCCCCGTTCAGGAGGCCTCGTTGAAGCGGAGTTTCAGGGGTTGAGCGACATGGATGTCGCGAGAGCCACGATGGGCCAGGGATGGCCCGTCGTGGCGTGCCCCTGAAACTTCGCTTCAGCGAGGGAATTTTTCGCCTAAGCGAAAAACCGGATGTCCGGGGCAAGACTTTTTGGTTCCTTTTGTGGCGTTTGACAAAAGGGACTCGCCCGAGGGGGCGAAACAAAGTCTCGCCGCGCACGCCGAAGCGGCGCGAGAAACCTCGAAGCGAAGCAGACACATCGCGGACGGAGTCCGCTCCTACACGAAACGTCAGTCCTTCTTGCCCTTCTTCGCGCTTCCGTAAGCCGCCTCCAGCGCATCGTTGATGGTCTTGAGCACCTTCACCCGCGCATAACGCTTGTCGTTGGCCTCGATCAGCGTCCAGGGCGCGATCTCTGTACTGGTGCGATCGACCATGTCCCCGACCGCGTCCACGTACTGGTCCCACTTGTCGCGGTTGCGCCAGTCCTCCTCGGTGATCTTGAAGCGCTTGAAGGGAATCGACTCGCGCTCCTTGAAGCGCTCCAGCTGGGTGTCCTGGTCGATGGACAGCCAGAACTTCACCAGCACGATGCCGTAGTCCGCCAACTGCTCCTCGAAGTCGTTGATTTCCGCGTAGGCACGCAGCCAGTCGGCATCGGTGGCAAAGCCCTCGATCCGCTCCACCAGCACGCGGCCGTACCAGGAGCGGTCGAAGATGGTGAACTGCCGGCGCGCCGGGATGTGCCGCCAGAAGCGCCACAGGTAGGGTTGCGCACGCTCCTCTTCGGTGGGCGCGGCAATCGGCACGATGCGGTACTGGCGCGGGTCCAGCGCGTCGGTGACACGGCGAATAGCGCCGCCCTTGCCGGCCGCGTCGTTGCCCTCGAACACGGCAATCAGCGAGTGGCTGCGGAAACGCTTGTCGCGCATCAGCGTGGCCAGGCGCGCCTGCTCCTTGGCCAGTTGTTCCTTGTACTGGTCCTTGTCCAGCTTCAGGCTCAGGTCGAGCGCGTCCAGCAGGCCCTTGTTGTCGAGGCTGGAGACCAACGGCGCGGCATGCGGTTGCGGCGTCGGCCGGTCCTTGCGCTTGAGTGCGGCCTGCAAGCTTTCGAGGATGGTGCGGCCCACCGTCAGACTGCGGTAGCGCTCGTCGGAACCTTCCACCACGTACCAGGGCGCGTAGTCGCGGCTGGTGCGGCGCAACACGCGCTCGCCGTAGCGCACGAACTTGTCGTAGACCTCGCTCTGCTTCCAGTCCACGTCGCTGAGCTGCCAACTGCGCGTCGGGTCGTTCTCCAGCGCCTTGAGGCGCTCCTTGAGCTGCTTCTTGGAGAGGTGGAACCAGAACTTGAAGATCAGCGCCCCCTCGTCGGAGTACATGCGCTCGAAGCGCTCGGCGTCGTTGATCAGGCCGTCGAGCTGGCTGTCCTTGATCTCGCCGGTGACCCGCGCGTAAAGCATCTGGCTGTACCAGTTGCCGAAGAAGATGCCGGTCGTGCCCTTGGGCGGCAGGCGGCGCCAGAAGCGCCACTGTGGTGGACGGGAAAGCTCCTCGTCGGTGGGCAGGAGGAAGCTTTCCACGCGGATCAGACGCGGGTCCATCCACTCGTTGAGCAGCTTCACCGTCTCGCCCTTGCCGGCCCCCTCGATACCGTTGATCAGGACGATCACCGGAAAACGCGCCTGCTGCTTGAGCTCGTACTGTGCCTCGAGCAAGGCCTCGCGCAGCACAGCGACTTCCTTCTCGTAGGTTTCCTTGTCGATGGAATGACCGATCTCGGCGGATTCGAACATGCAGCTCTCCTTGTTTCGAAGTGAATAGAAGGTAGCGGAAGTGACGCAGCCTGTCCTCGCAATGGATCGGCTAAACTGCCGCCTTCGCTTCCCTGCCCTGCATCCCTTCATGCCAGACATCAGCAGCGCCCAGATCGACTGGGACGAGAACGGCCAGCCGACTTCCCGCGTCTACGGCGATGTGTATTTCTCCCCCGTCTCCGGTATCGCCGAGACGCACCACGTGTTCATCAACGGCAACCGCCTGCCCGAACGCTTCGCCGCACTGCCTGCTGGCGGGCGTCTGTGCATCGGCGAAACCGGCTTCGGCACCGGGCTGAACTTCCTCTGCGCCTGGCAGCTGTTCGAAGAACAGGCGCCGAGCGATGCGCGGCTGCACTTCATCAGCACCGAGAAGTACCCGGTGGCGCCAGATGACCTGCGCCGCGCCTTCACCCTCTGGCCGGAGCTGGCGCATCTGTCGGGGCAAGTGCTGGAGCAGTACGTGGCGATCAACCCCGGCTTCCAGCGCTTGGTCTTCGCCGGGGGGCGCGTGGTGCTGACCCTGCTGGTGGGCGACGTGCTGGAAACCCTGCCCGAGCTGGACGCGCACATCGATGCCTGGTTCCTCGATGGTTTCTCCCCGGCGAAGAACCCGCAGATGTGGAACGACGCGCTTTACGCGCAGCTGGCCCGTCTTTCGGCGCCGGGCACGACCCTCGCCACCTTCACCAGCGCCGGTTTCGTACGCCGCGGGCTGGGCGCGGCCGGCTTCAAGATTCGCCGGACCCTGGGCTTCGGCAAGAAATGGGAGATGTCCCAGGGCGAATTCATCGGCCTAGAACAGCCCACCGGCAAGCCCTGGTACGCCCGACCAGCTCGCTCGAAAGGAGCGCGCGAAGCCCTGGTGATAGGCGGCGGCATGGCCGGTTGCGCCAGTGCCGCGAGTCTCGCCGCACGCGGCTGGCAGGTGACCCTGATCGAGCGTCATACCGGCCTTGCCGAGGAAGCCTCGGGCAATCCCCAGGGCGTGCTCTACCTCAAGCTATCCGCCCACGGCACGGCGCTGTCGCGGCTGATCGTCAGCGGCTTTGGCCACACGCGGCGGCTGATCCAGCGTCTGCAGAAGGGCGAGGAATGGTCCGACTGCGGCGTACTGCAACTGGGCTTCGATGAAGCCGAGGCCGGCCGCCAGACGAAGCTCGCCGAAGCCTTCCCCGACTCGCTGCTGCGCCTGCTGGACAAGGCAGAGGCGGAAAAGCTCGCCGGCGTCGGCCTGCCCGCCGGCGGGCTGTTCTATCCCGAAGGTGGCTGGGTACATCCGCCGGCCCTGTGCCGGCACCTGGCGCAGCATCCGAACATCCGCGTGCTGGCCGGCGAGGAAGTCCGCCTGCAACGCGAAGCCGATGGCTGGAGCGCCTGGAGCGGCGACGCAAAACTTGCCAGCGCGCCCGTCGCCATCCTTGCCACCGCCGCCGAGGTGCGCCGCTTCGAAGGCGCATCGAGCCTGCCGATGAAGCGCATTCGCGGGCAGATCACGCGCATCCCCGCGACCGTCGACAGCTCCGCGCTGAGCACCGTGGTCTGCGCCGAAGGCTACGTCGCCCCGCCGCGTCACGGCGAGCACACCCTGGGCGCCAGTTTCGAATTCAAGCGAGACGACACTGAGCCATCATTGGAAGAACACCTGGGTAATCTCGACCTGCTGGCAGAGATATCCACAGACCTGAGCGAACGCATGCACATCGCCCAACTGGACCCGGCAACTCTGCAGGGCCGCGCCGCCTTCCGCTGCACCACGCCGGACTATCTGCCACTGGTGGGCCCGCTGGCCGACCGCGAAGCCTTCGCCAGCACCTACGCTGTACTGGGCAAGGATGCGCGCCAGGTGCCGGAAACTCCGTGCCCCTGGCTCGACGGCCTGTACCTGAACAGCGCCCACGGCTCCCGCGGGCTGGTCACCGCGCCGCTGGCTGGCGAGTTGCTCGCCGCCTGGATCGACGACGAAACGCTACCCTTGCCTCGCGCCGTGGCCGAGGCCTGCCACCCGAACCGTTTCTTCCTGCGCGACATCGTGCGCGGCCAGAAGAACGCCTGATCATCTCGCGGTCCAGCGACAGGACCGCGACCAGCTTCCAGAGCGGACCACCGACATGGATGCACTGCTGCTTGAATCCTCCGCCATCGGCCTGATCCTCGGGCTGCTGCTGGGCCTGACCGGCGCCGGCGGCTCACTGGTGGCGCTGCCGCTGCTGCTCAGCCTGCACCTGCCGTTGCACGATGCCATTGGCGTCAGCCTGGGCGCGGTGGCGCTTTCGGCCGCCATCGGCGCGGTGCCGCGCGCGCGGCAGGGCCAGGTGGCGTGGAAGCCGCTGTTCTGGCTGGTGATCACCGGCTGGCCGGGCAACGCCATCGGCCAGTGGCTGGGCAAGTTCGTGCCCGATGGCTGGCTGATCATCGGCTTCTGCGTGCTGGTGCTGTGGTCGGCCTGGCGCATGTGGCAGGGCTCCGGCCAGCCGCGTGTGTCCGACCAGCCGACGCGCAACGGGCCGCTGCTGGGCGTGGGATTGGCGGTGGGCATGCTGTCCGGTCTGATGGGCGTGGGCGGCGGCTTCCTGATCGTACCGGGGCTGCTGTGGTTCACGCCGCTGTCGATGATGGCGGCAACCGCGACGTCCATGGCGGTGATCGCGCTGGTGTCCGGCGGCGGGTTCCTGCTCTACCTGACCCACGCACAGCCACCGCTGCCCTTGCTGGCGTGCCTGGCGGCGGGCGGTGCACTGGGCGTGCTGTTCGGCAATCGCCTGGCGGTGCGCCTGGGCGGCGCGACATTGCAGCGCCTGTTCGCGCTGATGCTGGTGGCGGTCAGTCTGTCCCTGGCGGCACAGAAACTGATGAGCTGACGCTCAGAACTCTTCTTCCTCTTCTTCCTCGACGCCGCTACCCGGCGTCTCGAACAATTCGGCCGCGCGCAACAGCCCGGCGAGAATCGCGTGCTGCTCCCATTCGGGCAAACCGGCGAAGCGTTCCAGGGCGTGCTCGGGCAGTAGCGCCGGGCTGTGTTTCAGCGCTTTGCGGCCATCGGCTTCAAGGCTCATCCACTGCTTGCGGCGATCATCATCGTCGCGCCGCCGCGTCAGCAGCCCCTTGCTTTCCAACCGGGCCAGCGCACCGGAAAGCGATGACTGGGACAGCGCCACGTGCCGCGCCAACTGACCAGCGGTTATCTCCCCCTCCAACTCCACCACCTGCAGGATCAGCAGCTGCAGCGGCGTCAATTCGCCATCGCGGCCCAGGCTCTTGGAGTGCACTTCCGCCGCCTGCTGCAGGCGCCTCAGGGCCTGCAGCATGGAGAGTGCGTGGGCGTTGCTCATCGAAGCCTTGCTGTCGGTCATCTCAGTCCACCTGCTGCTCCGTCATTTTTCCTCAATGAAATCAAATAGAACTCTCGCCAGATCGACGGGTCATCCCCTATGGGCCGCGTAAGAAGGCATCGGACATCGACGCTGTCGCGCCCCACAGGCGTCCATGAGACGCCACCCACTTCATCCCCAACGGAGTACCGGTAAGGACATGTGCGGAATAGCAGGAGTACTAAACATGCGCCTCAATGGGGATTCTAGGGCCATCAAAAGCCCCTAAAACCCCCTTCAGGTCATGGAAGTGGTACAAAAAGTGGTACGAGCAAAACTCCGCCTCGCCCGTTCTGGGAGGTCAATCTTTAAAGCAGCGTCTCCTGCCCAAGCCGATAGCTGAAGGAAGGACTTCCGGTGTTGCTGACGGTGCGCAGGCGCACATAGTAGCCCGGCGGAACGGTGCCCATGACGCACCCTGACTGCGGCTGCACACCTTGAATGGCCACCGCAAGGGTATAAGTCTGACCTAGGCCCGCCACCGCGATCTGCTGAACATTGGCCGTGAAACCGATATCGCTGGCGATCTCCAGGAACACATCACCATTCTGGCCGCCAGCAATGCTCGCCGTTACCGTCAGCTGCACGCTATAGCTGACCAATGCCCAGCGGGTAGCGCTGACCTGGAACGCGGTATTGAGCGAGCGACTAACGCCGCTCTGACTCATTGACGTACCGCTGACCACCCTGCCCTTACTGTCGACTGTAACCGTGTGATAGGTGCCAGCAGAGACGACGTTCGGCAGGTTCAGCGGATCAGCTGTCTCAACCGGCCCGATCATGGAATGTACTCCTGCACGCAGATTCGACCGGTTGTCCAAGTCGAGCCTGACGGCTCCCAGCAGTAGACCCAGAGGCCGGCAATCCCTGAACTAGTCTTGGCCGGCCCTTGCAGCCTGCACAGTTCATAGCCATGCACGCTGTCAGTTGGGGAGCCTACCGGAGCGGACGCGCCTTCCCAGAAGTAGGCCGATCCACCACGCTTATTCTGCAGGAGCAGCCGAGTTCCTACCGGGAAGCCTGATGCTGCATACACGTCAACCCACGTATTCACCGCTGGGGTAATGTCGTTGATCATTGCTTGTCTCCATGGGCTGACGCATCAAGGGAATTACTCCTTCCCCTTAATCGGCGGAGATCCCGCCAAGAGTTCAGTTTTGCGGGTGCTGTCTCGCGTCGTGCCAAGCCAGAACGCCAAAGCGCTGGTGAACCCGCCGCTGAGCTGACCGATCATGTAAACGACGATATCCCGGTTGGTCGCCGGCACGTCGAACCTGAGCAGCAGGATCAGGGTTGCAGTGAACGCCCCAACGACGAAGCACGTCAGCAGAGCCGGAACCATCGAGTGATTGGCCATCTGCATCCTGCGCGCACTTTCACGGTCGCCCGCGGCGATTGCCTCAAGGTCAGAGGTCTGCTTGAACCCGAGCGCCTGCATCTGCGAAGCAAATGCCTGATCGGCCTGCTTCAGGGCCAGCATCTGCTCAGGCGTGGCGCCGGCTATGGCCTGGCGAACTGCATCAGTGGTCTTGTCGGATAGGCCCAATGCGGACGCTGCGGCATCGACTGCCATGCCACCAAGTGGGCCACCGAGCGCTGTGCCGATCCAGGGGGAAACGGTTTTTACTACGGTTTTCCAGTCCATCATTCCCCCTTGAACATTGCTTGTTCGGCGGCGCGTCGTTTCACCAGCCCTGGCAAGACCTTCCCGCCAGCCTTATTCCACCGCGGGAATTGCTCGGCCGCTCCGGCATAGTCCTTGGCATTCAGCAGCTTCAGCAGCGTCGAAGACTCAAGGTTTGCGGCGCCCAGGTTGTAGGTGAAGCTGGTCAGCGCATCCCACTGCCCTTGGGTAAGCGGGACCTTCACGAGCCTTGCGATCTCTGGCTCAAAGCGGCCAATATCCTCAGTCAACAGGCGTTCTGCCTCGGCTTTGGAGATCGTCATCCCGCGCTTCACGCCTCGGGTTGTTCCATAGCCAATCGTCCAGACACCCACGGAATCCTGATACGCGTCCAGCCGCAGTCCTTCGAAGGCTTTGATGAGGCTGACGCCTCGCTCCGATGTCCTCATTTTTCACCCTTACCGTTGGTACACTAAGCCCGACAAGGAGGGCCTATGCTCGTTAGAAAACTGGTCGTTGCTGCGTGCTTCACTCTCGCCATTTCCACCGCACAGGCGACAGACGTCCTCATCGAGGCCTATGGCGACTCGACAACCGAGGGATGGCAGGTAATCAATGGGGCTAGCGTCATTTCGCCGAACAGCGAAACGAAAGTTCTAGAGCGAATGCTTCAGCAGAAATACGGGACTGGCGTCCGCATCTCCAACCAGGGAGTTGGGGGAACCCAGGCGTCTCAGCTTCTCTATGGATCGGACGGGAAACATCCAATCTGGGAAGACCAGATGCGTGACTCAGTTGCGAAGATCATCACGTTGAACATGAGCCTCAACGACGCGTATTTCCAATCGGTCCCTACCGCTGGAATCTTGGCTGAGTCACCGCAGGCTTACGCCGAAATCCTCAAGCAATTGATCTTCACGGCACGGAAGTACGGAAAGGAAGTCGTTCTATACGAGCCAAATCCAGTGTGCAAAGAGCCACGTCAGAGCAAGCTGCAATACTACGTGGCGCACATGAACATCGTTGCCGCAGCGACCTCAACACCAATCGTTGCGCACTACTACGGGCTCCAGAACATCACGGGATGGCAGAACATGCTTTCCGATTGCGTCCATCCGCTGGACTCCATGTATCAGCTCAAGGCTGAGCGCGAATTCCCTGCTATCACGGCGATCATCGACCGAATCGCGCCATAGTCAGATTGTATAGCCGCTAATCCCGACTACCAAAGTTAGCGTCCCGGCTGACACTGAGGCACGGTAATAGAGGGTTTGCGCCGTGTTAACAGTGATATACGGGAAACTCACCACGGAGACTGCACCGCCCGTTGGGCTGGTCGTGCCGGCAGCGACACGGCCAAGCTCAACAGCGGAACCAGCGAGAACAACCGTCGCTCCTGCTCCTGCTGCAGACGAACCAATCGTGAAGTCTCCACGGCAGGTGACAGCGTTGCGCGGCATGCCAGCCGATGCAGAAAACGAAGTCAAAGATGCTTGCACGGTTGACGTATTCAACACAGTGGTCGTAGTAATGCCAATTTCCCGATCCAGTTGAACCCCGGTGACAAACTGGCCACTCCCATTGGTCGGCCATACGCTGATCAGCGCAGATGCTGTATAGCCGGCAGGCATGTTGGCTCCGCCATAGATCAGCGGGAGGACGGAGGCTGTCGCGTTAACCCCAAGCAGCGCACTGGTAGTGGTGGTTGGGTTGTAGATCAGATAAATACCGACAAAGCCAGACAATGGCGCCGAACCTGTGTCCATACCACCGAGACCAATTGTCGAAATATTGATCGTCTTGCTCTGATTTGCCAGGCAATACCGAACCCCGCCCAGTGATGCTTCGACGATAACTTCATCTGCTGTCATTGAAGTCGAAGCACTCGCCGATCCAATGGCGATTCGAAGGTTCCTAGAAGAACCGACAATGCCAGAAGTCTGCGAGAACGTCGGCCGCCCGTCCCTCAGTTGCGCAATAAACGCCGCTTGGGTGCGAAGATAGTCGTCGATCAGCCCAGGAGATTCGGACCCTGCCGGACTATTCGAGCCAGGCGTGATGGAAAGATCGGTGATTGATCCGGGTACGGGCATAGTGCTTGTCCCATAAAAAAGGCCGCACTAGGCGGCCTGGAGGCTAGATGGAACTGAAAGGCGCGCTCCTGAAGGCGATTCAGGTAACTGGGCCGTTCGTTGGTTTATGGCTGATCGTTTCGTTCGAACATTTCTTAATCAGGATCGCAAAGCGATACCTGCCGCGCGGCAGTAAGATCAGGAAGTTCGTTCTATGGTCTAGAGCTGATGAGCCAGATGACGTTATTCCGAAACGCCGAGCAGGCCAGGGGTAGTAAGCAGAGGGAGCCTGCTAGCGGCTTTCTGAACTGGCATAGGCGTCAGCAGGCCGCTCCCGGAGTTCAAAGCTGCACCAACATCTGACATTTGCTTGAATTTACCTAGGCCGGTAATAGCAATGTTGATTGCTTTAGGAACTCCAGGCAGCGGGATTTGTTGCAGCATGCGCATCATATTCGCTGCCGTTGCAGAGCCTGCCGGCTTGATCGGTGCATTATTGATATTCCCTGCTGCGCGCAAAATCCTTTGGTAGTCATTCCAGCCATTCTTGCCGAATAAAACCTCACCTTTTTCTTGGCCTATCCTATCAAGCGCGGTACGCAATCCTCGTGTCGTGAAGGTGCCTCCGGTTTCGCCTTGCAGGGTAGATGAATCGCGAATGTAGGCTTTTGCTGCATCACGTAATGAGCTGAGCATAGGAACTCCCCGCTCAGCCTCCACTTTCGCCAGGCTATTAAGGTCATCTACGCGCATGGAACTGATTAGGTCAGGAAGTCTTTCTGGCGTATAGCGACCCTTCAAGACCTTTTCTACCAAAGGATTTGATTCCTGAAAGCGGAATCTATCAGCAGCCGCGGCGCGAGCAGCGCGGAAAGCTTCTGCGATCCCCGTATATCCAGAATCTTGACCACCAGCTGGAACAAGCTCACCGTTGAATGGAATGAGATCGGTGGACTTTGGACCAGAAAGCCCATTGCTAGGGCCAGAAATCCTATCGCTACCGAAGCCTGGCTGCGTAAACACCCTATCACCTTGTGGCTGAACACCAGGAGTTGGGCGCATTGTAGCCGCAGCCGCCTCGCCATTATCGATAACATCAATTAAGTGATTTTTGACTATACCTAAGGCCTTTGCCTCTGCAGGGTCAGTAGTCGAATAGATACGTCCGTTGATTGCCTGCAGACGTTGCAGGGCAGTACCCATATCGAAAGGTTCTTTTCCTCCGGTAACGCGCTTAAACCAAAGAAGCGTGTCCTTTGGCAGCTTTGCGCCGAGCATTTGCTGATCAAGATCGATAGATGCACGGTTTACAAACTGGTACGGGTCTAACGGAATGTCTCTACCAGCGGTAGCTCTTGCTTGGTTATAGAGCGTATCGGCTTTGCTTTTAAGTGCAGAATCATAGCCCGTGATGGTCTCTTCTAGTTTTTTACCCATCTGATAATCAGTAGCTGACCCTGCATCCTTCGTAACGCCTTGAACCAGTTTCTGGTTGGCATCTTTGAAGCGCGCGGCGATCTGGTCATCAACTGTGTTGAGATTATTCTCCAGCCACCAGTCCTTAGCATCACGGGTAACCCAGCCACGTGTTGGCGTGATGTTAAGAGAGTTGAAATCAGCAAGCCTTGCCAATTGCTGCTCATCTAGAACATCGAGATCCTCCATTGAGCGCTTGCCGATTTTTGTGATCTGCTTCTGTGCCTCTCTCGGCAATGCATTGAAGTCGATGCCGCTAGATGCGAGGCGAGCCGTAATTTCAGCCTGCACATCTCCAGTGGGCGTCAGTGCCGACTTAATTGATCCGGCAATCTTCCCTAGCCCTCTACCCAATGCGAGGCCGGCACTCCCGCCAATTGCGCCAACTCCTGCATTTTGAATACGATCACCAATATCTCCAGGCTGAGACATTCCGCCCCACGCACCGCCAACTGCAGCGGCCTGCTTATAGCTCGATGGGGCTACAACAGCATTACCTGCCGCCTCAATGCCACGGCCTGCAGCCTGCCCGAGGCTTCCAACACTGCGGGCCGCCCCGAGCACCTTGCCAGCGCCTTGCAATGCCTTCCCGCCGACATACATCAAGCCAGCTTGACCACCAATGTTCCCAATGAGACCGGCAGGATCGCTCATAAGCTGCTTGTCTGCCTCTGGCAGAGGCTCGGTAACGATGTGTTTGCCGATGGCACCTTCCGGAGAAAAACCTACGCCGAGCAGAAGGTCATTGGTGGCCTTCCCCGCGCCAATCAGGCCGCGCTGTAGCCAGTTCTCGTCTTCCAGGTAGTTAGGCGCAGCCTCGGGGGTAGACGTAGGAGCAACCATTTTTGGAGCGGCTGATTGTTCCTGCTCAAGGCGATGGCGGAATTCAAACTCTTCCTGCTCAGTCATTGGCTCATCCCCTGCTGACGTTTCCAGGCCTGATAGCGAGCTTCTTTCTCAGGATCAGAATAAGCTCCAGACGGCAACGGCTGCTGTTGCGGCTGTACTTGAGTTTGTTGTTGGCTCTGCCCGCTATATTTGTCGACCAGGATCTGCATTGCATCTAATGCAGCCATGCGCTCCTCTACCGGGATTGTTGGATCGCTAACCTTGCCAGCCATCGCTTTGTAGTTCTCAACGTCTCGGTCAGACTGCGGGCCTTCCATGCGAGGCATGAACATCAACATGTTCCCACCTATGACCCCGAGCTTTGCTGCTGCCTGCGCCTCCGGACTGCTTTTACCAAAAAAGCGCTTTCCGGTATCACGAATTGCACCCAAACCGCTAGAAGTAGCATATGGAAGGATCTTTCTTGCCTCTTGGATCATGCCTCCAAGCTTCTGCATGTTTTGCTGATTCTTGGCGGTCGCCTCAGCCAGAGGGCCGGACATAACTTGGGCGCCAAGCTCACTGACAGCCGGCGTGGCAGAGCCAGTCCCCTTGTCGATTAGATAGTTCCTTCCGTCTGCCCCAACAATAATCTGAGTCCGCTGGGCCTGCCGATTGATGTTGTTGGCATCCTGCATGATCGAGTTCTGCTGACGCTGATTCTCAATCCCAGCCCAGCCACGAGCGTTAGCAGCCAATTCACCGGGCGACATACTCACGGCATAGCCCTGCCCAGCAGCAGGAAGCACGAACTGCTTGGATCCGCCCAAGTCGACCATCTCTGGCTTCACATAGCTGTCTATGCCATCGCCAACACGATTGCCGAACTCATCAAGCTGAATGGTCTGTTTGGTGCCGTTAATGCCAGGGATTTCCAAGGTGCGCGCAACCTTGGCCTTCGAGGCATTAGGGAGCTGCGAAAGGGTCAGCATGTCTTGGGCATCAAGGCCAAGGGCAGCACCACGCTTGAAGTCAAACGAGGTATTCCCCGCATCGTCCGTGGCATACAGACTGGGCAATTGCTCCATCTGCCGCTGTTTCATCTGGAGCGCCTGATTTTTCAGTGCGTTTGCACCCGCAGCGTTGTAGCCCGCCACACCAGCAAGACCCGCGGCGCCCAAGCTATTGAGGGGAGCCCCGCGCCGCGCACCTGCAAGGCCACCAAATGCCGCAGAGAGCAGACCCATTCCCATCGGAGATTGGGCGAAGTCGAGCAGACCACCAGAATTGTCGGCCATCAGTAACCTCCCATCATCCGGCGCTGCTGCATGGCTTGCTGACGACGCTGGATAAGATTGTTCGGCTGACCTTGCGCGATCTGAGCCAGGGCCTCAGGGCCGCCAGTCACTTGCGGCTGGGGCTGTGCTGCAAGAGGCTCTTGCGATTGCGGAGAGAGCAAGCCGGCTGCCTGTTGGCCAATGCTTGCGGCCTGTGCATAGGGCTGAACGGCCGTATTGAAGGCCTGGAGCTTGCCGCCGAGAGAACTCAGCAAACCGCCGCCTGCAGCTTGCTCGCCACCAAAGCCCATGGAGGCAGCGCTAGGAAGCGCTCCGGGAGAAGCTCCCATACCTGCGGCGACATTGGTGGCCCCCTGCTGTGCAGCGGCTCCAAGACCACCGCTAGCAGCCTCAGTAGCGCCACCGCCGAGCAGTCCACCCATGGCACCGCCTGCAGCGCCCATTCCTGCACCCAGGGCAGCACCTTTCAGTGGGTTCTTATTGGTAGCGGCACCAACCGTGGCGCCAATCGCCATAGGGATAAGGATCGGCCACATTATTTGCCACCCCCCGAGGATTTAGTGGTGGTCTGCTGACCAAGACCAGAACCAAAGACGCCAGCCATCGCGGCGAGCTTCTTGTATGGGTCGTTCTGCGCATCCAGGTAGTTCTGATATCCGGCATCCAAGCGCTGTTGAGAGTTTTCCTGGTACTGCTGGCCGATATTGTTCAGCTGCGCAGCATCGGTGTAAGCCTGGTTCCCGTAGGTCGGCGCCAGGCCCAGGTACTGGGACCGCAGGCTGTCATTGCGGGAAGCCCAGTCATTGCCCATGTTCGCATTGAACTGCTGTGTCTGCAGATCGCGGTTCAGCTGGTTCTCGGCGAGACTCTGCTGCGCGGTGTAGTCCTGCATGCGCATACCGGACGAGGTATTGGCAAGATTCTTGGTCAGGTCATTGAGCGCATTAGTCGTGGCAGCCTGGGCGCCGGTATTACCGAACGAGCCAGAGTTGACCATCTGCGTGGTCAGGCCTGGAGCTACAGCATCGTTGTAGTTCCTGGTGATGTCGCCGAGGGCTGCATCGATGTTCTGCTGCAGATAGGGATTGCTGCCGGCGTACTTGTTCTGGCCACCGTTGTTGATGTTCCCGTTCGGGTTAACCGTTGCCGCGTTCCCGCTATACAGGGCATCCCGGATGGTCTGGCTACCCAGGTTCATGGTCGGATCGCCATTGAAAGCCCTGCCGCCAACGGCCTGAGCAGCCTGATTCTGCCACCAGTTCATATCGGCAACTTGCTGGCCGCCGTAGCCCTGATATGGGGTGTTCGACAAGTCCATAGCCTTGTTGGCATATGCACTCGCGAGCGGCTTCAGTTCCTTTGGAATCTCAGTCGTGGTGGTGCTTTTGCCGCCACCACCCCCACCGCCGCCATAGATCAGGCGACCAGCTTCCACACGGGTGCAGCTATCACCGAATGGCTCGCCCATGGCATATAGATCGCGCCGACTGATCATACTTTGACCTCCAGAATCTGGTAGACCGGCTCGAAGCCGCATTTCATTTGATAGAGGCGAGCCTGGGCAGGCTTCGCGGCGCAGCGGATTGCAGAGCAGCCAATCGAGCGTGACATGGCGCGCAGAGGCTCAAGGCAGCGATGGAAGTAGCCTCCTGGCGCAACGAGGTCGGTCACCATCATCACGCGCATGTTTGGGAGCTGGTCGATACGCACGACGGCCCATCCAACCTTCTGCCCTTCATCGTCCAGGCGTAGAAGAGTCCGCTCGCCGCGGGAAAGAATCAGCTTCAGTTGATCGCCCGTAATCTCGCCGCCAGAGGTATCGCATGCCTCTTTCAGCACATGAGCGCCGTCCTGCCAGGCAAAGTCTATTTGCGCAGCATCGATAGGGATCAGGTTCATCAATTACCCGTCAGGAAGCGTTTCTGGACGAAGGTTCCGGGAGAGCCAGAGGCCACGCAGACCCAACCCTCAATGACGTATTTAGAGCCAGCCGTTCCAAGCTCAGTCGGCGCACTGTTCGCCACGAAATCACCTTGAAAATACACGCCAGCAGTCGGTGCTGATGGAACAGCGCTGTATTGAGCAGAAATACGTCCCTCAGCAAGGCGATTCACCATATCGGCATGCTCCCGCAACTCACGCTGAAGCAGCGGATCAGCAACACCAACACGGGGAGTCGTATTCAGGCGCATCAACGTCACCTCATCCCTGCCTTAGCGAGGCTCGCATCCATATGCGTAATCCTCACGGGGCCTGCAAAGGTAAAGGTCGCCTTGTGCCAGCGAGCCGTCTGCCGAACATCGAATTTCCCATCCAGAACCGCGCCGGTATCTGTCGCCATGAAGCCTGTGCCGGAGTTCTGCTGAGCGAATACCTGTGCAGAAGCACTCGACGGAGCCTGTGCATAGCGCAGGCGGATGGAGTTCATGGTGCTGACGGTGTAATCGTCACCCACCTCTCCGCTAGTCATGGAGCTGGCAACGGACGTCCCGGTCATGCTCTGCAGCTGGTGACTCGTATCGAAAATCGCCATTGAGCGGCCGCCCGACAGCCAGAACTGCGAGTCGAATGAATACGACGCCAGCCCATCGATGGTTGCCGAGAAGGCTGGAAGACCGTCAATCGTTACCCCCGGCTGCACATAGTTCAGCGCAGCCTCAATGGAGCGATTCGCGATGCCCCACTTCTTGGCAATGATGTGGTAGACGATTGCCGAATCTGGAGTGCTCGAGCTGTTCGATGGGAAGAAGACCCACACAAGGTTTTTCTGCCTATCAAACGAACAGATGGTGCGATAGCGATACTGTGGACTGCAGCTGTCGAAGAACCACTGCCGCACGGTTCCATCAGCAATAGGAATCGGCCGCGTGCCGTCGAAGATCCAGAAATTGTCATCGCCAACGAAGAAGTGCGCGCCGCCGATATCGCAGATAGCCTCTTTGCCGACACAGCCAGCCTCGCCACCTGGAACCTGCAGCCAGTTCCATACGGTAGGCGCTCCGACATACTGGCCGAGATAGATCGAGCGAGCCTTGTAGGCGATGGCGTACTCACCAAGCCTCATGCCCGCAGTCAGCCTTCCAGACGTTGCTACAAGACGGCCTGCCGTGGCCTGGGTGGCAAGATTTGGCGTCCAGCTGGTGTCATCAAAGGCAGCGCTGCACGCCCATCCATCCGGCTTTTCAGTCCCGTCATTGACGTTCAGCGCCATGACAAAGGCGCCTACGGTGAAGATGACTTCGGCCTTCGGTGCGGTTGCTATATCGGTGAAAGCGCCACCAGTAGAACGCTGAATGTTATTCGTGCGGTTGGTCGCCAGAGTGGCGTCACCGAACTGAGCAAATACCCATCTGGTATCCGTCCCGCTGGAATACACAGCCACGTCAGCTGCGCGCGTGACGGTAGTAGCATCGGTAGGGATATAACTAGTAGCAACGCCACCACTTTCTAGTTGAGCACCCCAGATATAGGCGCCCGATGTTCCATTGCCCAGGTAGCTATTGGTGGTTCCATTATTCAGGTTGATGCACGCCCTGATCTGCGTACCCTGCCCAGCCGTAGCGGTAAGACTAATACGATACCAGCCATTATTAATGGGCTGGATAGATGCGCTTACCCCGGTCCAAGGGGCAGCAGGAGTCAGGGTTACTAGAGTTCCAGCCGAAAGATCGAAAACTGCAAAAATAGCCGCCGAAACCACATCACTCAGTTGAAGTTCAACCCTGGTTCGTTCAGCAGCCTTTACAAATGCGGTAAGGGTTCGCTGCCCAGTGCTAGTAGAAATCATGTTCACTTGGTGCAAGCCAGTGACAACAGTTTCTATGAGCTTTGAACCGGTCAGCGTGTTATCAGGTGCGGTTGTAGCCGCAGCAGTAATGCTCGCATTGACCTTGTTCCATGCAGCATTACTGAACTGAGAACTGAAAGTCAGAAGATTGGTTGCGGCAGCTTCACGCAGGAACCCCAGCGCCTGCAGCGTAAACGGATCATAGTTATTGCGCGGGACGTTGATCCCTGCGGTCTGGAGGATGCCGGCAGAGTCGAAATAGGTGGCAGTGCTTGCGCGACTCCATTGCCCTTGAGCCGTCCATGCGCCGCCAGCCAGCTCATAGATCATATCTGCCGTGCCGGCGAGTATTCGGCGAGTGTCATCCAGCTTCGCAACTACAGCAGCGCCAAGGCATGCACTCGGGAGTGGCGGCGTGCTGGCTGGAATAGACGGCGATGGTGCGCCCTCCATGCCATTGAGATACGGCACTAGGTTGTCACATGCGCTGATCAGGCCCGGCGTCGTAACATCAGCATCAGGCGCGAATCCGGTAACAGGGATCATCGAGCGCGCACCCGCAGCGTGCTGGCTACGGCCCAGTCAGACCCATTGATGGAATCGACAATCTTCTGATACATCGCCTGCCATGTCGGGATTCGGTCATCGTTCTTCAGGAACGGCTCGGCGGCGAGCAGAGACGCATAGAGGTAGGCTGACGGAAAATCGGTGATGAGCCAGTTGACCGGTGCCAGATCGCTCAGAGGCGGCAGTTGTTGCTGGTAGGTCAGGAGCAGCTGGTACGCAGCGTCAGGGATCGGTGCCAGCTCTGCATTGAAGCCAATGATGGTGTAGACGATTGGCTGGCCTGAGGCGGAGCTTGAATAGTCTGCGCTGATCTCGTCAGGAGTGCGGTACGCCAGCGGCTGGCTATACGGGACATTCACCCGGAAGCGGCGAAGCTCATGCATATCCGTCGGCAACGCTACATTCGCCACCCCGGCAGTGGTGTTCAGGATCACCTGGGATTCCATCTGCCTGGCTTTCAGGTCCAGGCTGAGCTGATCCTCGCCCATGCGGATGAAGTCAGTGACGCGCGCAGTCAGATCGTTCCGGTTCAGCCAATCAGCAACGGCGGCCTGAAGTTCCGCGTAGTTGGAAATGCTCATACAGCCCCCGGCCAGACGCGGAACGCCTTCAGGTCAGGATCATTGAGCATGCGCTTGATGTGCTCTTTGTTGGCACACCACTCGTGGAAGGTGATGTCGTGCTTATTGCAGTAGTGCTCAATCATCACATAAGGAATGCGAGCCGCATGCTTCATCTCGGAATCGCCGTAGATTCCGGCGTTGTGCTTAGCCTTGGTGAATTCCGCGATGGGCGTGCAGTCCTGGGTGCGCTCGACGGTCATTTTGCCGTCGTGGAAGTGGAACTTGGTGTCCAGATCCAGCGCATCCATTACATGTTCTCCATCGGCGAAATCTGCACGACGCCAGCGGCCGCAACCTGGATGGCTGCGACGGTATCCAGACCGCTAGCCACAGCCAGAACCACGGCATCACCTGGCTGAACAAGAAGGTCCGTTGCAATGGCGGTCTGTGCGCCCTTGCCAATGCGGACATAGGCCGCGGCAGTGGCAGCGATACGGATATAGCGCGGGAACTCGCCGCTCTGCGCCTTGGGAATGGCTGCGCTGGCAGAGGCAGCGCCAGTGGCGATGGTCGAACCAGTCACGGTCACAGTGATCGCGCTGGCGATGAAAACTTTGCTCATGGCTGGCTCCAAAGAGAGCCGCCCCCGAAGGGGCGGAGGATCAGGCCGGGTTCAGCAGGACGCTGATTGCCCCGACAGCAGAGGTCGGAGTACCGGTGAGGTCGAAGACGATGGAGTCGCCAGCCGCGAGGCGAAGGTCGCTCGGGGTGGTGGACAGGACGAGGGTTTGCTGGGTGTTCACGGTTCCGACGAGGTTGAAGCTGCCGGTGTGAAGCACGGTTCCCGATGCGAGCGCGGTGCCGCTGGCTGCTTTGCGGATTACTGCAGTGCAGGCGCCGCCAGTGCCAGCCACGTCGACGCGGCCACGAATAGCCTTGACGATGCAGGCGCGGTCAGCGGTGAACATGGTGCAGTCCACTGCGCTTGCGGTGTAGTTGAGGGTGATCGGAATGAAGCCGCCGTCGCCGCTATCGACGCCCTCGATACCGAGGGAGCCGTCAGCGACTTGCTTGATCTGGGGCATGTTGCTGTCTCCTAAAAGAAAAAGGGGAGCCGAAGCTCCCCTCTAGATGCCGTTACGATCAGGCGACGTCGTATACAGCGCCGTTGGCCTTCGGAGCGCGCGCTTCCACGGTCCACTCAGCGAGAAGCTCGCGCTTCTCGGAGTCGCCAGTCTTGGCAAGCTCCATGGTCTGGAACGGACGCAGGTAGCAGATGGCCCACTTGGCCGACTCCAGCACGAACACATCGTTCGCATCCTGGAAGCGGCTCGGCACGGCCTTCAGCTCGCCGAAGTCGCTCACATACACATCCACGGAGGCGAACACCTTGGCGTCCTCGGACTTGTCGAAGCGGGTGGCGTTACCGGTGAAGGTGGAGAAGGTCTGCTTGGCCTTCGGCGGGAGCAGGATGGTGTCCGGATCGCCGCCAGCGGTGAAGCACTGTTGCAGAACGTTCTTCATGCGGGATTCAGTGAAGGCGACTGCGGTGCCCTTGGTACGGCCGGTGTTGCCGGTGTACGAAGCCAGGGTGCCGCCGTTGCGGTCCACGTTGTCCACGACCCAGCCAACCAGACCACGTGCTTGACGCGGCGCGGTTGCAGTCACATCCAGCTGGGTTGCCGAGCTTTCCATGTCGCGGCGCAGCTCAAGGGAAGCCAGGGAGAGCTGATAGGCCAGCTCGTCCTTGCGGCCTGCCGGATTCATCGCCTGCTGGGTGCCCGAGACGATCACGGTCTTGGTCGAGATCTGGGTGCGGTTGTTGAGGCGCACAGTCGGGGTGACGGTCTTGGCGGTAGCATCATCGCCTTCAGCCTGGGCGTTGGTGGTGACCGCAGCAGCCAGATCCTGGGTCTGCCATTCATGCAGGGTGTTGGACGCCTTGGATTTGGCGGCCATGGAGATGAACGGCGTGGCGGTCGGGCTGATGCGGTAGATGATGTCGGTCAGGTCCTCACGGTTACCGATAGCGGCAGTGGTGAGGAAGGTATTCGCGGGTGCGGCCATGATGGCGACTCCTGATTAGAGAATTTCTGCGAATGCGCGGGCGCCCGCATCGATGGAGCCGGACTTGCTCAGCTGCTTCATGGCAGCAGTCCGCTTATCGATGTTTTTGGATTCGCTCACGCCGGGCTTGACCACTCGCTGCGGTGCTTCCTGGACCTTCTTGGCTTGCGCTTTGGCATTGGCCATGAGGTCGCGGTAACGCATCGCGTCACGTGCGATGAGCACATGTCGGTGATCGATCACTGCTTGAATTTCGGCGCTGTCAAAGCCCTGCTCTTGCAGGAACTTCGAGATGGCGCCTTGTTCGGCTGAGGCCTTCGCGTCGTCCTTCCAATCCGGGAGCTTGGCGAGAAGTGCTTCCCGCTGCTCGGACAGGTAACTAGCCTGGGCTTGCGCCTGTTCGGCCTGGTATTGCTGTGCGACTAGTTGTTGCTCGGCCATGACTTGCTGATAGCGAGCTTGTCTCTCTTGCAAGAGATGCTGCTGCCGCAATGCCTCAACCGGGTTCTCGTCGATCAGCTTTTGCCAGTCGATTTGGCTCTGGTGTTCCAGAACCGATTCCAACTGCACCTGCATGCGCTGCAGGTTGTTGAAGTAGTGTTCCCTCTCCTGGTTGGCCTGGCTGCGCTCGGAATCAGCCTGCTTGCGCAGCTCTGCGGCTTCCTGGGTCTTGCGGGTGTAGTCGGATTGGCGCTGGTAGCCGTTCTTCAGCTCATCCAGCGTGACTTCAACCTCTTTTCCGTCCACCTTCACGGTGAACTTTGGAGGCTCGTTTTCATCACCATCTTGGCCGTCATTTGCGCCATCAGCGTCGGCATCTTGGTCAAGACTTGCATCGGCGCCATCGGCATCGGCGTCAGATGCATTCGCGTTGGCGTCATGCGCACTGGCATCTTGATCGCCGTTAACATCTGTGCCGTTTTGATCAATAGGCTCTGCGAAAAGTTGGGCGAACGCGTCCGCCCCGCCATCTACGTTGAGTGGCGCGGATTTCATCGACATGGATTGCCCTCGGCTATCTACGGATTAGGACGGAACGTCCGGTGAGCATTGCGTTTATTGCGGCCAGATCCCGCGGGCGCGGTCTGCGAGGGTTTTCTTGTGCTGCAGTTCCTTCTCCGCCAGCTTCCCGCTGTCCAGAGTCGACTGGATCGCTTTGTGCAGCTTCCGCAGCATCTGGAGCGTCAGGAATATCTTTTCGCGGCCCTCCACGTCTCTTGCCGGGGATTCCTGCCACGCCTTCGTCAGTTCCTGCTCTACGTCTGCCCATACTTGGATGAACACCTCGTTCTCAAGGACCTCGCGGGCCCGGTTCGCGTCGTATAGCTGCTTCTCAAGCGTTGCCATTCGGCGCCTCTTTGCTGGCTGCGGAGGTTCTTGCGTTGCTCATGCTGGTATGGGCCTGGATCTGGGCGACCAAGACCTTGGTTTCGTTGTCCTGGATTGTCTTCCAGCGGTCGAATTCGAGCTCCATGGCTTTCCGCTCGGTTTCCTGCTGCTCTTTCAGGGCATCCAGTTCAGCCTGTTGCTGCGCCTTCAGGGCTTGCTGTTGCGCTTCGGCTTGCTGGCGGTTGATATCCACCTCGGCTTGCAGCTGCATGCGTGCCTGCTCAGTCTTCAGCTCGTACTCGCGCTTGACCTGCTCAAGCTGAGCCTCATGTTGAAGCTCCATCTGCTTCAGCTGGCCCTGAGCCTGAATCTTGGCCTGCTCGATCTGCATCTGGCCCTGCGCCTTGATCTGCTCGGGGTCAGGCTTGTTCTGCGGCGGCTGCTTGGAGGGATCGGTGAAGAATTTCTCTGTATTCTTGAACCCGAGCTGCTTCGCCATTTCGGTTGCGGCGTTGAAGATGTTCTCGGGGTTGGCGATACCGATGGCCATGCCCTGAGCTTGAGCCTGACCAAGCATCATCAGGTGCTGAACCTTCTGGTCCTTGTTGCCCATGCCAATGCCGACGTTGATGGTTACGTCGAATTGGTTGCGCCACTCTCGAGGATCGATATCGACCCAGCCGCCAGTGAGCTTCACGACCTGCTTCTTCTCTTGGTACTGGCAAACCAGCTTCAGGATTTGCTTGAACAGCTCGACATAGCCCTCAGCGAAGTTGCGCGCGATGAGGTCAAGGCGCATGTCCGCCCGATTGGTGATGATGTTCACCCCGGTCGCGGTTTCGTTGAGGTTCTTGTTGTCGTTGCCCTGCGAGTACCGAGTCCATCCGGTCTTGTTCTCCAGGTCTTCCTGCATGTACTCCATGAGCTGCATGGATGTGGCAATGTCAGGAGCGCCTTGATCAAGACGACCCACAGCGCCTGGAGTCTTGATGCGCACCACGCCGCCTGGGCGCGAGGTCAGCAGGTCATCCAGATTCACCTGATCCTGAACAGCGAAGTACCGGCCATTGACGGTCAGGTACATGTTGTCCAGCTGGGCGCGAAGGATGCTGGTCTTGATCTTCTGGCTTTCCATCGACAGATCAGCGATGGACAGGCCGAAGAACTGGTGCGGCAGCGGGATCGGCGTAATCGATACGAACGGGATCAGGTCAACCGTCTCGTTGTCGAGAAGCGTATTGCCAGCCATGGTGACCTTGCGAAGCTCGGCAATGCCGTCCTCGTCGTAGTCAACCCGCAGATAGGCCTCTAGAACCCATATGCGCTCCTGACTCTCGTCGGGCGTCGGATCCTGATCCATGTAGGCGTTCTCGTCGTTCCAGCTGAGGCGCTGGATACGCTCGGAGTTCATAGCCTGACCGGAATCCTCAGTTCCAAGCTGGTCCACGTTCTTGTAGCCCATGGACTTCAGCTCGGAACGAGTGCGCTGCACGCGGTGAGCCACGAAGCCTGCCGTCTCGATGTCCTTCGCGTTGCGTGCGATTAGGAACTCTTCAGGCGGCACGTTCTCGATGCAGACGCAGCCATCGGTGCGCACGCGCTTGCATACGACGTCGTAGACCAGCTTTGGAGGCTCAGCCTCGATCTGAGCGATCTGCTGCTGAATCTGTGGAGCAGCCTGTGGATTCTGCTGGAGCTGAAGCATCAACATTGTGATGGCTTCTTGACGCTGTGCAGCATCGTCCTGATCTTCGTAGGTATTCTGCGCGACGATCTCTATTTCATCGTCGTTGGCGAGCTGCACAAGCTCGATATCGCTCAGCCCGCGGTATTCCTCTCGCTTCTCTTCGTTGCGAGTGTCCCACCAGACTTTGAGGATGCCGTTCTTCTGGAGCAGCGCATCCTTCATCCAGGTGTAAGCAATGCGGTGACCGTTGTTCTTCTTGGTGAACAGGTAGTTCACGTATTCGGTCGCCTGCTTGGCCTTCCCTTCATCCTCAGGCTTGGTCGGCTCGAACTCAGCCACGCAGTCAGTGCCGACGAAGGTCACCATCAGCTGCGGCAGCATGGACTCGATGGTATCGCGCACGTCAGTGGAGACGACGCTCGAGCGCCCATCTACCTCAGGTGGCGATAGATCACCCACCGGCAGGCCGTAGTAGTAGTAGTCCGCCTTCTGGCGCGCCATGGACAGCTTCGATGACGAATACCCAAGCGACTGGCGCATCTCTTCTGAGACGATGGCCTTCAGCTCGTCTTCGGTCATTTTTGCCATGCTGGCCTCAAGCGTTGTTGTAGCGTGGGTAGTTCAGCGATCCGCCCCATTGCTCGTTGCTGAGCTGGTCGGAAACGATTGCGAGGTAGCGGAATGCGTCAGCGCCGTGGCTGAACTCGTCGTGCAGTGGCGCGCCAGGCTCATTGGTCTGCTGATTGATGTGCCGGCGATAGCGCTTGAGGCACTCGACAAGGCGCCCTGTGCGGTCCTTGTTGAAGTACACGCGGGGGAATACCTCGCGGGCCCGGTTGATGCCCTGCTCTACCGGCTGGTTGGGCACTTCCTGCACGCTCCAGCCAAGCTGGCCCATGACTTCGGCGTCCGACTTACCGCTCTGATGTCGCTTGTGATAGCCATCGTGCGGCAGATAGACGCTGCCCCAGTTGATGGGCTGACCATCCAGTTCAAGGCCACGCAGCTCAGCGCTGTATTCGGCGAGCGTGCGCTGATGCCCTTCGATGTAGTGAACGATGCGAATCTCGCCGGCCATCTTCTGGACGAGGATGATCGTCATGGCATCGTTGAAGCCCAGGTCAAAGACAACGTGCGTCTTCAGCAGCCCATCGTGCGGGACGTGCATGATGCGCAACTCGGCCTGGCTCATCTGCTCGAAGTAGATGGCGCCTTCCACTGCCGGCATGCATTTGCCTTCCCAGATATGGGCGTATTGCTCTGGCTTCATGGTTGCCTGCGCGTGCTGGCGTTCTTGCTCCAGCACTGCGGGGAACCATGGGTTGTCGCTGTAGTTCATCAGCAGCGAAACGCAGTCAGGCGGCGGGTTGATCACAAAGCGCTGATGCGTCTCGTCTGACTCAAGTTGAGGGTTGTATGAAACCCAAACCTCGGAGCCTTCCTTACGAATCGTGGGAAGCAGCACGTCCCAGGACTTCTTGCCTACCGCGTGGGCCTCTTCGACCCAGACGATATCGACGCCCTCATAGGACTTGATCGAGTCGATCGTGTGCTGCTGGAGGCCGGCAAAGCTGAACTCGCTACCGTTGCGGCCCTTTATGTACATCTGCTGGACTTCGTAGAACGTTCCCAACCCAAGCGCGGCAATCTGGTCAGCCAGCAGCTTGTGTACTGAGTCAGCGATGCTCTTCTGCACCTCGCGAGTGCAGAGAACACGCTTAGGCGTCATCGCAGCGTGGAGCAGCAGCGCCCGGGCAAAGCTCCATGACTTCGAGCTACCACGGCCACCGTAGGCGACCTTGTACCGGTGCGGCTCAAACAGAAAGCTGAGCTTGTCCGGGAACTCGATGTTCATTCAGGCTTGCGGAAGGTGATCGTGATGTTCTGATCTATTGGGCCGCCTTCACCGCCTGTGTGCTGAAGCTGCTGTTTGTCGCCGTACTTCTTCGGCATGATCTTGGACAGATACCACTTGCGGACATCGATGCGGAGCTGCGAACGGCGGACGTGATCGCCATTGATCTGCCATCCTATTCCCTGCCCTTCAGCATCCAGGCGCTCCATCCAATCGTTGGAAGCATCGTCCGCGATGTCGAACATCTCTTCCGCTAGAGCCTCGGCGCCTTCGTGCTTAGCCCTCACGTATTGGTCGCGGAACTGCTCATTGCGAGCAACCCAGCGCAGCACAGTGGCCTTATCAGGCATCTCGTCATCACGACAGATGGTGCGCAGCGAATCGCCTTCTGCGAGGCGCAAGCAGATGACCTCAGCAAGATCTTCGCTGTAGTCAGTAGGTCTTCCGCCAGCCATGTGAGTCTCTAAGAGACCATCCACCCAATCGCCCCAATGGCGATGAGGACGATCCCTGCAATGAACCGGCACCAGGCAACGACGATGTCGTCAGTGCGGTGCGAGTAGATGTATTAGGTGATGCCGAGGATGAGGAAGGCGGCGATGATGAGCTTGTTCACTCCCCCAGCCTCTCTTGCAGTGCGCGTTTCTGCAGCTCGTGCAGCTCACGGTCCATACGGTATTTGCGCCGCTGATAGACCATGTTCGCGATGAATGTGAGGACCGCTGTCGCTATACCAACGATGATGCCCACATCGGTCAGGGTGAGACCGGAAAGGACGGAGATTCCCGCGCCTGCATAGCTGGCTGCGGACATAGCGCGGTCGTCGGTCATACTGCGGCACCGGGTTAGGCCATAGGGCCGCGTGAATAAAACGCCGGCTGTTCCACCGGCAGCGCTGGGAAAGCGCAGAAACGAAAAAGCCCCGGCGCATGGCCGAGGCTTCGAAGCGGTAAAACCGCAATTTGACTGAAATCCTACACCTGGCAGTTAACACGCGCAAGTGTGTTTTCAGCTTTTATGCTGCTTTCTGTGTGATTTGATCACGCATGTCGAGTACCGCCTCAACATAGCATTTACCGGCCATGAGTAGCTCTCTGACCTTAAGCCGCTGCAGCTTCATGACCAAACCAACGCCGTGCATGGTCCTGCTGGTTGCGTAGTAGAGCATCACGCACTGAGCCATCTGAGGATCTCTTCTACCCATCCTGGCGATAATTGAGTCGATCAGCATGGCGTCATCATCAGTTATAGCTGCAGAGGAACAGCTGAGCTGCTCCACGTTGTCACGCATCAGAGCATAGGAAGGCGAGACGCACCGTGGAACTCCAGCACTCTGCCATACCCAACGCCCCCATTGCGTCAGAAGCTCTTCTGCGTCGTAAGTCATGCTGCCTCTCCCTTGAGCATGTCCGGGTTCACCGTATGTCGTGCCACTTCACCATGCTCCTTGTGCAGCACGATGCATTTCATGTTCTGCCTTGAACGCCATCCGCCTGAGTGCGCATAGCTGTCACCCGGAGCGAGCGTGTTGAAGGACTCAACCACGCAGCCTGGATATTCCTTCTTGCTTTCGTGGTGGATGTGGCCGGTGTACCAGTAGCGGTGGCGGGTTTCTCCCCACTCCTGCGCGCGGTCGGTGGCCATGATTCCGGGAAGCTTGTCCGCCTTGCTCGTATGACCGTGGTGCATGCCGATCAGCGTCTTACCCCAGCGGTAATAACTGAAGACGCTGGGCGAGGTTTCCACAGTGACGCGCGGCTCTTTGCTGTAGAGGTGGGCGAATAGACGGCTGAGCCATACAGCGCCGGTCTCATCGTGGTTGCCGATGACGTGGACGAGGTGGACGCTCTCGTGCTTCTCCAGAGCCGACTCGACAACCTGGCGCATGGCGAGGATCAGCACGTCCACCATCTTGGCGTAGCGGCTGTCGGCATCCAGGTGATGGCCAGAACGCGGAGTGACGGCAATCATCGAGTCGTAATGGGCTGCATCCCCAAGGTTGATGATCAGCGCCTGACGGGTGGCCGGCGCCGACTCAACCAGTGCAGCCATGGCGCCGCAGTGGACACGCTCAGCAATGTCCAGATCCCAGTCCTTGCCGCACTCCTCGCCCCAGATGTACTCACCAAAATGGGGATCACCGATTGGGTATGCGGTCAGCAGGTGATCGACGTATTCGCCCTTTGCCTTGCGCGGAACGACTACCGGAAGTTCCTTCACCGCAGCATGGCATGAGGCCTCGAACAGCTCGCGCTGGCGATCCTCGTCGATGCTGGATTTCACCCATTGAAGGACAGGCTGGCCATCCCTGTAGAGCGTGGATGCGCCTTTGAGGTGGAAGCCATCCGGAACCTGATGGTGAAGATCGTGCTCAGGAGACCATCCCTGACGAGCAAGCCGCGCCTTGTGTGTGAACAGCGTGCGCGGGTGCATCTCCAGCAGCTGAGCAGCCTCCTCCACCGTCCGCCCGGAGAGGGCTTCCTTCATCGCTTCATCGTCGTGCTTGCGCGCGGCCATTAGGCTTGCTCCTCGGTGATTTCCTTCACTTCAAACAGTTCGCCGTAGACTGCCCGACCGTGGCCCTGCGCAGCGCGCTGATCACGGAATAGTGCGATTGGCTCGGGCTTCTTGTCGCAGAGATCAAGCAAGTCGCTACGCGGCGTCAGAGTCCAGCGGTAGTCACTGATCTGCATCACATCCCCTCCCTAACCAGCTGAAAGAAGTCTTCCGGTTCGATGGCTGCCCATGATTTGCAGCGCTGCCAGGAATCGTTGAGGTCGGCCAGATCGACGTAGATGGTCCAGCCGCGGCGGTTGACCTTGAGCGCGAGGACCGGCTTAGCGTCAATGCGCGTAGCTTGCTCGAGCGTTTGCACCCACATATTGAGCAGGTCTTTGCGGCATGGGATATCTGCTCGAGCCTTGATCTCCGGCGCCCAGCCGACGAGCCCCGTCAGGTCATGCCCACCCGCCCTGCTCTGCTCAAGGTTGCGCTCTACCTTGATGCCCAGGTTGTCGAAGCACAGGCCGGCGAATTCCAACTCTGCGCGGGCGCCCTTGGCGCGGGAGTTGGTCATTGCCCGACTCGCACGAAGGATCCAACTGGGAAATCGCGGCGACCACCCATGTGCGTCCAAATGCCAACATGTGCCCCTTCCGCTAGGTTGCACCACACCTCGCCTGAGCTGTCGCGCTTGTACCAGCAAGCCATTTGCTCTCGCGCTGCGGGACGGAAAGCTTCTGCACCGGCAGGGGATTTCTTCCAGTCGATACAGTTCATGCCGGCTCCTCCGGTTCGAACCCGATAGCGTTGAAGTCCAGGTCGATGATCACGCTAGCCAGAATCCCCTTCATCATGGATTCAGGCAGCTGGTGGTCTTTGCCGAACTTGATCGAGGCGAGGATCATCCCTTCGAACTCGGATTCGTCCCGAATAAGGGCCTCATACCGGTCGCCGCGCTTCTTCATGGGGACTACGTTGTCGTCGCTCATGCCTCGCCTTCCTTCCGCGCGTCGCGGAGCGTCTGGATGAACCCAAGGTTTCGCCCGCAGTTGCAGCAGATTGCATTGCAGGCGCGATCCTCCCGATATTTCTCGTGCTTGCATCGCAGCAAGCGGATGAAGAGGGGAATGTTGCAAACGAAGAGAATGACGACGAACACAAGCCAGATCGCCAAACCAATCAGATGCTGCGCAAGCCAGAACTGAAGGTATTCGCTCATTCCTGCGTCCTCGTTTTCCGAGATGCCATGTCTTCGAGCCAGGTGAGTTCGTGGGGCTGGATTAGCCAGGCCCATTTCAGGCAGCGGTCCATTAAATGGTCGCGATAGGCCTCGTCCATGAAGTCACCAATCAAGAAGATCAGTTCCTCGTCAAATACCATCGTGGCCATGACCATGCCCTGTCGCAGCCTCTCAGGACGTCCCGGAACCCACTGGACTTGGCGGATGTTGCTCATGCGTGCTTCTCCTTGGCCTTCTGGCTAAACACCTGAAGCAGAATCAAAAGCGAGGCTATGCATGAAGCTGCTGCGACCACCTGATGGCCAGTGGAAACCAGTGCATAGAGTTGGTAAGCAGTGCATGGGATGCTGATCCACACGTTCTTACCCGTATCGCCCGTGACCGCCTTGTCGATACCGAGGGCTAGCACAGCAACCCAGCACAGAACCGTCAGCGTGGACACCACATAGAACGCGAATAGATGCCATGGGCCCTGGCCGAAGAGAACTAGCGAGCTCAAAGCCACGCTAAAGATGGTCGTCATAACTGTTTTCATACCCCCTCCTTCGCATCGATCAGGCCCATGCGCGCGAGCTGGGCGATGGTGTCCAAAGAAGCCTTGCGCAGAACCTCGCGGCGCTCTTCACGGGTGTACTTGGTGCCGTTATCCAACTCGTAGTGACATTCCGGGCACAGTGCTGCGCAGAGACAGTCATCCGTCTTCTGACTCATGCCTTTTCCTTCGTTGAGGTGTGCTGCTTGCACGCCGTACTTACCGCACAGCATGCAGCATTCGATCTGGTGGACAGCTGCGAGCCATTTGCGGGAGCGGTAGGGTTGGGAGCGCTGGGAGAGGATCATGCGATTTCGCTCCAATCTGCCCACTTGCCAGTACGCCTCTTGATTTCCTCACGCTTCAGGAAAAGAAGATGGCGGCACTCTTCACAGCAGTCTTCGTCGTTACTCGGGTTCTTGATTGAGCGCGAGGTACGCAGCGACCAATTCCCACAATCGCAGCGAACAACCCAGCGGGCGGCCTTCTTAGCCGACATACCGAGGACAGTAAACCTGCCGAACTTCACGCCGCGCAGGTCAATGAACCCAGAGGTAGCCATCTCGCCCTCGGTCGGCGCCCGCACCTGCAGGGGAAGATCGATGCAGACCGCCCCGTACTTCTTGCGTGAGTCGAAGTGCTCGCCCTTCTTGATGACTTTGGCTGCGGTGCCATTTACTGGAGCCTCATGACCGACTCTCATGCGGCCTCCCAGTAATCGCGAGTGGTAAACTTCACGCCGTGCTCGGCTGCGAAGGACTCCATGACGAGGAAGATGTCGTTAAACCACTTCTTCGACTGCTTGCTGGTCGAGACGCCGAGGACGACGAACCCTCCGTTGATTCCGGGAACTGCGTCCTGCTGCTGAACTGCGGCGCTGAAAATGTGCTTCCACGATTCGCTGTCCAGCTTCCGGCCGTACCATTCGACCTGCTGGGAGATGTCGCGGAGCATGGCCCAGAGACGTCGGTTCTGAGCGTCACTGCGGGCAGCATCCTTCAGACTCCAGGACTTGCCTTCGCCCAGGTCGAGGCGCTGCAAGATGGCGATAGCGCGGGCACGGTCCTGCTCGGTGCGGATGGGGAACGAGGGATTAGCCATGACGCTTCTCCTCCAGCTCCGCACAATCGATGCAGCGCGTCACACCCGGCACAGCCTCACGTCGCAGAAGCGGAATCTCACAGTCGCAGTCCTCGCAGTGAGTAGCGCTGTTGCCGATGTACTGCACGCGGCCAAACAAGCGGTCTGCTAGCTCCTGCTCGGCGTAGTCGTTGGCAAGATCGACGATGTCCATATCAGGCAACTCCTATGACTGCAGCCAGAGCGATGCAGATGCATGCGCCGATGAGATCCCCACGCTCAAGCGAGAGGAAACCGAAGACGGCGGGGATGACGAGAAGGGAGAGGTCAGACATGAGCCACTTCCATTGGGACGAGCCACGACTTGCTGCTGGATGGCGAGTACAGGGTTCCGCCATCCTTGCGAACGAAGCGGCGGACCTCGCTGCCGAACTTCACGTGCAGCAGGCCGGGTGATGATTTGACGATCTTGGCTGGGACGAGGCCGCGCGAACCCATATCGATGTTCACGCGGTCGCCAACGGTCAGGCTGTCGAGGAATTCGCGGCGAGTCATTTCGATACCCTCGCGCTATCCCAGTCGAACACCAGAGCGATACCACCGTTCTCACGCAGGCGGTCAACACAACGCTCACCCAGCGCAGTGCCAAGCTCGTTCGGCATCAGGTTGGAGACGATGATGGTTGGCAGCAGGTCCTGGTAGCGTCCGTCGATGACATTGAACAGGGTTGCCAGTTCGAACTCGGTCGGCTTGGTAGCGCCTACCTCATCGATGATCAGCAGAGAGGGCGAGCAAAGCGCCTCAAGGGCGTCCATCTCGTTGTACTTGGAGTCCTTGTCGAAGCTGGTCTTGATCAACTGCAGAATGGTGCTGACTGTTCGGTATGCCGCGGTAACGCTGCGGCTGTGGCAGACAACATGGCCGGCGATGGCATTGGCCAGATGGGTCTTCCCAGTCCCAGGCTTGCCTAGCAGTAGCAGGCAGCGCCCGTCCTGTGCATTGGCCTCGAAGTTCTCGGCATACTCGCGGCAGACCTTCAGGGCCTTCTTCTGGCCAGCATTCGCAGCCTCGTAGGTTTCGAAGCTGCGGCCCTGGAAGCGCGGCGGGATCAGCACACCGGCAAGTCGCTTCTCCAGCTGGGCTCGCTCTTGTTTGCGCCACATCTCGGCCTGTGCTTCGCGGTCCTTCTCGGCGCGCGCTTCAGCAGAACATTCAGGGCAGCCGCCAGGAACATCGGAACCCTTGCGGATGATCGCCGCGTACTCACCGTGCTTGTCACACTTCGCCGGGGACTTCGACACGATGCCGAAGCGGCGCTCAAGGTCGCAGACCTCAAGGTTCAGGGCGTTAGAAGCCATAGGTGCCATCCTCCCGTTCGATCAGGCCTGCGGTGTAGTCACGCTTGTCGAAGCCGTGATGACGGCTAGGGAGGTGGTGGACGTTGCTGCGAACCTCATCGTTCCAGCGTTCACCGTTGAGCCAAGTGGTCGGGTGCGGGACGAACTGACCGTTTTCCTTGGTCCATGCAAGGCTTGAACACTGGCGGCGCAGCCCGGACATGATCTGGTCGAACAGGGCCGGAGTTACCTTGAGCTTTTCCCACTTCGCCTTGGCTTTGGCCTTGCAGGTCTTGTTCGGGTACTCGGTCCAGAACTGGTCGAACAGACCGTCACGCTCCCCCTCGGGGGGAAGGGGGGTATTGGAATCAGGGATCAGAGAATCAGGGATCAGAGAATCAGATGGGCTAGGCATCGCCTTGGCACTGCCTAGGTTGTGCTCTGCAACTACCTCAACCGGGCAAGGCTCTATCTCGGCAGTTTCAGACACATACTCAGGGAGTGAGCTGCCCTGCTCACGCATGTGAGGAGCTTGGTGCTTGGTGAAGTTGATCACCTGGATGATGCTCTGACCTTCGACCTGATAGCGAAGGATGAATCCTGCCTTGGCAAGACTATTCAGGGCCTCATTAGTGTCCACGTCATCGTAGGGAAGCGCTTCCGCCTTGATACGCTTCGGACGATCTTCAAGACGACCCTCACGGTCAGCCAGCATCCACAGGTAGATGAATAACAGGCGATCTACTGGGGCGAGTTCCGCAAGGTTCTCGTTTGCCATGATGCCGGGCTTGATGTTTCTAGCTCTGGCCATTAGTATTTCCTCGTCTGTTACAGCAATAAGCCGGGCCGCAATCCCGGCTTTTTTGTGTCTTGCTTCTGGACTTTTCAGTCCCTCTTGCCGCCCTTCTTAGGGCGCCCTAGCGGCGTCACTACACTTCTCGTTCGTGGCCGCGTTCTTGATTCCACTTCTCTATCCAGCAGCTCGGCGGCAACCTGCTCCAGGGTTTGTCCCCGTCGTCTTGCTTCCCGCTCAAGCTGCTCGATCTGCGCTTCACTGAAGAGCGCTCTGAGTTCGGCAGCCATAAGCCCTCGCTAGGGCCTTCAGGCCACGTTGGTTTCGCCGTTATCCTCGGTTGCAAGTTGATCCAGCTGTGCTTGGACGAACTCACGGACCAGAACCGCCTTCTGCGTGCGGTGGAAGCGAGCAAGCGCCTCAATTACGTCGTAGGTGGCTTCGTCAACGCGGAGCTTGATCTCGCGGTCACGAAGGTGTTTGGGGTCTGCATACATGCGGGATTTCTCCTATGCGGCGAGTTTTTTAGGTACGTCTTCGTTCAAGGCCTGCAGCTTTCCGCTGGATGCCTTTTCGAGAACGCACTGGGCTTGATACGAGAAGCCACCTGCGGACCTCAGCTGCGAGACGCGGCTGATGCTGACGCCAAGGGCGTCGCCGATGGCCCGGCAGGAGCCGAAGTGATCTAGTGCTTGGTCAAAGGTCATTGATGTGGCCTCCATTTCTACGGAGCCAGTTTAGAAAAATAAACGGACACATGCAAGTTATCTAAACCACCGGATGTTTAGACTCCTAAACATGGAACTCAAAGACCGCATCAAGGGGCGCCTGCGCGACATGAAGCTCACTCAGTCTGAGCTGGCTACGCGCGTGGGCGTTTCGAAAGGAACCGTCACCTTCTGGCTGAACGGCACGAACATGATCAAGGGCGAAAATCTCATGGCTGTCGCTCGTGAGTTGCAGTGCTCGCCAGAATGGTTGCTATCAGGGAAGGGTCAGCCTGGCGAGCCTGGCTCGCACTCCAACGTCAGGCCTGCGCGCACTCCATACAGGGAAGCTAAGGGGTATCCGTTGATCAGCTGGATCATTGCGGGTGAATGGGCTGAAAGCTGCGACAACTTCCAGCCAGGAGATGCAGAGGAATGGTTTACCTCGGAAGCCAATGCAGGGCCAAAGGGGTACTGGCTTGAGGTTGAGGGTGACTCAATGATTGCCCCACCAGGAAGCGGATACAGCTTCACGCCTGGCACGCTCATTCTCGTGCGCCCCGAGGGATTCGATTTGGTCAGCGGAAAGCTTTACGTCGCCAAAATGCTGGATACCGACGAAACGACGTTTAAGGTCTACATCAGGGATTTTGGTGCTAGCTATCTTAAGCCGCTGAACCCCGCTTTCCGCACCCTTGAGATCAATGACAACGTGCAGATCATTGGTCGAGTTGTCGATGCGAGGCCGCCGCGCTCGGTATTTTAAGGTACACGGCAGGAAACGGAGAGCCTATGAACTGGTTGATTCAGCTTGGTCACATTGTTGGGGTTGCCGCAGCATGGATGGCACTAGGAGCCATGGCTCTAATCTTTAGGACAAAGATTGCCAAAAGGATGGATGAAGCCGAAGCACAAGACATAGTTATCTCCCTCGGTCTTAGCTATGAAGAACTCGACAATCCTGAAAATAAGGGTCTGCTCCTACGCACGGTGCAGGCACGCAATAGCACGGACTTACTTGCCAATCGGCTGTCAGATGCAGCTGGAACCATCTCTACATTTGTCGGATATGCCATGATGGCCGTATATCTTGCGATAGCTATTTGGGTCGTCTGGCTCTGCTGGGAGGAGCGGAAAGTCGATCTTGTTCTGCTCTGGTGCATCCCTGCCCTGATGGTACTGGAGGTCCTTGCGATGGCGATTTTCTCTCTGACTGTTCGCCTCCTTACAGGGAAGCTTCCTGGACAAGCTAAGGCGGTGAGAAAAGAGCTTTCTAAGCAGATGCTCCAGCCCTCATAGGATTTTTACCCACGAAGAGGCCCGCCTAGCGCGGGCTTTTTTGTGTCTGCTCGCCAGCGTTGTTTAGATTTCTAAAAATAGTGCTTGACGCCTTTTGTTTAGTTTTCTAAATTCTGTTCACACCACCCGAAACGGTGGAGGCCCTGAAAAGGGAACACGGCTGGTGAAGCCACCAGATAGCACGGAGTCAGCGAAGTGACTCCCCGGCCCCGAAGAGGGATCGACCGGCTCTGGAAGACAGAGAGTTCTTTGACATGCAGTAGACGCCGCGCAAGACGCCAGATTGCTGAGCGCGGCTGAGGCGCCGCAGTACGCGGCGCTTTCCAGGACCTCTAGAAACGGAGGTCGTGGAAAGCGGAGGCCTACATGCAAGAACAGTTGACGCAGGAACGGCTCATGAAGCTGCTGCAGTACGACAAAGCCACTGGCGAATTTACGTGGCTGGTTCGCAAAGGATCACGCGCTGAAAAGGGTGCAGTTGCTGGAAGCGACGACGGACAAGGGTACATACACATCGCAATCGACGGCACATACCACCGGGCTCACAGACTTGCGTGGCTGTACTGCCACGGGAGATGGCCAGATGGGCAGGTCGATCACCTTAACCACAGGCGCGATGACAACAGGCTTTCAAACCTGCGCGAGGTAAGTCATTCCGAGAACCAACGGAATGCTAGTCGTTGCCGGAACAACACATCCGGTGAGCATGGCATCAGTTACGAATCAGGTCGGCAGAGATGGCGCGTACAAGTGTCAGCACTAGGAACTGGTCGCCGAAAGCACGTTGGTTACTTTTCCACGATGCACGAGGCCATTGCTGCGCGTGACGCCGCATACGCCCTGAACGGCTATCACGCCAACCACGGCAAGTAGCCCCCATGGCTCCGCCAATCAGGAGAAAGAGATGGACGAAACCGAAGTAATCCGCAGCGAGTTCGAAAGCGTTGAGAAAAAAGTCTTCCCGCTGGCCAGATTGTCGACCGGCAAGTACCTCGACGAAGACACTCAGAAGCGGTGGGAACTCTTCCAGTTCGCATGGCATCGCGCGCTTCAGTTCGCAGCAATCCCCGACTAACAGGTGGCCACATGAGTAAGCACACTCCCGGACCTTGGATGGTCGACGATAGCGAATACCTCGCAGAGGGCGGTGGTCTTTGCGTAATGCAGGGCAATGACTGCATAGCAGTGGTTGGCGATTTCAATCCGTCTCACCCAATAGACGCCAACGCCCGCCTGATAGCGGCGGCGCCGGAGCTGCTGGAGGCTCTTCAAGCAGTCATCGACCACGGCGTCATGACTGGAGATGAATGGGTCGCAGAGAAAGCCATGGCGGCAATCGCCAGGGCCTCCGCCTAACGCGCCCTTGCGCATACACACCCTGGAGGCGAGATGAGCGAACGACTTGAAGCTCTGAAGTCTGGCAAGAACTACGAATTTGCGTACAACGCAAACCCGCGCTGCCCTCACTGTGGTGCTTTCCTGAACAGGGAAAAGACCGAAGAACTCGGCCTGTTCCATGGCGGAACGCACGAGGCAATGTGTGGCTCATGTAGCCGAGGATTCATTGTCGAGACGTTTGTAGAAACGACCGTCAAATACAGCTTCAGCACCGATGATCAATACGAGAACTGACTTCCCCGGCAAGGACGCCACCCTTCAATGGGGATGATGCGCAGGCCTGCCAAGGCGGCCACGGTCAGATTCGGCGAGTGCTGTCATCTCCTACGGCATGACGCTGCTCTGCTACGGAGTATCCACTGCGCGCCGGTCTAGCGAGCCGGCCATCCCCACCCTACCCCTCTTAGCCCGGCAAGTCCGGGCATTTTTTCGCCTGTATGACGACAGCGAGACAGGACGCTGCCGCATGCACGCGACCACGAGGTCATAGACATGAACGAAATGTACCTAAACGACGGAGACGCAACCTTGGTCGGAAGCTTCACCAAGGTTTGCTGGGATCGCGATAACGGGCAGCGCTACCAGTTCGGATTCAAGCCTAACCGTGGAAAGAAGTTTGTCGTGATGCTGCTTGGCGAGGCTGACAAGACCGCCGAAGACTTCGACCTTGAGGCCGCGCTAAATCGCCTTGGATTTTACCGGAGGGAGCAGCCATGACCGCCATCCGCAAGCTGCAGGAAGCGTATGACGCTTTGGTGCCTGACGACTCGCCTACCTGGGCCGAGAGTTCGGAGTGGGCGAACATCCACTACGCCGCAGTCGACGACCTGATCAAGCGCGGCTTCGTGCGCTTCAACGGCAGGAAGCTGATCGAAGCTGACGTGCTTTGCATCAAGGTGCAGGACGCCGCTGAGAAGGCCATCAAGCAGGACCACGAGTGCAACCTGGGCCAGTTGTTGGTCGCGCTCAAGGCGTGCAACTACGACGAAGCCAGACGCCTCGCTGACCTCTTCCTCAGCAAGGACAAAATCCGCGATCTGGCCGGCGATCTGGTCAACGCGAAGGAAGACGAAATCTACCGGCTGTATGTGCAGGAGGCGGCATGAGCTACTTCATCGAAACCGATCTGCCAATACCCGATGCAAACGGTGACGGGCAAGGAACTGATTGCCTGCGTCTCGACCCTATTGCGCGGGCAAATCGTCCACCAGCAGTGGGAGTTGTGGATGCCAGCAACCTCGCACAGCTGGCAGGAACTGACCTTTTTCAGTGGTATGGGCGCCGTAGAAGCGGCTACTGGACTCCGTTCGGCAAGGTGTTGCAGATCACCGACGAGGGAATTCAAGCACTCCGCGATGAACTGAACACCTGCGCCGATTACAAGCGTCGGTACATCGAGTCACTTGTTTCAAGGCTTCTAAAAGCTAGGGAGTCAACATGAGCATCATCCGAGAGAACCTGATGACTCGCCCCGGTTACACGCCCTACTGCGGGAACATGGATAAGTGCACCGTCATGCCTCGCACGAATTGGACTGGTGAACAGTTCAAATGTGGCTGCTGCGGTTGGGAGTCGAAGTTTCCAGCCGACTTCATCGCTGAGTACAAGGCCAAGTGGCATCCGGAGGTGAAGACTTGAACATCATCGCGCCCAACTTCCCCGCCATAATCCAAGCCCTGAGAAATCAGGGCTTTTCATATCTGGAGTTCAGGAGATCGCCGTTTAAGTGCAAGGGACGGTGGGTCTGTGAAATGGAGGTGCAGAAATGAGCCGAGAGTACTTCACCGCCGTGTTCAAGATCAGCGATCAGGCCAAGTTCATGGAGCTGGCGAAGCAGATCACCACGAGCATGGCTGAGCAATCAGACCTGAGCGGCGCGGTAGTCACTGGCGCCGGCTGGTGCGACGAGATGACAGCCGCAGACAACATGCGCGCTTGGCTCGACAACCGAGGCGAGGACACAGAATCCATCGAGCGAGGTGAAGCATGAAGCTCAAGACCATCGACCCAAGCTGGGTATGGGCACTTGCCCTGATGATTCTGTTCTTCAAGGCCCTCGACGTTGCGAACGGCTGGACTGCTGAGTCACCTGCCTACCCCATCACGCACGCCAGCACGGGGCGCCGGTAAGCCGGATAGCCGTGAGCCGGTTGGCGGTTAGTCCGGCGCCATCAACGCCGCCAGATGTGGTCTGGAGCGCACCTTTCGCCGGCTAGTACAGCGGTTTTCTCACGCCTGGATGACAAATCCGAGTGGCGCACGTTACGCGCCTTTCCCTTCTATCTGGAGAACGATATGACCGATTGCATGATCGAGATGCCCCGCTACCAAAGCCACAAGCAGGTTTGGGCACTGAAGCTTGAGCGAATAGACGTCGATGCGAATTTGCTTCACCCCGTCGACAAGGCTTACGCCCCAATAGCCATGCCGGCAGCGTGGATGGCAAAGCATCAACCGCAAGCTGGTGGCTACTTCGTCAGCTACAAGGACGGATACCAGTCGTACTCGCCAGCCGAGGCATTCGAAGAAGGAAACACACCGCTGGGCGATCGCAATGCCGATATTCACAGTCTGCTCACCTTCTACAACGTGGAAACCATGAGCCAGCTTGTGGCTGAGATGGATGGACACGTGAAGCAGCTGCAAGAGCGCCTTCGCCCATTCCTGAAAGAACCGCACCAGATCAACCGAGTGCGAGAAGGCTAAGAATCAACCCCTCCCTTCACTGGCTGCGCATGCGCGGCGAGGTATTACCACATGAGCAATCTTGCGGTCATCGAGCAAGATGTCTACGGGGCTCGCAGCTCCTTCGCGTCCGTGCTGACCGACTCGGCACTCAACTTCGAACGTGAAGCAGAGTTCGCCATCCAGACCTTCCAGAACAACGACTACGCCGCGAAGATCGCTTCCAGCAACCGTCAGTCGGTCGTCAACGCAGTGACCAACATCGCGGCAATCGGGATCAGCCTGAATCCGGCGAAGCGCCAGGCCTATCTAGTTCCGCGTGACGGGCGTATCTGCCTGGACATCAGCTACATGGGCCTGATGGATCTTGCTATGGCTACCGGCTCGATCCTGTGGGCGCAGGCAGAACTGGTCTACGCGCACGACTCCTTCTCCCTCAACGGCTTCGATAAGCCGCCCACCCACTCCTACAACCCATTCGCCAAGGAGCGCGGGGAGATCGTAGGTGTGTACGTGGTAGTGAAGACGGCAGACGGCGACTACCTGACCACCTGCATGAGCCGCGATGACATCGATGGGATCATGAACCGCTCCCAGTCGGTGAAGTCAGGCAAGTCTTCCCCCTGGAAGACCGACTACGGCGAGATGGCGAAGAAGACGGTCGTGAAGCGGGCCTACAAGTACTGGCCGAAGACAGACCGCCTGGACAAGGCAATCCATCACCTGAACACCGATTCAGGCGAAGGGCTGGCAAGTCTTGCGGCAAACGCGCAGGGCGGCGAGCTCGCCGAGAAGTGGATAGCCCAGGTAGTTAACGCCGAATCGCTCGATGCACTGCAAAGCGTGTGGCTCGCCGGTAAGGCCGAAATGCAGTCAGCCCGCGATGTGCAGTCATTCGCCAAGTTCAAAGAGGCCGTGAAGCAGCGTCAAAGCGCGCTTGCCGTGCAGCCTGAGCCTATTGAGGCGGAGGTGGAACATGATCCAGCAGACTGATGATTGGTTCGCCCAGAGGCTCGGCAAGGTAACGGCGAGCAAGGTGAAGGATGTAATGGCAAAGGGGCGCGGAGGCGCCCCTTCTGCTGTCCGCACCAACTACATGATGCAGCTTCTGTGTGAACGCCTGACCGGAGCGCGAGAGGAAGGCTACACAAACGCAGCCATGCAGCGCGGCAACGACTTGGAGCCTATCGCGCGCTCGGCATACGAGATGTACGAAGACTGCGAGGTACTGGAGGTAGGACTGATCCTGCATCCTAGCATCGAAGGCTTCGGTGCAAGTCCCGATGGGGTGATCTTGCTGGACGACGGCCGCCGCGGTCTGGAGATCAAATGCCCGAACACAGCCCAGCACATCGCTGTGATTCAGTCTGGCAAGCACGACACGCAGTACGAGTGGCAAATGCTCGCCCAGATGGCCTGCGCTGAACTGGAATCTGTCGACTTCGTGTCCTTCGACGACCGCCTGCCCGATGAACTGCAGTACGTCTGCTTCCGCTACCACAGGGACGATGCGCGCATCCGCGAGATGGAGGCTGAGGTTAAGGCGTTCCTGGACGAACTGGCAGCGCTTGAGGCTGACATGCGCGGGAGGATGGCCGCATGAGAACCATCATCACCGCCCAGCTATTCGGCAAGAAGCTGTCGATCCCCTTCTCCGAGATCACGCACTTCACCAGCGGCGACAAGTACGTCAGTGCGCATTATCCGGGCGGTGAACTGCTGCTGGATGAGGCCCTGAAGCGCATCGAAGACGAGTTCGGTGACTACCTGACGCGAACACATCGCAGCGCTCTCGTGAAGACTCACCTGATCGTCCACTTGGTGCGCCACATAGCATCGAAACGCGGCGAGGTTCAGTTGGAAGGCGTAGACGAGCTGATACCAGTCAGCGAGACATGCCTGCGCCGCATCACTGGCGTCATCGAATCACGTCGGCGTCTAGCCGCATGAATCCCTTGCACCACGTCACCTAGGGGCCGCAATGGCCCCTCTTTTTCGCCTGAGGTGTGCCATGGAAACAGACTTCCCCGAGATTGAAGAACCCTGCGAGGCGGACGCTTGGCAGGAGATCGTGCACTGCGAGCACAAGCTGAATCACGACGACATTGACCGGCTGATGGCTGAGTTTCTGGCCAGTGGCGGCGCAGTGCAGGAGATCGGATTCGGCCAGCGCACTGACCTGATCCCGGTCTTCAACGGCCAGTTCATCCACAAGAGTTCACCGCTCGAACGCATGCACGAAGTTGCACGTCGCCGCAGCGCTGAGTCCCGCATCGCGCTGGGTGACGCCGATCTGATCAAGCGGATGGACGCAGAGATCGAAACCTTCCCCACCCGCAAGCACATGATGCGCGCCCTGCACATCAGCAACGACCGAATCCTGCGGCTGATCTACACGCACTTCCGCGATGACACGCGGTTTGCGCTGATGCTGACCCGCAAGGACATCAATGCGCAGCGCCTCTGGGAGGAACGCCATGAACAGGCAGCAGCTTGAGTACCCAGAGAACACCGCCGAGTACCAGGACGGCATAGAGGCCAAGCAGCTTGGCCTGACCGAGCGCGCTTGCCCTTGGGGACTCCACGAACTCGACCGCCGCTGCCGTTGGCTGGCCGGCTACCACGACACCGTCCTTGATCGGAGGGAAGCAGCATGAAAGGCCTCGACAAGTCAGACAAGCAACGCAAGATCGAGTCGATCACCAACCAGTCTTTCGACGACATCTTCGAATCCGCACGACGCCAAGCCGAGGCAGACGCCCTGCTCCGCAGCTGCAAACACATGACCGGCCAGCTCAGCACCATCGGCGGCCAGCAACTCAGCGAAGACATCTGCGAGTACTTCAGGAAGTACGGCGCGCAGCAGGAGAAGGCAGCATGACCGAGAAGAAGATTCCTGAGTGGCTGAGCCTGTCTGCCGATGTGGCTGTGGTGAAGCTTTCGAAGCCAGTGACCTGCAACGGCGTCGAGGTCGACGATCTCAGTCTGCGCGCTCCAACCGTGCGCGACATTCGCATGGCCAGCAAGTTGGCTTACGACGACGAAGAGCGCGAGCTGAATCTGTTCGCCGCACTGATCCGCATCGGTCGTGACGAACTTGAAGACCTGAAGCTCAGCGATTACCAGCGACTCCAGCACGCCTACTTCATGCTGGTTCGGGAGGATTCGGAATGAATCGAGAACACGAACTGAGCGCCGAACTCGACAACTACATCGCAGGGCTTCGGATCGAGAACATCAACCTGAAGCTGGCGGCGAAGAAGGCACAGGAGCTAATTTCTGATGCCGTTGATTGGATTCCCGTTGGCACTGTCATGCGCTCAAACGTAGAGGCCTTCCTCGCCTCGCAGCAGGGGGAGCAGTGCCAGCAATGCAGCGGCTCCGGAACGGTTTCTGACAGCGACGGCTGCGGAGTCTGGTACATCGGCTGCCCAAGCTGCCCACCGGAGCACCCCGAGCAGGCAGAGGGCGCGCAGGGGGAGCTGGCAGTCCTGGCATGGCTTGAGTCGAAGCTGAACGACATGCCGGCATGGTTCGGCGGCGAGGATCACACCAGAACCAGCGGCTGGATGCGCGACCAGTTCATCCTGCTGATTCAGGAAGCCCGCGCCGCCCTGGCGCAACCCTCCCCGGCTTGCTCCACCTGCAACGATACCGGCATGGTCGATGATGGCGAGATAACCCATTCCGAAGGCGGCATTCCCTACGAAAACGGGCCGGTGAAGTGCGTGAAGGATTGCCCGACCTGCAAAGCGCAACCCTCCCCGGCGCCGGAGCTGGTCAACGCCCTGCGGCAGTATCAGCACAACGACTGTTCCGGCGTTGTGTTCGGCTACGACAAAGCCGAGACCGAGCGTATCGTCGCGGCGCTGCGCGTGGAAAATTCCAATTTGCAGGTTCGGCTTACTGGAATGACATTCGACCGTAACTGCCGGCGTGAAGAACGCGACGCCGCCCAGGCCAGGGTCGCGGAGCTGGAGAAGCTGAGCCGCGCGCACGATCCGCTGCGAATCGGGCTTTCCGCAATGCTCGGTTCGTTCAAGGTAGCGGCCAACGCTGAGCAGGAAGGAACGCTGCGCATGGCTCAACAGTTGTTCGACGCCACCGCTGACGCTCGCTACGGCGACTTCAAGAACAAGGCCGTCGTTGACCGGCTGATTGCTGGGCTCGCCTCCCCGGTCTCCCAGGCTGGGCAGGTGCCGGAGGGCTGGAAGCTGGTTCCGACTAAACCAACCATTGAAATGGTAGAGGCTGGTTATGAAGAATCGTTCGGTAAGCCGGACCGCAGCGAGCACGCCCGCGTCATAGAGCAGTACGATGCCATGCTCGCCGCCGCGCCGGCGCAGGGAGGGGCTGATCCCGAAGAGGATTGGCACCGCGATATGCAACTGAACGACGATCGAGATCGCGCGGATTACTTGGACAGTTTGGAGGACGGCGGTGATGAGTGACGTAAAGCGCTGGGAGCCTGAGAACACCATCGTCGGCTACAACATGCGGCCAGACCCTGAAGGTTCGTTCGTGCTGCATGAGCACTACGCCAAGCTCGAAGCCGAGGCCCAGGCGCTCAGGGAGGAAGTCGCAGCTGCGCACGGCCGCGCTGACACACTTGAGCATCGCATGATGGGGATGATGACCCGGCACTTTGCTGAGGCTTGGCGGAAGCGTGACACGACGAAGGAACTCGACGGCTACCTTTCTGCTGGAATCGCAGAGCTTGAGCGCGACCGTGATGCGGCGCTGGAGGAAGTCGCAACCCTGCGCGCAAGGGTGGTGGTTGATGAGCATGCCGAGTTCGAACGCTTGTTCAGCATCTACAAGATGAAGCGCCATCACCACGGCGTAGGCGGTTATACAGACTTCATGACTCACTGCGTATTCGAAGCGTTCCAGGCTGGAGTGCGCATCAACGGCAAGGCGGTGAGCGAGGGGCTGTTGCGCAGTGCGGTCGAGTCAATCCTGCGCCTAGCGGAGAAATCGGAACCCGTGCTCAGCCTGAAAGGGATGCGAGAGACAGGTAACGTCGACGTGAAGCTAGCAGACGAGCTGAGCACCCTCCTCCACCCCTAACCAGCCACCCCAGCACCAACCTCTAACCCGCTTAGCTGCTGGGTTTCTCTTCATAAAAGTGGCGATTCAGCATCAGCATACCCGCCACCTATTTCCCCTTAACCGCACACCCGTATGGGAGGCATTCGCATGTCTGGAATTCGAGAAGCGTTTGAAGCGTGGGCTTCCAGTCATTTCGTTGACGTAGGAAGCGGCAATCCGCTCAAGAAAGGACCTAATGGTCACTATGGCTTCTATGTCGTAGCAACGGCATGGAAAGCCTGGCAAGCCAGCCGCGCGGCTCTGAAGGTGGAGCTGCCGGCAGAGGTATATCCGCATGAGGTTGATCACAAGACCGACCTTCCACTCTACCAAGCCGGAGCGGTAGCAGACGTCCTCCAGCAAGCCGGAATAGAGGTGAAGTAGCCATGACCGACAATCCTATCGACGCCAAGGTGCTTAAGCACCTGCGCAAGATTCAAGGATCTACCGCCTGGGCAATGCGTCACGCCATTGGTGAGGACAGGCCGACGATCAGCAAAGCCCTTAATCGGCTCAAGCGCAAAGGGCTGGTTGAGTGCAACGGAACTCCCTACTGGGTCGCAACAGGACTGCGAGGTACGCACGCATGACCGACCTAACCAAGCTGAAGGAGCTGGCGGAGCGGGCTACGCCGGGGCCGTGGACGACTGACGCAGCCCAAAGTGTCATTGCGGACAGCGATCAACTCAACAGCGGCTGGGTGATCTGCGAATGCTTCGGCTCTGACGAGAAGGCGAATCGTAACTTCATCAAGGCAGCCAACCCCGCAGCAGTTCTGGAGCTGATTGCCGAGGTGGAGCTGCTGCGCGGTCATGTCACCGATCTTGAGGAGGCGCGGGATACCAGAGTGTCTGAACGGCTTGCTCTGATCGACGGATTGAGCAAGGACGCCGAGCGGTACCAAGCGATTCGGTGCACAGCCTACGTCTCCGGCAAAGGCTGGCAGTTCATGTGCTATTTCAAGCCAATAAACCCATACGCCTATAACCTTCGCGGCGATAGGAAGTATCCAGATATCGACGCTGCAATCGACGCAGCCCTGGAAGGAGGCGGGAGATGAGCGAGCACGAACCCTGCATTGGCCACTCAGATGACTGGTATACGCCGCCGGACATGCTGCAGGCGATTGGCGAGCGCTTTGATCTCGACCCCTGCAGTCCAGGCGCATCGCACTGGGTTCCGGCTGACCGCGTGTTCACCATCAGCGATGACGGCCTGGCACAGCCTTGGGATGGGTTCGTATTCATGAACCCACCATTCGGCGGAAGGAATGGGCACGTGCCGTGGCTGGAGAAGTTCCTGGACCACGGCAACGGCATTGCCATCGTCCGCGCCTACACCAGCGCCGCCTGGTTCCATGAACATGCCGTAAAGGCTGACGCGATGCTCTTCCCGCGCGGCAAGACGAAGTTCATCAGGCCTGATGGAAGTATCGGCGGGTCGCCTGGGCACGGCGTCGTGCTTCTGGCCCGCGGTGAACGCGCGAAAGCTGCACTACAGCGATCTGGACTTGGCCTGTACGTCGACCTTAGTCACGCAGCCTAACCCTACCCCACTCACACCTCCGCACTGCGGATAGATGAGGTATTGCCATGAAGACAGCCATCTACATCGAGGACGGTGTGGTCCAGCTGGTGATCACGCCTGAAGGTGAGTTCGAGAAGAACGCGCTGGAGTCGTTCGAAGACAAGCCTATGGAAGCCAAGATATTCGCTGGGTCGTTCTACGACTGCCGGGGTGGATGGACACGGCAGGCTCGGCACAACCCTCATGCCTTCGGCTTCGCCGACAAAGAAGACCGCAGCCTGATCATCCGCCTGGCGCAGCAGAACCCGGCCTGACAGGCCACCCCCCATCCTTGCCCGACGCGGGCGCCCTCTCAGGCCAGGTCCTGGCCGGAAGCATACACCCACCCTCACCTATCAGCCCCGGCTCACCGGGATTGAGGCATTCATGCAGCTTATTTCCGTGACTGACGCGGCCAAGATCCTTGGACTGGGGCGCTCGACCACCTATCGACTTGCCCAGGAAGGCGACCTCCCCGTCGTGCGCATCTCGAAGAACACCATCCGCATCCACAAGGAGCGGCTGATCGCGATGATTGAATCCAGCCTCCCGGCTGCTACCCTACCGCCCGCGGGCGGCGTGGAGGAAACCCCATGCCCTACAGAAGGAAAGGCTCGCCGTACTGGTGGGTCAGCTACAAAGCGTCAGATGGAACGTACGTTAGACGATCTTCTGGCACCGACGACCACAACGCCGCAAAGGCCATAGAGCAGGCCGAGCGGGCTAAGGCGTGGAAGGAGAAGGAGCTGGGAGTCGACCCGGATCGGTCGTTTGAAGAAGTGATGGTCGAGTATCTGCGCCACGCCGGACAGCATCAGCGCAGCTACACGACCACACAGCACAGAGTTAAAGCCTTGCGGGTCCATTTTGCCGGAGTGGTGATGAACGATCTAGCCGGCAAGGACATCAGGGAGTACGCCAGCCGGCGCACGGATGAAGGGAAGTCGACCGCGACGGTCAACCGGGAGCTTGCAGCGCTGTCTGCTGCGATTAACTGGTGCAACGTTGAGCTGGAGTGGCACCTGCCAAATCCGGTCAAGGGGCGCACGCTGAAGGAGGCGGAAGGCAGGGTCAGATGGTTGACCAGGGCGGAAGCCGAATCACTGTGCCGAGCGGCGCGTCAGCAGAAGTTCGGTCAGATGCTCGAGGATTTCATCCGCCTGGCTGTGAATACCGGCTGTCGGAAAGAGGAAATGCTCGGCTTGGAATGGCGACGAGTGGATATGGCAAACCGCCTGATCTACCTGGAAGGCCACCACACGAAAGCGGGGAAACGGCGAAGCATTCCGATCAACCAGGGCGCAATGGACGCCCTGACGCGACGGATGGCATACCGCGCTTCGCACTGCCCGGATTCGGAATGGGTGTTCTGCAGGGGTGATGGGGATCGGGTGATCTGCCTGCGTACCGGCTTCGAGAAGGCCTGTACGACGGCGAAGATCAATAACTTCACCATCCACGACCTGCGCCATACCTGTGCCGCGTGGCTGGTCTCTGCGGGCGTATCGTTGACTGAGGTGCGGGATCTGCTGGGGCATTCGACGGTGCAGATGACCGAGCGGTATGCGCACTTGGCGCCGGCAAGAGTCAGGGATGCGGTCGGGCTGCTTGATTTGCCCGTGTCACAATCTCGCTACAGCGAAAATCCAGTGCGTCTAAACGAGGGAGGCTTGAAGCTTGTAAGTACTTGATTTGAAAGATGGTGCGGACGGAGAGACTCGAACTCTCACAGCTTGCGCCACTGGAACCTAAATCCAGCGTGTCTACCAATTTCACCACGTCCGCAGGGTACCGCAGAAACGAAAACGCCAGGCTCAAGGCCTGGCGCTTCGGAATATGGGGTGGACGATGGGAATCGAACCCACGACACCAGGAGCCACAATCCTGTGCTCTACCAACTGAGCTACGCCCACCATATTACACTTGCTTGTACCGAACGCCACATGGCGCACCCGGCAGGACTCGAACCTGCGACCATCCGCTTAGAAGGCGGATGCTCTATCCAGCTGAGCTACGGGCGCTTTAAGTGGCGGCAACCCTTGCTAAGCAGACTCAGTGAAAACCACCGAATCGGTTGGCACCGCCTCTTTCGTGTTTCAGGCTGTGCTCGGCAAGCGGGGCGCATGTTATCGATGAGGCCATACCCCGTCAACAACTTTTTTAAAAAAAATTCAAAGAGATAAAGGAGTTACGCCAAATCAGGGGCTCCCGCCTTTGCCTTATGGAGGCAGCGTGCGAAAATGCGCGCCTTCTTTTCACCCGCCTTAATGGTTATCCCCCCGACATGACTGCAAAACTGATCGACGGCAAAGCGATCGCCGCCAGCCTCCGCCAGCAGATTGCCCAACGCGTCAACGAACGCCGCCAGCAAGGACTGCGCATCCCCGGCCTGGCAGTGATCCTGGTCGGCAGCGACCCCGCCTCTCAGGTCTATGTCGCGCACAAGCGCAAGGACTGTGAAGAGGTCGGCTTCCTCTCCCAGGCGTACGACCTTCCCGCCAGCACCACCCAGGAAGAACTGCTGTCGCTGATCGACCGCCTGAACGCCGACCCGGCGATCGACGGCATTCTGGTGCAGCTCCCCCTCCCCGCCCACCTCGATGCCTCCCAGCTGCTGGAGCGCATCAACCCGGACAAGGACGTGGACGGCTTCCATCCTTTCAACGTCGGCCGCCTGGCTCAGCGCATCCCGCTGCTGCGCCCCTGCACGCCGAAGGGCATCATGGCCCTGCTGCAGAGCACCGGTGTCGACTTGTACGGCCTGGACGCCGTCGTCGTAGGCGCCTCCAACATCGTCGGCCGGCCCATGGCACTGGAACTGCTGCTGGCCGGCTGCACCGTCACCGTCACCCACCGCTTCACCCGCGACCTGGCCGACCACGTTGGCCGTGCCGATCTGGTCGTGGTTGCCGCCGGCAAACCCGGCCTGGTGAAGGGCGAATGGATCAAGGAAGGCGCTATCGTCATCGACGTAGGCATCAACCGCCAGGAAGACGGCAAGCTGGTGGGCGACGTGGAATATGACGTGGCTGCCGAGCGCGCCAGCTGGATCACCCCGGTTCCGGGCGGCGTCGGCCCGATGACCCGCGCCTGTCTGCTGGAAAACACCCTGTACGCCGCCGAACACCTGCACACCTGACAGGTGTTCGACGAGCAAGAAAAAGGCCGCTGATCAGCGGCCTTTTTCATTTCGGGACTGCGATTACTCGGCGAGACGCCAGGTAGTACCGCCCTTGCCGTCTTCCAGCACCACGCCCAGAGCGGTCAGCTCGTCGCGGATGCGGTCGGATTCGGCCCAGTTCTTCGCCGCGCGGGCATCCAGGCGCGCCTGGATCAGCGCATCGACCTGCGCCGCATCGACCTTGCCGGCCGCGCCCGCCTGGAGGAACTCGTCAGCGTCCATCTGCAGCACGCCTAGCAAAGCCCCCAGTTCACGCACGCGTGCAGCCAGCGCGGCAGCCGTTGCCGGATCGCTGTCACGCAGGCGGTTGACCTCGCGTACCATCTCGAACAGCACGGCGACCGCTTCCGGCGTACCGAAATCGTCATCCATCGCTGCACCGAAACGCTCGACGAACTCCTCGCCACCCTGGGCAGCCACCTTCGGAAGGCCGCGCAGCGCGGTGTAGAAGCGCTCCAGCGCGCCCTTGGCTTCCTTCAGGTTGTCTTCGGAGTAGTTGATCGGGCTGCGGTAGTGACTGGAGACCAGCAGGAAGCGCACGACTTCCGGGTGGTACTTTTCCAGCACTTCGCGAATGGTGAAGAAGTTGCCCAGGGACTTGGACATCTTCTCGCCGTCCACGCGCACCGCGCCGGCATGCATCCAGCTAGCGGCATAGAGCTTGCCGGTGGCTGCCTCGCTCTGGGCGATTTCGTTCTCGTGGTGCGGGAACACCAGGTCCGGGCCACCGCCATGGATGTCGAAGGTCTCACCCAGGCAGCAGGTGGACATCACCGAGCACTCGATGTGCCAGCCCGGGCGACCGGCACCCCAGGGCGACTCCCAGCTCGGCTCGCCCGGCTTGGCGCCTTTCCAGAGCACGAAGTCCAGCGGGTCTTCCTTGGATTCGTCGACCTCGATGCGCGCACCGATGCGCAGGTCTTCGATCTTCTTGCGCGACAGCTTGCCGTAGCCGGCGAACTTGCCGACCCGGTAGTAGACGTCGCCGTTACCGGGCGCGTAGGCGTAGCCCTTGTCGATCAGGGTCTGGATCATCTCGTGCATGCCGGCGATGTGACCGGTGGCGCGCGGCTCGATGTCCGGACGCAGGACCGACAGGCGTGCCTCGTCCTCGTGCATCGCGGCGATCATGCGAGCGGTCAGGTCTTCGAACGATTCGCCGTTCTCCTGGGCGCGACGGATGATCTTGTCGTCGATGTCGGTGATGTTGCGCACGTAGGTCAGGTCATAGCCGCGATGGCGCAGCCAGCGGGCGATGACATCGAACGCCACCATTACGCGGGCGTGGCCGATGTGGCAGAAGTCGTAGACGGTCATGCCGCACACGTACATGCGTACCTGGTTGCCGACCAGTGGCTTGAAGGTGTCCTTGGTCTTGGACAGCGTGCTGTATATCTGCAAATCAGCCATCCCTTACTGCCCCCAGGAATCGCGCAGGGTCACGGTTCGGTTGAACACCAGGGCGCCAGCCTTGGAATCCTTGGCGTCGGCGCAGAAGTAGCCTTCGCGCTCGAACTGGAAGCGATCCTCGGCGCTGGCGCTGGCCAGCGACGGCTCGGCGCGGCAGCCCTTGAGCACCACCAGGGATTCGGGGTTGATGTTGTCGAGGAAGCTGCCGCCCTCTTCCGACTTCTCCGGGTTGGCGGAGCGGAACAGACGATCGTACAGGCGCACTTCGCACTCGACGCTCTCGGCGGCCGGCACCCAGTGGATCACGCCCTTGACCTTGCGGCCCTCGGGGTTCTTGCCCAGGGTGTTCTCGTCGTAGCTGCAGCGCAGCTCGACGATGTTGCCGGCGGCGTCCTTGATGGCTTCATCGGCGCGGATCACGTAGCTGCCGCGCAGGCGCACTTCACCGCCCGGGATCAGGCGCTTGTAGCCGGCCGGCGGGACTTCTTCGAAGTCGCTTGCGTCGATGTAGATTTCGCGGCTGAACGGCAGCACGCGCACGCCCATGTCCTGCTTCGGATGGCGCGGCAGTTCGAGGTTCTCGACCTGGCCTTCCGGGTAGTTGGTGATGACCACCTTCAGCGGCTTGAGCACGCACATGGCGCGGCCGGCGTTGGCGTCGAGGTCGTCACGGATGGCGAACTCCAGCATGCCGATGTCTACCAGGCCGCCGGCGCGGTTCACGCCGATCATGTCGCAGAAGGCACGGATCGACGCCGGGGTATAGCCGCGGCGGCGGTAGCCGGAGAGGGTCGACATACGTGGGTCGTCCCAGCCATTCACGTGGTTCTCATCCACCAGTTGCTTGAGCTTGCGCTTGCTGGTGATGGTGTAGTTCAGGTTCAGGCGCGCAAATTCGTACTGGCGCGGCTGGGCCGGGACCGGCAGGTTGGCCAGGAACCACTCGTACAGCGGGCGGTGATCCTCGAACTCCAGGGTGCAGATGGAGTGGGTGATGCCCTCGATGGCGTCCGACTGACCATGGGTGAAGTCGTAGCTGGGATAGATGCACCACTTGTCGCCCGTCTGGTGGTGATGCGCATGACGGATGCGATAGAGGATCGGGTCGCGCAGGTTGATGTTCGGCGAGGCCATGTCGATCTTCGCGCGCAGCGAACGGGCGCCGTCCGGGAACTCGCCGGCCTTCATGCGAGCGAACAGGTCCAGGTTCTCTTCTACCGAGCGATCACGGAACGGGCTGTTCTTGCCCGGCTCGGTCAGCGAGCCACGGTAGGCGCGCATCTCCTCGGCGTTGAGGTCGCAGACGAAGGCCTTGCCGGCCTTGATCAGGTCTACCGCCCAATCGTGCAACTGGTCGAAATAGTTGGACGCGTAGCGCACCTTGCCGGCCCACTCGAAGCCCAGCCACTTCACATCGGCCTCGATGGCGTCGATGTATTCCTGGTCTTCCTTCGCCGGGTTGGTGTCGTCGAAGCGCAGGTGGCAGTCACCGCCGAACTCCTTGGCCAGGCCGAAGTTCAGACAGATGGACTTGGCATGACCGATATGCAGGTAGCCGTTGGGCTCCGGCGGGAAGCGGGTGACGATCTTCTGGTGCTTGCCACTGTCCAGGTCGGCCTGGACGATGGGACGCAGGAAGTTGGCGGCAACAGTGGCTTCTTTCGTATCGGCGGTAGGCTTGCTCATGGTGTCCTTGATCATTCCGTCGTTCAGCCAGGGTAGGCCGGCCAAACCAAAGCGCTTATCATAGCCGAAGCTGTCAACCCCCTGACAGGCCTTCGATTTTTCCAAAGAGCGGAATTCCCTGATGACTACCACCGTCAAACTGCAGACCAACTTCGGCGATATCACCCTTGAACTGTTCGACGACAAGGCGCCGGAAACCGTGGCCAACTTCAAGGAGTACGTTAAGGCCGGCCACTACGACAACACCGTGTTCCACCGCGTGATCAACAACTTCATGATCCAGGGCGGCGGTTTCGAGCCGGGCATGAAGCAGAAGAGCACCCGCAAGTCGATCAAGAACGAGGCCAACAACGGCGTCGGCAACAAGATCGGCACCGTTGCCATGGCCCGCACCATGGAGCCGCATTCGGCCAGCGCGCAGTTCTTCATCAACGTCGCCGACAACGACTTCCTCAACCACAGCGCGCCGACCGTGCAGGGCTGGGGCTACTGCGTGTTCGGTGAAGTGAAGGACGGCATGGACGTGGTCAACAAGATCAAGACCGTCGCCACCACCATGCGCTCCGGCCACCAGGACGTACCGGCCGACGACGTGATCATCGAGAAAGCCGAAATCATCGGCGAGTGAGTCGATGAGCGTCCTGTTCATCTCGGACCTGCATCTCGAAGCGGAACGCCCGGACATTACCCGGGCGTTCTTGCATTTTCTCTCCACCCGCGCCCGCAGCGCGCAAGCGCTGTACATCCTCGGCGACTTCTTCGAAGCCTGGATCGGTGACGATGGCATGGACGAGTTCCAGCACTCCATCGCCCGCGCCCTGCGCGAACTGTCCGACCGCGGCACGCGCATCTACCTGATGCACGGCAACCGCGACTTCCTGATCGGCAAGGCATTCTGCCGCGAAGCCGGGTGCACCCTGCTGCGCGACCCGAGCCTGATCGACCTGGGCGGCGAGAAGATACTGCTGATGCACGGCGACAGCCTGTGCACCCTCGACGTGGCCTACATGAAGCTGCGCCGCTGGCTGCGCAACCCGCTGACGCTATTCATCCTGCGCAACCTGCCGCTGGCCACCCGCCACAAGCTGGCTCGCAAGCTGCGCAAGGAAAGTCGCGCGCAGACACGCATGAAGGCCAGCGAGATCGTCGACGTCACCCCGGCGGAAGTGGAGAAGATCATGCGCGACAAGGGCGTGCGCATCCTCATCCACGGCCACACCCACCGCCCTGCCGTCCACGAACTGGAGATCGACGGCCGCCCCGCGCGGCGCATCGTCCTCGGCGACTGGGATCGCCAGGGCTGGGCGCTGGAGGCCGACGAACAGGGCATGCGGCAGGCGCCCTTCTCTCTCTGATCGGCATGGCCACTCCTGTAGTGGCCTTCTGATGCCGACCGACCCGCACTATCAGACGTTTCCACTTGACCGACACCCGCGACCTTACGCAGCATCGCCGGTTTGCTCACTCAAGGAAGAAACATGCTGATCTCCAAGGGAAATCTCATCAAATTCGGCGCCGCTCCCCTGGCGCTGGTCGCTGCCGGCTTCATTCTGTTCAACGGAGTCTTCTTCTATAACGAAGCGGGCTTCATGACCCATGTGCGGACCATCTTCGGCGACGAGAAGATCGTCGACGACGTGGGCTACGCCACCAAGTGGTTCGGCCGCGCCACCACCTGGAAGAAGGCCATCAGCGTGCAGTCCGTCCTGATCATGGACGACAACGACAACAACCCGGACAACGACGGGTTGGGCGCGACTATCGAAGCCTTCCCCATCGTCTTCCTCGGTAACGTCGACGCCAAGGTGGAGTCCTCCGCGCGCTTCCGTCTGCCTGGCGGCGATCAGTTCCTGAAGATGGCCCAGGAGTACCGCAACCCGGACAACTTCATCCGTACCGCGCTGATCCCGGCGATCAAGGAAACCCTGCAGGCCACCGCCTCGTTGATGACCGCCGACGATTACTACGCCGGCGCCCGTAGCGAATTCGCCGCGGAGTTCGAGAACCAGCTCAACGACGGCCTTTACCTGATCAAGCGCAAGGAAGTCCGCGGCCCGCGCGGCGCCGTCCCGCACCAGACCGCGATCCTCCAGGCCGGCACCGAACAGGGCAGCTTCGGCGATAACAATGCCAGCCAGTTCATCACCGAGAAGGTCACCGACGGCAAGGGCATCCCGGTGCGCAAGCAGCAGCAGTTCCGCAAGTTCGGCGTGGAAGTGGTCGAAGCGCGCATCACCAACGTCGACCCCAACCCGCAGTACAAGCAGCGTATGGTCAAGGTGCAGCAGGCCCTGGCTGAGCTGGCCGTGGCCCGTCAGAACCGCCTGAAGGAAGAGGAAGAGAAACTGTTGGTCACCGCACGCGGTGAAAAGGAGGTGGAAGCCAAGCGCCAGGAAACCCTGCGCGACCAGATCGAGCGCACCACCCAGGCGGAAACCGAGAAGCAACTGGCCGTCATCAACGCCGAACGCGAGAAGCAGCGCGCCGAGATCGAAAAACAGACCGCCGAACTGCTGCGCGACAAGGCGGCAGTCACCGCGCAAGCCACCAAGATCACCGCCGACGCCGATGCCTACGCCCGTGAAGCGGTGATCAAGGCGGACGGCGCGCTGCAACCCAAGCTGGATGCGCTTATCGCCATCAACAAGGTCTGGGCTGAAGCCGCCGCTCAGGCACCTGTCCCCAGCGTGATGATGGCCGGCAGCCCAACTGGCGCCAGCAGCCGCCAGGACGAGATCGGCCAGCTGATGGGCGTTCTAGCGACCAAGGCCGCGCGCGACCTGGCACTGGACCTGAAGGTAAAAGACTGACGCCGCATCTGTAGGCGTGAGCTTGCTCGCGAACCAGCCCAGCGCCGGAGCTGCCGGAAAATCCGTTCGCGAGCAAGCTCGCTCCTACGAAGAACCAAGAAAAAAGCGCCCTGGTGGGCGCTTTTTTTGTTGCGAGGCGCGAGTCAGGCCGCCAGCTCCGCCGGCACGCCGCTGTGAAAACGGAATTCGCTGTCCGGCGACTGGATCAGGCCAGCCTCTACCTCTCGAATCTCCGCCACGCGGCGGTCGATATCGGCGTCATCGCCATAACGGCGCGCCAGGCTCAGATAGCCCTGGAAATGCCGCGCCTCGGATTTCAGCAGCGAGCCGTAGAACTTCGCCAGGTCGGCATCCAGGTGATCCACCAGCGCAGCGAAACGCTCACAGCTGCGGCATTCGATAAAGGCGCCGACGATCAGGGTGTCCACCAGCTTCTGCGGCTCGTGGTTGCGCACTACCGCACGCAGGCCGGAGGCGTAGCGGCCGGCGGAGATCGGCCGCAGCGGGATGCCGCGTTTCTTCAGGATCGCCAGCACCTGCTCGTGGTGGCGCAGCTCCTCGCGGGCCAGGCGCGACATGAAGTTCACCAGCTCCTCGTGGGCGCTGTACTTGGCGATCAGGGCCAGGGCCGTGCTGGCGGCCTTGAACTCGTTGTTCTTGTGGTCGATCAGCATGACCGCCTGATCCCGCAGCGCGGCTTCCACCCACGCATCCGGCGTGGCACAACCGAGGAATTCCCTGATTTCGGACAGCATCTTCTTGCTCCAGACGACTCAGCGCACCGGCGCCTGGCTGGCCGGTGCAATAAAGGCGGAGCATTATACGGGGGCCGCCGCGCGGAACCAGCTTCCGGCGTTGATATGCCTCAACGTCATGAACGGGATATCCCGACTACAGTGGTTCCACATAAACAACGCGCACGAAGGGAGACGATCATGCAAGCCATCCGTAGCATCCTCGTAGTCGTGGACCCGGACCAGCCGGAAGGTCTCGCGCTGAAACGGGCCCGCCTGATCGCCAGCGTGACCCAGTCGCACCTGCATCTGCTGGCCTGCGAGCGGCGCGCCGACTACAGCGCCAAGCTCGAGGAAGTCGCCGAGGTGCTGCGCCAGGAAGGTTTCAGCGCTTCCAGCCGCCAGGCCTGGAAGGACAACCTGCACCAGACCATCATCGCCGAGCAGCTAGCCGAAGGCTGCGGGCTGGTGATCAAGCAGCACAGCCCGGACAACCCGCTGAAAAAAGCCCTGCTCACCCCGGACGACTGGAAGCTGCTGCGCTTCTGCCCCGCCCCCGTACTCCTGGTGAAGACCAGCCTGCCCTGGGCCGGCCGCAACATCCTCGCCGCAGTGGACGTAGGCAACAACGATATCGAGCACCGCACGCTGCATGCCGGGATCGTCAGCCACGCCTACGACATCGCCGGCCTCGCTCACGGGCAATTGCACGTGATCAGCGCACACCCTTCGCCGATGCTTTCGGCCGCTGACCCGACCTTCCAGCTCAGCGAGACCATCGAGGCCAAGTACCGTGAGGCGTGCAAGGCGTTCCAGGCTGAATACGGCGTCGACGACCAGCACCTGCACATCGAGGAGGGCCCGGCGGACGTACTGATTCCCCGCGCGTCCCACAACCTCGATGCGGCGGTGACGGTGATCGGCAGCGTGGCGCGCACCGGGCTGTCCGGCGCGCTGATCGGCAACACCGCCGAAGTGGTGCTCGATTCCCTGGAGAGCGACATCCTGGTGCTCAAGCCGGACGACATCATTGCGCATCTGGAAGAGGTCGCTGCCAAGCCCTGACGGTCACGTTGAAACCCAACCTGTAGGAGCGAGCTTGCTCGCGAACCGCCCAGCATCGCAGCAGGCGGGAAATGGTTCGCGAGCAAGCTCGCTCCTACAGAAAGCAAAAGCGCCCATCCGGGCGCTTTTTGATTAGCAGGCGACGATCAGACCCGCGGCTCCAGCCCCTCGGCCAGGAAGCTCGGCGCGATATAGCGCTCGTAATGCGCCTCGGAAAGGATGAAGAACTCCTTGTCGATGGCGTCGCGCAGGTCCGGCAGTGTCCAGCCGCGGAATTCCGGCAGCAGTGCCAGGCCATAGGCTTCCACCTGGTTGATCATCCGCGAGCCGCGGGCGATCAGCTGGTAAGCCCAGCAATAGGGCGACTGCTCGGGCACGAAGCGTATCTGCCGCTGCTCCAGCTGGCTGCGCAGCAGCGGCGCATCGAAGACTTCCAGCTTGGCCATCATCACCTGCGCCAGCAGGACTTCCAGACGGCTCAGGACCGCCCGCTTCTCCTCGTCGCCGTAGCGGTTCCAGTTCACCACTTCGTGGTGGAAACGCTTGCAGCCACGGCAGACCAGGTCGCCATAGACCGTCGAGCAGAGCCCGACACAGGGGGTTTTGATGCGTTGCGAAGACATGGTTGAACAGGTTGCCGGCAAAGCAGGCATGTTAGCCCTTTGTCTAGGCAAGATCACCCTCGGGCGCCACGCAAATCGGCTTACCAAGGCCCATTAATTCCATTAGAATGGCTGCGCCTTTTTGGCGTCATTGTCCGAAAGAAGCTGTTTTCAAAGCGTCACGAAGCACAGATTCCGGCAGCCGCGCGGTCTGGGCGCCTCCCTCAAGCGCCCAGTCCCTCACGTCCCAGGCCCCACCGGCGTAAAACTTTGAAAACAGCTTCTGCCCGGAGATCGCCGGTGCCGTCGTAGGTCAGTGGATTACCGTCCACCATGCCTGACGAATGGATCGGAGGGGTCTCCTGGATACGCGTCCTCCGGGACCACTGATGAGGGAAATACTGTGCTTGAAGCCTATCGCAAACACGTAGAAGAGCGTGCCGCCCAGGGCGTCGTGCCCCAGCCGCTGAACGCCGAACAGACCGCAGGTCTGGTCGAACTCCTGAAGAACCCGCCGGCCGGCGAAGAAGAATTTCTCCTCGACCTGATCACCAACCGCGTACCGCCGGGCGTGGACGAAGCCGCCTACGTCAAGGCCGGTTTCCTGTCCGCCGTCGCCAAGGGTGAAGCCACTTCCCCGCTGCTGGACAAAGCCCGCGCCCTCGAGCTGCTGGGCACCATGCAGGGCGGCTACAACATCGCCACCATGGTCGAGCTGCTGGACAACGCCGAGCTGGCCGAAGTCGCCGCCGCGCAACTGAAGCACACCCTGCTGATGTTCGACGCCTTCCACGACGTCGCCGAGCGCGCCAAGAAAGGCAACGCTGCCGCCAAGGCCGTGCTGCAGTCCTGGGCTGATGGCGAGTGGTTCAAGGCCCGTCCGGCTGTCGCCGAGAAGCTGACCCTGACCGTGTTCAAGGTCCCCGGCGAAACCAACACCGACGACCTGTCCCCCGCTCCGGACGCCTGGTCGCGCCCCGACATCCCGCTGCACGCCCTGGCCATGCTGAAAATGGCCCGCGACGGCATCGAGCCGGTCCAGCCGGGCTCCGTCGGTCCGCTGAAGCAAATCGAAGCCGTGAAGGCCAAGGGCTTCCCGGTTGCCTACGTCGGTGACGTGGTCGGCACCGGTTCGTCCCGCAAGTCCGCCACCAACTCGGTGCTGTGGTTCTTCGGCGACGACATCCCCTACGTTCCGAACAAGCGCGCTGGCGGCTTCTGCTTCGGCACCAAGATCGCCCCGATCTTCTACAACACCATGGAAGACGCCGGCGCCCTGCCGATCGAGTTCGACTGCACCAACCTGGCCATGGGCGACGTCATCGACGTATACCCTTACGAAGGCAAGGTCGTGCGTCATGACAGCGGCGAAGTGGTCACCACCTTCGAGCTGAAGACCCCGGTTCTGCTGGACGAAGTCCGCGCCGGCGGCCGTATCCCGCTGATCGTTGGCCGTGGCCTGACCGAGAAGGCCCGTGCCGAGCTGGGCCTGGCCCCGTCCGACCTGTTCAAGAAGCCGGAAGCGCCGGCCGACAGCGGCAAGGGCTTCACCCTCGCCCAGAAGATGGTTGGCCGCGCCTGCGGTCTGGCCGAAGGCCAGGGCGTACGTCCGGGCACCTACTGCGAACCGAAGATGACCACCGTCGGTTCCCAGGACACCACCGGCCCGATGACCCGCGACGAGCTGAAAGACCTGGCTTGCCTGGGCTTCTCCGCCGACCTGGTGATGCAGTCCTTCTGCCACACCGCTGCCTATCCGAAGCCGATCGACGTCAAGACCCACCACACCCTGCCGGACTTCATCATGACCCGCGGCGGTGTCTCCCTGCGTCCGGGCGACGGCATCATCCACAGCTGGCTGAACCGCATGCTGCTGCCTGACACCGTCGGCACCGGCGGCGACTCGCACACCCGCTTCCCGATCGGCATCAGCTTCCCGGCCGGTTCCGGCCTGGTGGCCTTCGCCGCTGCCACCGGCGTCATGCCGCTGGACATGCCGGAATCGGTTCTGGTGCGTTTCAAGGGCCAGCTGCAACCGGGCATCACCCTGCGTGACCTGGTCCATGCGATCCCCTACTACGCGATCCAGGCCGGCCTGCTGACCGTCGAGAAGAAGGGCAAGAAGAACATCTTCTCCGGCCGCATCCTCGAGATCGAAGGTCTGAACGACCTGACCGTCGAGCAAGCCTTCGAGCTGTCCGACGCCTCCGCCGAGCGTTCGGCTGCCGGTTGCACCATCAAGCTGCCGGAAGAGGCCATCGCCGAGTACCTGAAGTCCAACATCACCCTGCTGCGCTGGATGATCGGCGAAGGCTACGGCGACGCCCGCACCCTGGAGCGCCGCGCGCAAGCGATGGAAGCCTGGCTGGCCAACCCGCAACTGCTGGAAGCCGACAAGGACGCCGAGTACGCCGCGGTCATCGAGATCGACCTGGCCGACGTCAAGGAGCCGGTACTCTGCGCTCCGAACGACCCGGACGACGCTCGCCTGCTGTCCAGCGTCGAAGGCCGCAAGATCGATGAAGTCTTCATCGGTTCCTGCATGACCAACATCGGTCACTTCCGCGCTGCCGGCAAACTGCTGGACAAGGTCAAGGGTGGCATTCCGACCCGTCTGTGGCTGGCTCCGCCGACCAAGATGGACGCCCACCAGCTGACCGAGGAAGGCTACTACGGCATCTACGGCAAGGCTGGCGCGCGCATGGAAATGCCGGGCTGCTCGCTGTGCATGGGTAACCAGGCTCGCGTACAGACCGGTTCGACCGTGGTCTCCACTTCGACCCGTAACTTCCCGAACCGTCTGGGCGATGCCACCGACGTGTTCCTGGCATCCGCCGAGCTGGCCGCTGTCGCTTCGATCATCGGCAAGCTGCCGACCGTCGAGGAGTACATGGCCTACGCGAAGGACATCGACAGCATGTCTGCCGATATCTACCGCTACCTGAGCTTCGACCAGATCGCCGAGTTCCGCGAAGCTGCAGCCAACGCGAAGATCCCGGCCGTTCAGGTCTGAGTGATCCCAGCGTGACGAAAAGCCCCGCCTAGTGCGGGGCTTTTCTTTTGCAGGACGCGAAATAGACGCCTGCAGCCCTACCCTAACGATGGGCCTAATACTTATTGACCGGTTGCGCCCCGGGCCTCGAGGTCTAAGGTGGACAACAGGCTCCTGCCGATTTCCGTGCCCAGGTGCCCTTGTGGAACCCTCCAGAGGTGCGCTCCCTTCCTCTGCGCCCCGCTCTCCATGGCGGGGCTTCTTTTTTCTGCCAATCCCCTGGCACAGCCCTTGCTCCGCTTTCGCAAACGGTGATCCAACGGCGGGTCGCCCTCCGACAATGGCGTCGCTGCCACCGCCCCTCGAAGGCCGGTGGAGCGGCGCCTTTTCGTATTAAGAGTGCATGAGCGCGCGTTCAGAGGTGGAGATGATCGACAGTACCAGCGCACTGCCGGGCAACCTGGCCTGGGTGGCCGGCTCCGATGCCCCGGAGAAGGCCGCGCTCAACCTGGGCTTCATGGCCCTCACCGATTCCGCCTCCCTGGTGGTGGCCGCGACCCAGGGCTTCGGCCAGCCCTACGGCCTGACCTTGAACCTGCAACGCCAAAGCTCCTGGGCCGGCCTGCGCGACCGCCTGCTGAGCGGCGCGCTCGATGCGGCGCAAAGCCTCTACGGCCTGATCTACGACCTGCAACTGGGCCTGGGCGGCGCCCCGGCCACGGACATGGCCGTGCTCATGGGCCTGTGCCAGAACGGCCAGTCGATCAACCTTTCCGCCCCCTTGATGCGCGACGGCGTGACCTCTGCTGAAGCACTGCAAAGCCATGTGCGCCAGAACGGTGCGCAACTCACCCTCGCCCACACCTTCCCCACGGGCACGCACGCGATGTGGCTCTACTACTGGCTGGCCGCCCACGGCATTCATCCGCTGCAGGACGTGCGCAGCCTGGTGGTGCCGCCAGCGCAGATGGTCGAGCACCTCAGGGCCGGGCGCATCGACGGCTTCTGCGCCGGCGGCCCCTGGGGCGCACTGGCGGTGGACGAAGGCATGGGTTTCACCCTCGCCACCAGCCAACAGATCTGGCCCGACCACCCGGAAAAAGTCCTGGGCACCACCCGCGCCTTCGTCGAGCAATACCCCAACACGGTCCGCGCCCTGGTGATGAGCCTTCTTGATGCCAGCCGCTTCATCGAAGCCAGCCAGGACAACCTGCGCAGCGCCGCCCGGCTGATCAGCAGCGAGGACTATGTCGACGCCCCGCTCGCCAGCATCGAACCGCGCCTGCTCGGCCGCTACCAGGACGGCCTCGGCCACGCCTGGCAGGACGCGCACCCGCTGCGCTTCTTCAACGACGGGCAGGCGAACGTCCCCTGGCTCTCCGACGGATTGTGGTTCATGACCCAGTTCCGCCGCTGGGGCCTGTTGCGCGAGGACGTCGACTACCTCGGCATCGCTCGTCAGGTCCAACAGTTCGCGCTGTACCGCGAAGCCGCCAGCGCCTTGGGCGTCAGCGTGCCGGACGGCGAAATGCGCACCTCTACGCTGATCGACGGTCGCCTCTGGGATGGCAGCGATCCGGCCGGCTATGCCCGCAGCTTCGAGCTGAATGCCCTGGCGGAACGAGGTTGAGCATGCTGCGCGTCCTGCTGATCAACGACACCCCGAAGAAGGTCGGGCGCCTCAAGGCTGCGCTGGTGGAGTGCGGCTTCGAGGTGATCGACGAATCCGGCCTCACCGTCGACCTCGCGCAGCGAGTGGAAGCCCTGCGCCCCGATGTGATCCTCATCGACACCGAATCCCCCGGTCGCGACGTGATGGAGCAGGTGGTGCTGGTCAGCCGCGACCAGCCACGCCCCATCGTCATGTTCACCGACGAGCACGACCCGCAGGTGATGCGCCAGGCCATTCGCTCCGGGGTCAGCGCCTACATAGTCGAGGGCATCCAGGCCCAGCGCCTGCAACCGATCCTCGATGTCGCCATGGCCCGCTTCGAGAGCGACCAGGCCCTGCGCGCCCAACTGCAGGCCCGCGAGCAGCAACTGGCGGAGCGAAAGCGCATCGAACTGGCCAAGGGCCTGCTGATGAAAATGAAAGGCTGCGCCGAGGAGGAGGCCTACACCCTGATGCGCCGCCAGGCCATGGGCCGCCAGCAGAAGCTTTCGCAGGTGGCGGAACAGATCATCGCGATGCACGAGATGCTCGGACACTGACATCAAAGAGATAGGACCGGCCAACTGCCAGCGGCGGCAAGGCGCGATCATTTCGCCAGCCGCCAAGCTGGCCCCTGCCCTCCCGGCAACGTCCTATGCTGCGCCCGCCCGGCGTCAAGGCCGGGCCCCCGGAGCGTCATCGGCAGGGTTCGATGACGCATCGCAGTGGCCGCCGCCGGCTAGGCACCTCGGCGCCCACCCGACCTCGCCGCAAGCGCGGCTCAGCAAGGGCAAGCCCATGATCGACCTCAGCACCTGGAACCTCAGCGTTCCCACCGACCCACGCCCCACCGAAGTCACCACCGAGCAGATCGCCAGAGGCTACCAGAGCCGCTATTTCAAGAGAGACGGCAGCCAGCTGGTGTTCTGGGTGCCCGTCACTGGCTCGCACACCTCCGACAGCGTCTATCCCCGCAGTGAACTGCGCGAGACAACCACCGCCGGCGAAGTCGCCAACTGGTTCTACAACCAGGGCGACAACGAGCTGCGCGTGACCATGAGCGTCCAGCAGGTACCATCGAAGAACAAGATCATCATCGGCCAGATCCACAGCCGTTCGCCCTATACCGGTGATGGCGAGCCACTGGTCAAGCTGCAGTATCACTATCTGCCAACCCTGGAGAGCGGGCGACTCGAAGCCCTGGTACGCAACCACCCCGACGACAAGGCCAGCATCAATGTCCCGCTGATCGACAACATCGCGCTGGATCAGACCTTCAACTACAGCCTGCGCGTCACCTCGGTGGGCAACCTGGCCATTCGCGTGGAAACCTCCGACGGCCGCGCCAACTACTACCGCAAGATCCTCAGCACCACCTGGTCCAAGCAGCTGCTCTACTTCAAGGCCGGCGCCTATATCAACGACAACTACGGCAACAGCAGCGAGGGTGCGCGGGTGACCGTCTTCCACCTGAACATGGCGCATCGCTGACCGGCCATTCAGTGGCCTGATGAGGCGCGGGAGCGGCGGACTGCGCGTAGAATGCGCGGCACATCCGCACTACCCGCCGCCTTGTCACCGAGATCGCCATGGCCCGCCTGAAACTGGAATTCCCCGAAGCACTGTTCATCTACAGCACCAAACTCACCGTCCGCGTCACCGACATCAACGGCGCCAACCACCTGGGCAACGACTCGATGATCTCGATGATCTCCGAGGCCCGCGCGCGCTTCCTGTTCGACTACGGCATCCGCGAGACCGGCATCATCGTCACCGACCTCGCCACCACCTACCGCGCCGAAGCCCACGCCCGCGACCAGCTGCTGTTCGAGGTCGGCGTCATGGACTTCAACAAGTACGGCGGCGACATCATCTTCCGCATCACCCGCCCGGCCGACGGCACCCTGGTGGCGATGGCCAAGTCCGGCTTCGTGTTCTTCGACTACAAGATCGGCAAGGTCGTGGAGATACCGACGGCATTCCGCGACACCTTCCCCAACGTCAACTGGATCGCCTGACGCTCCAGCATGGCGCGCGCCATCCATCGGAACGCCCCACGATGGATCATTGCTGATCCCACCTCATCCGGCATCGCCCTGATCCGCCGAGGCTCTTTCACCTTGGCCCGCACCTTGCTCAGTCAAGGGCGGCGGTAGTCAACGGCGATTACCCAACCTACGACAAAGGCGTCGCATCCACACCCGCAGCTTGCGGTGGGTGGAGCGACGCCTTTTTCGTTTGCCCCGGCGCAGGGGCTCAGCAGGACTTTTCCCGAGCCCGGCGGCTGCCATGTGAGCGCCTGACCGGAGCCCTCAACCGTTGCTGATGAGGTGTTCGATGAACACGAGTTTCTGGAAAGCCGGCCATGCGCCGACCCTCTTCGCCGCCTTCCTGTATTTCGACCTGAGCTTCATGGTCTGGTACGTCCTCGGCCCGCTGGCCGTGCAGATCGCCACCGACCTGCAACTGACCACCCAACAGCGCGCGCTGATGGTCGCCACGCCGATCCTCTCCGGCGCCGTCCTGCGCTTCCTGATGGGCCTGCTGGCCGATCGCTGGTCACCCAAGGCCGCGGGCATCCTCGGCCAGGTGATCGTCATCTGCGCGCTGTTCGGCGCCTGGCGGCTGGGCATCCACAGCCTGGAGCAGGCGATGATCCTCGGCGTGCTGCTGGGCATGGCCGGCGCCTCCTTCGCCGTGGCGCTGCCACTGGCCTCGCAGTGGTATCCGCCGCAGCACCAGGGCAAGGCCATGGGCATCGCCGGCGCGGGAAACTCCGGCACGGTGCTGACGGCCCTGTTCGCCCCGGCCATCGCTGCCGCCTTCGGCTGGCAGAACGTCTTCGGCTTCGCGCTGATCCCGCTGCTGGCCACTCTGGCGGTGTTCGCCCTGCTCGCCCGCAACGCTCCCGAGCGGCCGCCGGCCAAGTCTCTGGCGGATTACCTGAAGGCCCTGGGCGATCGCGACAGCTGGTGGTTCATGTTCTTCTACAGCGTGACCTTCGGCGGCTTCCTCGGCCTGGCCAGCACCCTGCCCGGCTACTTCCACGACCAGTACGGCCTGGACCCGGTGACGGCCGGCTACTACACCGCCGCCTGCGTCTTCGCCGGCAGCCTGATGCGCCCGTTGGGCGGTGCCCTGGCCGACCGCATCGGCGGCATCCGCAGCCTGCTGGTGATGTACACCGTCGCCGCGATCTGCATCGCCGCCGTGGGCTTCCACCTGCCCAGCGCGATGGCCGCGCTCAGCCTCTTCGTGGTCGCCATGCTCAGCCTCGGCGCGGGCAACGGAGCGGTGTTCCAGCTCGTACCGCAGCGCTTCCGCCAGACCATCGGCGTGATGACCGGCCTGATCGGCATGGCCGGCGGCATCGGCGGCTTCTGCCTGACCGCAGGCCTGGGAGCGATCAAGCAGGCCACCGGTGACTACCAGATCGGCCTCTGGCTGTTCGCCAGCCTCGGCGTACTGGCCTGGTTCGGCCTGCACGCGGTGAAGGCCCGCTGGCGCACCACCTGGGGCAGCGCCGCCGTTACCGCGGCGCGGGTTTAAGCCATGCGCTTTTGTAGGAGCGAGCTTGCTCGCGAACCGCTTAACGCCGGAGTCGCCGGGAAATCCGTTCGCGAGGCCGATTTTGTTCCCGACAACATTCGGCATTCCCCACATCCCTGTGGGTCACAAGCTCGCTCCTACAGGTGTCGGCGATGACTTTGCGGATTTCCTTCGCCCAGGCCAGCGCCACCGGCCCGCGCGACGAGAACCAGGACGCCCTGCGGGTAGTCACCCCGCCCGCCGGGCTGGCCGCCAGCAAGGGGCACCTGTTCGCCATCGCTGACGGCGTCAGCCACTGCGCCGACGGCGGCCTGGCCGCTCGCCTGAGCCTGCAGGCGCTGGCCGCCGACTACTACGCCACCCCCGAGACCTGGGCCGTCGCCCAGGCCCTCGACCGCCTGCTGATCTCGCAGAACCGCTGGCTGCAGGCCAACGGTGGCGGCCAGCCGCTGCTCACCACCCTCACTGCGCTGGTCTTGCGTGGCCGGCGCTATACCCTCGCCCATGTCGGCGACTGCCGCCTGTACCGCTGGCACGCAGGTGTCCTGGATTGCCTGACCCAGGACCACGTCTGGGAACAGCCCGGTATGCAGCACGTACTCAAGCGCGCGCTGGGCCTCGACCAGCATCTGGTGGTGGACTACTGCGACGGCGAACTGACAGCCGGACAGAGCTTCCTGCTGGTCAGCGACGGCATCTGGGCCACCCTGGGCGACAGCGCCATCCAGCGCCTGCTGGAGGACGCACAGAGCCTGCAGGCCTGCGCCGACGCACTGGTCAGCGCCGCCCACCTGGCGGGCAGCCAGGACAACGCCAGCGCCCTGCTCCTGCAGGTGGACGAACTGCCACCCGCGAGCCTCGGCGACGCCCTTGCCCAACTCGACCACTGGCCCGCAGCGCCAGCATTGAGGGACGAACAGGAGTTCGAGGGCTGGCAGATCGACGGCAAGCTGGCCCAGTCCCGCCAGTCGCTGATCTACCGCGTGCGCGACAGGCAGAATCGTCCCTGGCTGCTCAAAACTTTGCCGCCAGCGCTACGCGATTCTCCGGAAGCCGCCCAGTCGCTGCTGCTGGAGGAATGGTTCCTGCGCCGGGTGCAGGGCCGCTACTTCCCCGAACTGCACAGCCTGCCGCAGCGCCAGCACCTCTATTACGTAATGCGTGAGTACCCGGGGCAGACGCTGGACGAGCAGCTGAAACTCAACGGCCCGCTGAACCTGCCCGACTGGCTCGACCTCGCCCAGCGCCTGCTGCGAGGTCTGGGCCAGTTGCACAGGCGCAACATCCTGCACCGCGACATCAAGCCGGAAAACCTGCATTGGGCCGACGACGGCGAACTGCGCCTGCTGGACTTCGGCCTCGCCTACTGCCCCGGATTGTCGCAGGAAGACCCGCACGACCTGCCTGGCACCCCGAGCTACCTTGCGCCGGAATCCTTCCAGGGCGCGCCGCCGGATACGCGCCAGGACCTCTACGCCGCCGGTGTCACGCTGTATCGACTGCTCTGCGGCCAATACCCCTATGGCGAGATCGAAGCCTTCCAACATCCGCGTTTCGGCACGCCCGCACCGGCCAGCCGCTATCGCCCGGATATACCGGCCTGGCTCGACGACTGGCTGGCAAAGCTGACCGCCGCCCAGCCGCAGCAGCGCTTTGAAACCGCCGAGGAATGCCTGCTGGCTCTGGAACAAGGCGAGCGGCAGGCCCCGGCGCGCCCGCGCCCACTCCTGGAGCGCGAACCGCTGCGGGTCTGGCGCGGCGTCGCACTGGCCTCCCTGGCAATCAACCTGGGGCTGCTGCTCTGGCTGTTGCACCACGGCTGAGGCGCGCACCAGATCGGCTCAAAGCGCTTCACCGCAGTGCAGCAAAAACGACGATTCGCCGGGCGATCTACGTGAAAGCCCCGGAAACCGGGGCCCGAGCAAGTTGGCACAGCCCCTGCAATAACCGTTTCAACAATCTACAAAAGCGCGTCCCTCAACGAAGAGGCTCGCACTTCCCGATCGAACGGGACTTGGACAAAGGCGTCCTCGCTGGGTAACCGGCGGGACGCCTTTTTTGTTTTCCGTGATTTTTCCGTGACGCGGAGCCCTGACATGAAAAAGCTCAAGCTCGTACTGATCGGCAACGGCATGGCCGGTGTGCGCACCCTCGAAGAACTGCTGAAGATCGCGCCCGACCTCTACGACATCACCGTGTTCGGCGCCGAGCCCCATCCCAACTACAACCGCATCCTGCTCTCCCCCGTGCTGGCCGGCGAACAGGCATTCGAGGACATCGTCCTCAACGACCTCAACTGGTACAGCGAGAACGGCATCCGCCTGCTGCTCAACCGTAAGGTCACCCGCATCGACCGCCATCGTCGCAAGGTCTACGCCGAAGATGGCACCGAGGCCGAGTACGACCGCCTGCTGATCGCCACCGGCTCCAACCCCTTCATCCTGCCGGTGCCGGGCAGCCGCCTGCAGGGCGTGATCGGCTATCGCGACATCGCCGACACTCAGACCATGATCGACACCGCCGGCACCCACAGCCACGCAGTGGTCATCGGCGGCGGCCTGCTCGGCCTGGAAGCGGCCAACGGCCTCAAGCAGCGCGGCATGGACGTCACCGTGGTGCATCTCTCCGATTGGCTGCTGGAACGCCAACTGGACCGCACCGCCGGCAAGCTGCTGCAAGAAGCGCTGGAATCGCGCGGCATCCACTTCCGCCTGAACACCCATACCGAAGAGCTGATCGATGACGGCAGCGGCCGCGTCTGCGCTATCCGCTTCAAGGACGGCGAAGTGATCGCCGCCGACCTGGTGGTCATGGCCGCTGGCATCCGCCCCAACACCGAGCTGGCAGAAAAAACCGGCCTGCCCTGCAATCGCGGCATCCTGGTCAACGACACCCTGCAGACCTATGACCCGCGCATCTACGCCCTGGGCGAGTGCGCCAGCCACCGCGGCATCGCCTACGGCCTGGTGGCGCCGCTGTTCGAGCAGGCCAAGGTCTGCGCCAACCACCTGGCCATGCTCGGCTTCGCCCGCTACCAGGGCTCGGTGACCTCCACCAAGCTTAAGGTCACCGGCATCGACCTGTTCTCCGCCGGCGAATTCATGGGCGGCGAAGGCACCGAGACCATCACCCTCTCCGACCCCATCGGCGGCGTGTACAAGAAGCTGGTGATCAAGGACGACGTACTGGTCGGAGCCTGCCTCTACGGCGACACCACCGACGGTGGCTGGTACTTCCGGCAGATCCGCGAGAACCACAACGTCGCCGAAATCCGCGACCACCTGATGTTCGGCGAGAGCAACATTGGCGATGTCGGCCACCAGGGCCAGAACAGCGCAGCGACCATGCCAGACAACGCAGAAGTCTGCGGCTGCAACGGCGTGTGCAAGGGCACCATCGTCAAGGCGATCCAGGAGAACGGCCTGTTCAGCGTCGACGAGGTCAAGAAGCACACCAAGGCCGCCAGTTCCTGCGGCTCCTGTGCGGGGTTGGTGGAGCAGATCCTGATCAGCACCGTGGGCGGCGCAGCGGATGTGAAGCCCAAGAGCGAGAAAGCCATCTGCGGCTGCAGCGATCTGAACCACGGTCAGGTGCGCCAGGCGATCCGCGACCATCACCTGATCAGCCTGAGCGCCGCCATGCGCTTCATGGACTGGCGCACTCCGGATGGCTGCGCCACCTGCCGTCCGGCACTCAACTACTACCTGATCTCCACCTGGCCGGGAGAAGCGAAGGACGATCCGCAGTCGCGCCTGATCAACGAGCGCGCCCACGCCAACATCCAGAAAGACGGCACTTACTCAGTCGTTCCGCGCATGTGGGGCGGCGTCACCAACGCCGCCGAGCTGCGGCGCATCGCCGACGTCGCTGACAAGTACCAGGTGCCCATGGTCAAGGTCACCGGCGGCCAGCGCATCGACCTGCTGGGCGTGAAGAAGGACGATCTCCCGGCCATCTGGAAGGAACTGGACATGCCCTCCGGCCATGCCTACGGCAAGTCCATCCGCACCGTGAAGACCTGTGTGGGCAGCGAGTTCTGCCGCTTCGGCACGCAGAACTCGACCCAACTGGGCATCGACCTGGAGCACGACCTGTTCAACATGTGGTCGCCGCACAAGGTCAAGCTGGCGGTCTCCGGCTGCCCGCGCAACTGCGCCGAGGCCGGTATCAAGGACATCGGCATCATCGGCGTGGATTCGGGCTGGGAGCTGTATATCGGCGGCAACGGCGGGATCAAGACCGAGGTGGCGGAGTTCTTCGTCAAGCTCAAGAGCGCCGACGAAGTCCGCGAGTACAGCGGCGCCTTCCTGCAGCTCTACCGCGAGGAAGCCTTCTATCTGGAGCGCACCGTGCACTACCTGCAACGGGTCGGCATGGAGCGCATCAGGAAGGCCGTGCTGGAAGACGCGGAGAACCGCCAGGCGCTCAATGCGCGGCTGCAATTCTCCCTGTCACTGGAGCAGGACCCATGGCAGGAGCGTATCGCCCAGCAGCCGCTGAAGAAGGAATTCGAACGGATTCCGCTCAAACAACTGGAACCCGCCTGAGTGCCCGCCGGGCCCCGCCATCGGGGCCCTTACTACCCGATTGCCGGAGACACCCCATGAACTGGTTCGACATCTGCGCCCTGGACGACATCAACCCGCTGGGATCGCGCGTCATCGCCGGCCCCAAGGGCGACATCGCGATCTTCCGCACCGCCGCCGACGAAGTCTTCGCCCTCGATGACCGCTGCCCGCACAAAGGAGGCCCGTTGTCCCAGGGCCTGATCTACGGCAAGCGCGTGGCCTGCCCGCTGCACAACTGGCAGATCGAGCTGGAAAGCGGGGAAGCCGTGGCTCCCGACCAGGGCTGCGCCCATCGCCACGAGGCGAAAGTCGAGGATGGCCGCGTGCTGCTGGCCCTGCGCGGCGACCTCGCCCACTGCGCGTGATTTCCCGTGCTTCTGATTCTGAGCGAGGCTGCGCCATGACCAACAACCGTCGCACCACCGCATCTACCTGCTGTTACTGCGGCGTAGGTTGCGGCGTACTGATCGAACACGACGACGAGCGCATCCTGGGCGTACAGGGCGACCCACAGCATCCGGCCAACTTCGGCCGCCTGTGCAGCAAGGGATCGACACTGCACCTCACCGGCGATGCGGATGCTCGCGCACAGTTCCCGGAGCTTCGCCTGGGCAAGGGCCTGTCGCGCACTCGCACCGACTGGGACACCGCCCTGGAGCATGCCGCTGGCATCTTCGCCGAAACCATCCGCGAGCACGGGCCGGACAGCGTGGCCTTCTATGTCTCCGGCCAGTTGCTGACCGAGGACTACTACGCCTTCAACAAGCTGGCCCGCGCGCTGGTCGGCACCAACAACATCGACAGCAACTCACGCCTGTGCATGTCCTCGTCGGTGGTCGGCTACAAGCGCAGCCTGGGCGCCGACGCCCCGCCCTGCAGCTACGAGGACATCGAACTGGCCGACTGCGTGATGATCGCCGGCAGCAACATGGCCTACGCCCACCCCGTGCTGTTCCGCCGCCTGGAAGAGGCCCGCGCGCGACGCCCGGAGATGAAGCTGATCGTCATCGACCCGCGCGTCACCGACACCGCCGAGCAGGCCGACCTGCACCTGGCCATCCTGCCCGGAACCGATGTCGCGCTGTTCCACGGCATCCTGCACATCCTGCTCTGGGAGGGCTGGATCGACCGCGATTTCATCGACGCCCACACCGAAGGCCTGGAGGAGCTGAAAGCCCTGGTGCGCGACTACGGCCCGCTGGCCGTGGCGGAAATCTGCGGTATCCGCGTGGATGACCTGCAACGCGCCACTCAGTGGATCGGCCAGGCACCGTCCTTCCTCTCGCTCTGGTGCATGGGCCTCAACCAGTCCACCGCCGGCAGCGCGAAGAACAGTGCCTTGATCAATCTGCACCTGGCCACCGGGCAGATCGGCCGGCCCGGCGCAGGCCCCTTCTCGCTCACCGGCCAGCCCAACGCCATGGGCGGCCGCGAAACCGGCAGCCTGTCCAACCTGTTGCCCGGACACCGCGAAGCCTCGAACGCCGAACACCGCGCGGAAGTCGCCGCTTACTGGGGAGTCGAAAAGCTCCCGGAAAATCCCGGCCTGAGCGCCATCGAACTCTTCGATGCGGTCCGCGGCGGCCGCATCAAGGCCCTGTGGATCGCCTGCACCAACCCGGCCCAATCACTGCCGGACCAGACCCGCGTGCGCGAAGCCCTGGCTGCCTGCCCTTTCGTCATCGTCCAGGAAGCCTTCAGCACCAGCGAAACCTGCCAGTACGCCGACCTGCTGCTCCCGGCCGCCAGCTGGGGAGAGAAGGAAGGCACGGTGACCAACTCCGAACGCCGCATCAGCCATGTGCGCCCGGCCATTCACGCCATCGGTGAAGCCCGGGCAGACTGGAGCATCGCCTGCGACTTCGCCCGCCGCCTGGAGCAACACCTCCGCCCCGCCAAGCCCAGCCTGTTCGATTTCGAATCGCCGTCCGCGCTGTTCGACGAATACAAGCTGCTCACGCGGGAGCGCGACCTCGATCTCTCCGGCATCGACTACGCACTGCTGGACACCCATGGTCCGCAGCAGTGGCCCCTCCGCCCCGGCGCGCTGCGCGGTACCGAGCGCCTGTATGGCGACGGACAGTTCCCCACCATCAATGGACGCGCCCGATTGATCGCCGAACCCTATCGCGCACCGAAGGAAAAACGCGATGCGCGCTATCCGCTGATCCTCAACACTGGCCGCTTGCGCGATCAGTGGCACGGCATGACCCGCACCGGCACAGCGCCGCAACTGTTCGGCCACGTCGAAGAAGCCGTGCTCGGCCTGCACCCAGCCGAATTGCGCCGCCGGCGCATTAGCGACGGCCAACTGGTGCGCCTGCACAGCCGGCGTGGCGAACTGGTGCTGCCGGTGCAGGCTGACGAGCGTTTGCGCCCCGGCCAGGCCTTCCTGCCGATGCACTGGGGCGCCCGCTATCTCAAGGGGCTGGGCATCAACGTCCTGACCCTGCCTGCCGTGGACCCGCTATCACGCCAACCCGAACTGAAGCACGCCACGGTCGAGGTCAGTCGCGTTGAATTGCCCTGGCAGTTCTTCGCCCTGGTGGAAGGCGAGGTGCAGAAGCGCTTCGATGCCTTGCGCCCGCTGTTCGAAGACCTGCGCTACGCCAGCTTCAGCCCCACCGGCCGCGAGCGACCGGCACTGGTGATCCGCGCTGCGCACGTCGAGGCGCCCAGCGCGGAGTGGCTGGCCCGCATCGATGCTCTGCTCGGCCTGTCCGATGGCCCGGTCATGGCCTATGACGACCCACGCCGCACCGTCGGCAAACGCGTGCGTATCGAACAATCACGAATTGTCTCGCTGCGCCTGGCCGGCGAAACCGCCGCTCGCGCCTGGCTGCGCGAACTGTGGAAGGAAGGCCGCGCCGACCAGGAACTGCGCCGCTGGCTGCTCGCCCCGCTCAGCGCCGCCCCTGGCAAGTCCGGCGGCGCGATGGACAAGACCCTGTGCAACTGCCTGAACGTCAGCCAGAGCCGTATACAAGCCGGCATCGATAAGGGCCTGGACCTGGAAGGCCTCAAATGCGAACTCAAGTGCGGGACTGCCTGCGGTTCCTGCGTACCGGAAATCAAGCGCCTGCTGGCCCGCAAGCCGCTGGCGGCGACCGCCTGAACCAAGCCGCGAAGACGGCAGCCTGAGGAGAACGACATGAGTGGAAAAGTCTGGCTGATCGGCGCCGGTCCGGGAGACCCCGAGCTGCTCACCCTGAAAGCCGTGCGCGCCATGGCTCAAGCCGAAATAGTACTGATCGACGATCTGGTGAATCCGGCGGTATTGGAACACTGCCCGTCGGCTCGGGTGATTGCCGTCGGCAAGCGCGGCGGCTGCCGCTCTACACCGCAGGACTTCATCCACCGCCTGATGCTGCGCTACGCAAGCCAGGGGCGCCGCGTGGCGCGCCTGAAAGGCGGCGACCCGTGCATCTTCGGCCGTGGTGGCGAAGAGGTCGACTGGCTCAAGGCGCGGGGAATCGAATGCGAGCTGGTCAACGGCATCACCGCCGGGCTGGCAGCCGCCACCCAATGCGGCATTTCCGTGACCCTGCGCGGCGTCAGCCGTGGAGTGACCCTGGTGACCGCCCACACTCAGGACGATAGCCCGCTGAATTGGCGAGCCCTCGCGGAAGGCGGGACAACCCTGGTGGTGTACATGGGCGTGGCGAAACTGGCTGAAATCCGCGACGGGCTGCTCGAAGGCGGCATGGCTGCCTGCACGCCAGTGGCGATGATCGAGAACGCCTCTCTGCCCACCCAACGCGAATACCGCAGCCAGTTGGGCGACATGCTGGAAGACGCCCAGCACTTCGCCATGAAGAGCCCGGCGATCCTGGTGATCGGCGAAGTTGCTGCCGCCGCGCAACAGGCGATCCTGGCCCGTACTGCCTGAACCTTGCTTTTCTGCAGGCAAAGAAAAACCCGGCCTAGGCCGGGTTTTTCTCGTCAGCTCAGACCAATTACTTGGCTTGGGCTTCCACTTCGGCTTCTACGCGGCGGTTAACAGCGCGGCCTTCGGCGGTTGCGTTGTCAGCAACCGGACGGGACTCACCGTAACCAACAGCGTTTACGCGGCCGCCTTCAACACCGTACTCGTTGACCAGTACGTCACGAACGGCGTTGGCACGACGCTCGGACAGTTTCTGGTTGTAGGCGTCGGTGCCGACGGAGTCGGTGTGGCCTTCAACGGTGGTGGAGGTGGACGGGTACTGCTTCATGAAGTCAGCCAGGTTTTTGATGTCAGCGTAGCTGTTCTCTTTAACCTTGGACTTGTCGAAGTCGAACTTCACGTCCAGCTGAACGCGAACGACTTCAGCCACAGCCGGGCAGCCGTTGGCGTCAACGGTGACGTTGGCCGGGGTGTTCGGGCACTTGTCGACGTTGTCGCAGACGCCGTCGTTGTCGGAGTCGGAGCAGACTTCAGCAACCGGCTCGGGAGCCGGGGCCGGCTTGGCGCCGCCACCGAAGTTCATACCAACGCCCAGGCCTGCCATCCACTCGCCCTGGTGACCGTTGTCACGCTTCTCCAGGCCGTACTGACCGTCGAGGCTGGCTTTGGCGTAGAAGTTCTCGGTGAAGTAGTACTTCAGACCGGTACCGACCATGGCCATGGTCAGGTTCTGACGGCCACCGTTGTCGGAGTTGATGTTGGTCAGGCTCTGGTGGCCAACGCCGGCGGAAACGTACGGACGCAGGTTGCCAGCACCCGGGGTGCCGAAGTGGTAGATGGCGTCCAGAGTGCTCAGGTTGCCATGGACCTTCTTGTTGCCGGTCTCGTAGGTGCCACGTACGTCGTGGTACTCACCGTAGGACAGAGCCAGCTCGACGTCGTCGGTCAGGAAGTAGCCGACCGAGCCGCCGTACAGATCGGCGTTCTTCATGTTGCGGGTGCTGTCGGTGAAGTAGCGCTTGCCGAAGGCTTCGACTTCGACGGCGCCCTGGCCTTGAGCGAACGCGTTGACAGCGGCGGTGGCGATCAGCGAGCCAACTACGACGCCTAAGGTGTTCTTCAGTTTCATCCGTTAAATCCCCATCTTGGTGGTCAATAAGTTGTCCAACCATAGGCCGTACAACTTGGGTGGCAAGTTTATCAGAACTTCCCAAACAGAGAGACAATATTTCCCCGACTAAGATTCCGTCACATTGGAAAACTTTTCTCTCATTCGATCGAGTGCACGCTTGTAGCGCATTTTCGTGGCGCTAAGCCCCATGTGCATGATATCGGCGATCTCCTGGAACTCCAGTTCAGCTACAAATCGAAGGACTAGGATTTCCCGATCAATGGGATTGACATGAACTAGCCAGCGGTCTAGCCCACCCCGTTCCTCGACTTTCGGAGACTTCTCTTCAGATGCCTCCTCGATTGGATCCAGACTCAGCGCATCGAGCAATCTGCGTTTGCGCCGTTCCTTCCGATACTGGGTAATGCACTCGTTGTAAGTGATGCTGTACAGCCAGGTCTTGAACTTCGATTTCCCCTCGAAGTTCTTCAGACCATACAACACCTTGAGCATGACCTCTTGACACACATCATCGGCGTCCCGGTCGTTGCCCAGGTAGCGCGCACAGACGTTGAACAGCGTGCGCTGGTAGCGGCGCATCAGCTCTTCATAGGCCCGCGTCACGTGGTATAGCTCCTCGTGAGAACGCTCCACCAGCTCCTCATCGGTGAGCTGGCGCGGGTCATAGCGCAAGGACAATGATTGCGGCTTGTTCAAGTCGGGTCGGGCCAGGTCAAGTCAGCGTCCGGCGCGGCTTTCAGGAAGCCGGACCGGCAATCGGTCATCATCTTCAGCGACTGGTCACACGCTGATCGAGCAGGATGCGGTTGGCGATCGACACCAGCTCACCCTCGTCTGTCAGCAGGATAGTCTTGATGGTGCCAATTTCCTCGATGATGCCTTCGATATCCGCCACTTTCACCTGTTGTCCGACCTGATACAGCTCCCGCACGTAGATCCCCGCGATAATCTGCCCCGCCACTTCGCGACTGCCCAGGCCCAGCGCCAGCGCGGCGGCCAGACCGATGGTGATCAGCACGATGGCGATGATGTAGTTCAGCAGGTCGGTCTTCACCTCGAGCTGGCCGATGGCGACCGAGATGCTGATGATGATGACCAGCCACTGCGCGACACGGCCCAGGCCGTTGGAGTATTCAAGGCCGACGCCATCGGCGGCGCCACGCACCAGGCTGTTGGCCAGTTGGGCGAGCAGGATGCCGACGATCAGCACCAGCGCCGCGCCGAACACCTTGGGCAGGTACAGCGCGAGCATGTCCAGGGTCGCCGAGACACGCTGCAGGCCCAGAGACTCCGCGGCAGAGACGAGGAACACCAGCAGCACGAACCAGTAGATGATCTTGCCGATCAGGGTCGAGACCGGCACCTGGATGCCGGCACGGGCCAGCAGCTTGGTCAGGCCGGTACCCGCCATCAGGCGATCAAGGCCGAGCTTGGCGAGCAGCTTGGAGAGCAGCGCATCGAGCAGTTTGGCGACGACGAAGCCGAGCAGCACGATCACCAGTGCGGCCAGCAGGTTCGGGATGAACCCGGCCAGCTTGCTCCACAGGGTGTTCATCGCGGTGAGCAGGCTTTGCGTCCAGATGTCGAATTGCATGTTCAGTCGGCCTTGTCAGCGGAAGGGGCGGAATTCTGCGCGTGGCGCGAGACGGGTGCAAGGTGTGCGGCGCCACGGCTCACACCGATGGACAGGGCCTGGAACCAGTGCCCAATCAGGCTGAACAGATCGCCCGCGCCCACCTGACGGTTGGCAGTCTTGAGCACACGGTCCAGGCGCGAGTCGTCGCCCGGCTGTTCCGGGGGCATTCGCAGCAGATCGCGCAAGGATTCTTCAAATGGGTCGTGCATACGCACCTCGCCTGTGTGAGGTGCTTGACGCCCTCACTACCTCGAAAGTCACACCTAGAGCCAACGCAGGCGGCGGAATATCCACCATTGGAATGTCGCCAGACCACCGATCAACAGGCAGGCAGCGACGAACCCATAAGGCGCATCCGCACCCGGAATGCCACCAACGTTGATGCCCAGGAGCCCGGTCACGAAGCTCATGGGCAGGAAAAAGCCGGTGATGATACCAAGCAGGTACATGGTGCGGTTCATTCGCTCGGTAATTCGACGATGTTCGGCTTCCTGGATCAGGCTGATGCGCTCTCGGACAAGCTCCAGTTCTTCCAGGTTGCGGGTCAGGCGGTTGTACAGCTCGTTCCAGTAGTCGGCGTCGTCGGCGACCGTCCAGGACAGCTTCAACTTGATCATCTGCGAGTAGATCTCCCGCTGGGGCGCGAGATATCGCCGCAGGCCTGCGGCACGTCGACGCAGGGTGCGCAATTGATGCTGGTCGGGGATGCTGCGCTCGTCCTCCTCGATGGCTTCTTCCATGGCGTCAAGTTGGTCGGCCAGACCACCGATCAGGGTGTCCACGCGATCGGTGAGGTAATGGGCCAGGTAGAGGACGACTTCCGACGCGGTCTTGGGGCCGCGCCCCGCATCCAGGTCGGCGCGCAGGTCAGCCACGGCCTTGAGCGGACGCAGGCGCAGGGAAATAACCCGTTGCGACTCGGCGTAGACACGCAAGGAGACCATGTCCTCCGGAACCGCACCGGGATTCAGGTTCACCCCGCGCAGGAACAGCAGCAGGCGCTCGCCACCCAGGTCCACCAGGCGCGGGCGTGTCGCTTCTTCCAGCAGCAGGTCGCAGGCGAACTCGTTCAGCCCGCTGGACTCGCGTAACCAGGTCTGGGCTTCGGGCACGCCACGATCCCAGTGTACCCAAAGGCTTTCCTCGGGCTTGAGGTCCAGCAGCGGCAACTCGCTGCGGGTGATCCGCCGACCGCCACCATGGCCATCCAGCACGAAGCCGTCGATCAACCCGCGTTCCGTGCCGCTTTCGTACTGCTGCATGCCCTTTCCCCTTCGCTCCAGATCGCGTGAACGCAGCTCCATGAAAAATGCCGGAAGCTTGCGCTCCCGGCATTGACTCGAAACCTTGTGGGAAGGTTCGAATTATTCCGGCATTTTCAACGCTTTAGGCGAAACGATGATGCCGTTGTTGTCGGCGTAGACGAACTCGCCCGGGCGGAAGGTGATGCCGCCGAAGGTCACGGCGACGTTCAGGTCGCCGATGCCGCGCTTGTCGGTCTTCATCGGGTGGCTGGCCAGTGCCTGCACGCCCAGGTCGGTCTGCGCGATCACGTCGACGTCACGGATGCAGCCGTACACCACGATGCCTTCCCAGCCGCTCTTGGCGGCTTTCTCGGCGAGCATGTCGCCCAGCAGCGCGCGACGCAGCGAGCCGCCGCCATCCACCACCAGCACCTTGCCCTTGCCGTCCTTCTCGACCTGCTCCTTGACCAGCGAGTTGTCCTCGAAGCACTTGATGGTGACGATCTCGCCACCGAAGGAGTCCCGCCCGCCGAAGTTGCTGAACATCGGCTCGACGACCTGGACCAGCTCCGGGTAGGCATCGCACAGATCGGGGGTGACGTAATGCATGGAGACGCTCCTCTTGATGAAATCCGGCAGGGTTTCAGGCCTGGATGTGACCGAAAGCCGCAATGGCGTCACAGTCTACTCCCTGCCGCGCCAAGCTCAAGCCTGCGCCAGAGCGCCCTGTTCCGCCGGCAGGCAACCGTGCTCCAGCCAATGCTGCAGCTGTGGCCAGACTTCGCGCTGGGCGCCCTTGCTGATCAGCATTTCGACATGGCCGAAATCCTCGGAGAAGCCTTGACGACGCCCCAGGTGCAGATATTCGCGCACCTCGGAACCAAACTGCTCCAGGAGCTTGCGGCAGGCCCAGGCAGGATCCTGGATATCGCCGTCGGAGCCGATCGCCAGGACGGGCACGGAAACCTTCTGCAATCCACCCCACCAGTCGTTGCCCTTCTCGCCGAAACGGCCGAACAGGCTGTACCAGTGCAGGGCCTCCAGCGCCAGGCCCAGCGGCTCGTCCTCCGGTCCGCGCTTGAGTCGGGCCCCGGACAGGCCGCCCATGCGCCTGAGCAGGAATCGCCCGCCCCATGCCACAGGCGGCAACTTCAACGGCCAGTAGGTACGGCTGACCTGGCTGCCGCATAGCGCCGCACTCGCCGCTTGCCGATCATCCAGGTAACCGCCACCCAGGGCGGCGGCGAGGGTCACACCGCCCAGGGAATGGCCAAGCCAATGCGGCACCTGGCCACTCTGCTCGACCACGAAGTTGGCGATGGCCGGCAGGTCGAAGCGCGCGTAGTCGGCGACCCGGTTACGGTCGTAGTCCCCGTTGCGCGGCGACAGGCCGTGGCCACGCATTTCCGCAATCCACACGTCGAAGCCAGCTCGCGCCAGGTGGGCGCCCAAGCCAATGCCCTTGGGTGAGTACCAGAAGCGGCGGTTGGAAAAGCTGCCGTGCAGCAGGATCACCGGCACGCCCCGGCGCCCGTTGGGGCGCCCCAGGCGAGTAACGGCCAGCTCGACGCTGGAGTCCGGGCTGTTGTTGGGCTTGAGGCGGTAGACGTCCTCGGTGAGGTCGCCCCGCAATTCGGCGCTCACGAGCGCGACGGGAAATAGTTGACTGCTGCTTTGCATGGAATCGCTTGCACAAAAAAGGGCGGGTGAATTCACCCGCCCTTCTCAGGATGGTAAGGGAAACGTCAGGACTGGCCTTCGGCGAGGAAGAACCAGGTATCGAGGACCGAGTCGGGGTTCAGCGACACGCTCTCGATGCCCTGTTCCATCAGCCACTTGGCGAGGTCCGGGTGGTCCGACGGGCCCTGGCCGCAGATGCCGATGTACTTGCCGGCACGGTTGCACGCCTGGATGGCGTTGGACAGCAGCTTCTTAACGGCCGGGTTACGCTCGTCGAACAGGTGCGCAACGATGCCCGAGTCACGGTCCAGGCCCAGGGTCAGCTGGGTCAGGTCGTTGGAGCCGATGGAGAAGCCGTCGAAGAACTCGAGGAACTCGTCGGCCAGCAGGGCGTTGGACGGCAGCTCGCACATCATGATGACGCGCAGGCCGTTCTCGCCACGCTTGAGACCATTGGTGGCCAGCAGATCGACGACCTGGGAGGCTTCGCCAAGGGTACGCACGAAAGGCACCATCAGCTCGACGTTGGTCAGGCCCATCTCGTTGCGGACCTTCTTCATCGCGCGGCATTCGAGCTCGAAGCAGTCGCGGAAGGATTCGCTGATGTAGCGCGAGGCGCCACGGAAGCCGAGCATCGGGTTCTCTTCTTCCGGCTCGTAGAGCTTGCCGCCGATCAGGTTGGCGTACTCGTTGGACTTGAAGTCCGACAGGCGCACGATGACCTTCTTCGGCCAGAAGGCCGCGGCCAGGGTGCTGACGCCCTCGACCAGCTTCTCGACGTAGAAGCCGACCGGATCGTCGTAGCCGGCGATGCGCTTCTCGACGCTTTCCTTGATGTCCGCCGGCAGGCTGGCGAAGTTCAGCAGCGCCTTGGGGTGCACGCCGATCATGCGGTTGATGATGAATTCGAGACGGGCCAGGCCCACACCTTCGTTCGGCAGTTGGGCGAAGTCGAAGGCACGGTCAGGGTTACCGACGTTCATCATGATCTTGAACGGCAGGTCGGGCATGGCATCGACCGAGTTCTGACGGACGTCGAAGCCCAGCTCGCCCTCGTAGATCAGGCCGGTATCGCCTTCCGCGCAGGACACGGTCACACGCTGGCCATCCTTCAGCGCCTGGGTGGCATTGCCGCAGCCGACGACAGCCGGGATACCCAGTTCACGGGCAATGATCGCAGCGTGGCAGGTACGGCCGCCACGGTTGGTGACGATGGCGCTGGCGCGCTTCATCACGGGTTCCCAGTCCGGGTCGGTCATGTCGGAGACCAGTACGTCGCCCGGCTGGACCTTGTCCATCTCCGAAACGTCGTGGATCACCTTCACCGGACCGGCGCCGATGCGCTGACCGATGGCGCGGCCTTCGACCAGGACCTTGCCTTTTTCCTTGAGCAGGTAGCGCTCCATCACGTTGGCGCTGGAACGGCTCTTCACGGTTTCCGGACGGGCCTGCACGATGTACAGCTTGCCGTCGTCACCGTCCTTGGCCCACTCGATGTCCATCGGACGCTCGTAGTGCTTCTCGATGATCAGGGCCTGCTTGGCCAGTTCGGTCACTTCGGCGTCGGACAGGGCGAAGCGGGCGCGGTCGGCCTTCTCCACATCGACCACCTTGACCGATTTACCGGCCTTGGCTTCGTCGCCGTAGATCATCTTGATGGCCTTGCTGCCCAGGTTGCGACGCAGGATGGCCGGACGGCCAGCTTCCAGGGTCGGCTTGTGGACGTAGAACTCGTCGGGGTTCACCGCGCCTTGCACCACGGTCTCGCCGAGGCCATAGGCACCAGTGATGAACACCACGTCACGGAAACCGGATTCGGTGTCCAGGGTGAACATTACCCCGGCAGTGCCGGTTTCCGAACGGACCATGCGCTGCACGCCGGCGGACAGGGCGACCAGCTTGTGGTCGAAGCCCTGGTGCACGCGGTAGGCGATGGCACGGTCGTTGAAGAGGGAGGCGAAGACTTCCTTGGCCGCGCGGATCACGTTGTCCACGCCGCGGATGTTCAGGAAGGTTTCCTGCTGGCCGGCGAAGGACGCGTCCGGCAGGTCTTCGGCGGTGGCGGAGGAACGCACGGCCACGGCCATGTTGTCGTTACTGCCGGCCATTTCGGCAAAGGCCTTGCGGATCTCGGCATCGAGGCGCTCGGGGAACTCGGCGTCCATCACCCACTGGCGGATCTGCGCGCCGGTCTTGGCCAGGGCGTTGACATCGTCCACGTCCAGGGCGTCGAGCGCCGCGTGGATGCGATCGTTCAGGCCGCTCTGGTCGAGGAAGTCACGGTAGGCCTGGGCGGTAGTGGCAAAGCCACCCGGTACGGAAACGCCGGCACCGGCGAGGTTGCTGATCATTTCGCCCAGGGATGCGTTCTTGCCCCCCACATGTTCGACATCGTGGACGCCGAGCTTATCGAGGGAAACTACGTACTCTACCAAGGTGATCTCTCCACTAAGTGTTGGAAAAGGTCATACGAGTCGGAGCGACCCCACCCTTCTGGCCGGAGCCGGAAAAATGGGTGAGAATGCCCCGGCAAAGGGCCTTGCAAACGTGGGGCCTATCATAACCAGGATTCGATCCTACCTAATAAGGCCCGCAGCGCACATGAAACGAACTGCATTCTTCATTTCCGACGGCACCGGCATCACTGCCGAAACCCTCGGCCAGAGCCTTCTGGCGCAGTTCGAGAACATCAACTTCACCAAACTGACGCGACCTTACATCGATACCGAAGAAAAAGCGCGCGTCATGGTACAGCAAATCAACCGGGCTGCGGAGGCGGACGGGGCAAGACCGATCATCTTCGATACCATCGTCAATCGTGAGATCCGTTCGGTCCTTGCGCAATCCAACGGTTTCATGATTGACATCTTCTCGACCTTTTTGTCCCCGCTCGAGCAAGAATTATCCTCAGACTCGTCGTATTCCGTCGGAAAATCCCACAGCATCGGCCATAACCCGCACTACATGGAGCGGATCGATGCGGTGAACTTCGCCCTCGACAACGACGACGGCGCCCGCACCCACTACTACGACAAGGCCGACCTGATCCTGGTCGGTGTCTCGCGCTGCGGCAAGACGCCCACCTGCCTCTATATGGCCCTGCAATACGGCATCCGTGCGGCCAACTACCCGCTGACCGAAGAGGACATGGAGCGCCTGCAGTTGCCCAATGCACTCAAGCCCTACAAGCACAAGCTGTTCGGCCTGACCATCGACCCGGACCGGCTCACCGCCATCCGCCACGAACGCAAGCCCAACAGCCGCTACGCCAGCTTCGCCCAATGCGAGTTCGAAGTTCGCGAGGTGGAGAACCTGTTCCGCCGCGAGAACATCGCCTACATCAATTCCACGCACTTCTCGGTGGAGGAAATCTCCGCGAAGATCCTGGTGGAAAAAGGCGTCGAGCGCCGCCTGAAGTAATCCCCCAGAGACTCATCGCCTCTGAGCTCGACGGCCGGTCATACCGGCCGTTGATCTTTCGGCAGCTTCTCGCCGCTGCGCCTATCATTCTCCAGACCCACGAATTACCCGTGACCTATGTCATGGGGGCGGGCATTCCACTGCAACGGCACAGGAGAGCGCCATGCGAGAATGTCAGTACCTGGTTCTGGTCGTCTTGCTGGCACTGTCGGGTTGCGATTCGGATGAACCACCCAAAGCCAAGGCGGCCAACCCGAGCCCCCCAGCCAACACTCAGCCCGCCGCCGTGCCAGCGCCGCCCCCGGCCCAGGCTGCTGCGCCCGCGCAACCAGCCACCGCACCTGCACCTGCCCCAGCCCCTGCAGAGCAACAGTCCCAGGCCGTATTCACCCCTGAGCAACTGGACCAGATGCTTGCGCCCCTGGCGCTGTATCCCGACTCTCTGCTGGCGCAGGTGCTGATGGCGACTACCTACCCCGGCAATGTGGCCGACGCGGCAGCATGGTCGAAGGCGCACCCCAAAGTCAGTGGCGACGACGCCGTGAAGCAGGTGGCAGATCAGCCATGGGACCCCAGCGTCCAATCGCTGGTTGCCTTCCCACTGGTGCTGGCAACGCTGGGGCAGGACCCGGTCTGGGTGCAACGGGTCGGCGATGCCTTCCTGGCCCAGCCTGATGCGGTGATGGACGCCATCCAGCGCCTGCGTCGCCAGGCCCAGGCCGCCGGCAACCTGCAGTCGAACGAGCAGCAGACCGTCACCGTGAAACCGGCGCCGCCGGCCCCCGCCCAGCCCGCGCCCAGCGGCGGTACCGCGGTTGTGCAGCAATCGGCGCCGGCGCAGACGATCATCATCGAGCCGGCCGATCCGCAGGTGGTCTACGTCCCCAGCTACAACCCGACACAGGTCTATGGCACCTGGGCCTATCCGTCGAGCCCACCGGTCTACTACCCGCCTCCGCCCGAATACCCGGTGGCCACGGCACTGGCGACCGGCCTGGCATTTGGCGCGGGCGTCGCCATCGTCGGCTCGCTCTGGGGCGACTGCGACTGGGACGACCATGAGATCGACGTGGACGTGGAGCACTACAACAACTTCAACAGCAACCGGAACGTCAACGTCAACCGCGACTTCAACAGCAACCGCACCGTCAACGGCAATCGCACCGCCTGGCGCCATGACCCGACCTACCGCAACGGCGTGCCCTATCGCGATACCCGCAGCCGCGAGCAGTACAACCGCCGGCTTGCCGGTGGCGAGCAGCGCGAGGCCATGCGCGGCTTCGACTCGGCCAAGGCGCAGGAGCGCTCGCGCGCTCGGGAAAGCCTGGCCCAGCGCGGAGTCGCACCGCCTGCGAACAATCAGCAGGCACGTGAGCGTGCCCAGGCTGCGACCCGCGACCTGCGCGACAACCCGCAGGCCCTCCAGCGTGCCCAGCAGGCCAACCGCGAACCGCGCGACGTCAACCAGGCCCGCGAACGCGCGCAGAACGCCACCCGCGAACTGAAGAACAACCCCGAGGCCCGTCAGCGCGCGCAGAACGTGGCGCAGAACCGCAACGCACAATCCCAGCAGCGACCGAGGGCGCAGAACAACCAGAAAATTCGTGAACAGGCCCGTCAGCAGCACGCCCGGACCCAGGCTCCACGCAACAACGCCTTCGCCGGCGCCAACAATCCACGGCAGACCCGCGAGCTCGCTAACCGCGGCCAAGTCAGCCGCGCCGCTGCCAGCCGCCCGCAGGCGGCACGCGCCGGCCACACCGTGCAACGCCCTGCCCGCGCGCCTCGTGGCGGCGGACGCCGATAGGAGACGAGTCATGCATATCGCATCGCGCCTGCTGGCGCTCGCCCTCCTGGGTACGTTGCCCGGCGTCCTGCTGGCACAGGAGTCCTTCCCCACCCCGGAAGCCGCCGCCGACGCCTTCATCGCTGCGCTCGGCACCGAGAAAGCCGATCCGGAGCGCCTCGCCGCCTTGCTCGGCAACGACTGGCACAACTACATCCCCACCGAAGGCATCGACCGCGACGAGGTGGACGCCTTCCTCGCGCACTATCGGGACAAGCACGAAATCCACAAGGACAACGCCACGCGCGCGCATCTGGTGGTGGGTAACGATCCCTGGACGCTGCCCCTGCCCATCGAGCAGGAGAAAAAAGGCTGGGCATTCAACGCCAAGGCCGGCGGCGAGGAAATCCGCATCCGCCGCATCGGCCGCAACGAGGAATCGACCCTGGAAGCCGTGCAGGCCTACCACGATGCGCAGATGGACTTCGCCGAGGTCGACCGCAACGGCGACGGCATCCTGGAATACGCACAGAAATTCGTCAGCAGCGACGGGCAACACGATGGCCTGTACTGGCCCGAGGAAGAGGGCGGCGAGGAAAGCCCGCTCGGACCGCTGTTCGGCGACGAACTGCCCGGTGACGGCTGGCACGGCTACCACTACCACATCCTCACGGCCCAAGGGCCATCGGCACCGGGAGGCGCCTACGACTATAAGATCGGCGGCAGGATGACCCGCGGCTTTGCCCTGATCGCCTGGCCGGTGAAGTACGGCGACAGCGGTGTCATGAGCTTCATGATCAGCCATGACGGCGAGATATTCTCGAAGAACCTCGGCCCGGAGAGCGGCAAGATCGCCATGAAGATGAGCCGATTCGACCCGGACAGCAGCTGGACCGAAGTCACGGCGGAGGAAGAAAAACCCTGACGCCCTGAACCCGTCCGGCCTTCCGGCGGTCGGACGGGGCGGGGAAAGTCTGCCTCTCGCCTCGCTGCCCGGCAGGCACGCGCCGGCCTGTCATGAGCCTGAAACAAATACCCTGCCAAGGCGCCAACCGACTGTCGCCAGCGAAAAACCACATGATAGAATTCGCCGCGCTATTGCCTGGCGTCACCAGGCCCCGCCGGCCGGCATGCCGGCTACAGCCATAAGGGGTGACGACCGGGGCGTTTCTTTTCAAGGCTTTGCGGCCACTCACTCATCAAGGCCCATGAGACTCAAGCCCACTGCCCTGCTCCTCTTCCTGAGCATATTCCTGCTTCCCGGCATCAGCGCCGCTGCCGGCAAGACCGTCTATGGCCTGAACGAATACGCGCGGATCAACGACCTGGACATCGAGCTGGCCGCCAAGCTCGATACCGGCGCCAAGACCGCCTCCCTCAGCGCCCGCGATATCAAGCGCTTCAAGCGCGACGGCGAGACCTGGGTGCGCTTCTACCTGGCCACCGACACCGCCGACAGCCAGCCCATCGAGAAACCCCTGGCGCGCATCAGCAAGATCAAGCGCCGCCACGGCGATTACGACCCCGACGAAGGCAAGGCCTATACCGCGCGCCCGGTGATCGAACTGGAGCTGTGCATGGGCAAGGCCCTGCGCACCATCGAAGTGAACCTTACCGACCGCAGCGCCTTCCAATACCCGCTTCTGATCGGCTCCGACGCGCTCAAGCGCTTCGGCGCCCTGGTCGACCCGAGCCTGAAATACGCTGCCGGCAAGCCCGGCTGCCAACCCGTAGCGAAACCTGCCGAGTAATCCCATGCGCTCTCTTACCCTGCATCTGAAGGTCCTGATCGCCATCCTGCTGACGCTGGGCGTCGCGATCACTGCCTACCAGATCTTCGTCCTCGGCATTCCCATGACCGAGGCCGAGACCGACGACCTGTGGAACATCGACGCCAAAGTCGAGTTCGTCGCCACGCCGAAGACCCCGGTGAAGGTGCAGATGTTCGTGCCGCCGCTGACCCAGGATTACGTCAGCCTCAACGAGAGCTTTGTCTCCAACAACTACGGTGTGGGCATCAACCGCTCGGACGGCAACCGCAAGGTAACCTGGTCCTCGCGTCGCGCCAGCGGCCAGCAGACTCTCTACTACCGCCTGGTGCTGACCAAGCGCTATGCCGGCGCCAGCGGCGAGAAAGCCAAGGAGAAAGGCCCGATCTTCCGCGACAGCCTGCCGCTGGAAGGCCCGGACAAGATCGCCGCCGAAGCGCTGATCGCGCCCATCCGCCAGCACTCGGCGGACGTCGAGACCTTCGTCAGCGAAGCCATCAAGCGCGCCAACAACCTCAATGACGACAACGTGAAGCTGCTGCTGGCCGGCGATACCAGCCTGGACAAGCGCTCCCACGTGGTCGAGACCCTGCTCGCCGTGGCCCACGTGCCGCTGGAGCGCGTGCACACCATCCGCCTGGTCGCCAACCAGCCGCAACAGCCCGAGCTCTGGCTGCGCAGCTACAACGGCAAGGAGTGGCTGTACTTCAACCCGGAAACCGGCGAACGTGGCCTGCCCAACGACCGCCTGATCTGGTGGCTGGGTGACGAGAGCCTGCTGTCCATCGAAGGCGGCAAGAAAGCGACGGTCAACTTCAGCCTGAACAGCAGCGAGATGAACGCCATCCGCCTGGCCAAGCTGTCGGACGAGAACACCGATGCAGCCTTCCTCGAGTACTCGCTGTACGGCCTGCCGCTGTCCACCCAGCAGACCTTCCAGATCATGATCATGATCCCGTTCGGCGTGCTGGTGATCCTGATCCTGCGCAACCTGATCGGCCTGCAGACCCTGGGCACCTTCACCCCGGTGCTGATCGCCCTGGCCTTCCGCGAGACCGGCCTGCAGTGGGGTATTGGCCTGTTCACGGTGATCACCGCGCTGGGCCTGTCGCTGCGCTCCTACCTGGAACACCTGAAGTTGCAGATGCTGCCGCGCCTATCGGTGGTGCTGACCTTCGTGGTGGTGATGATCGCCGCCATCAGCCTGCTCAGCCACAAGCTCGGCTTCGAGAGCGGCCTGTCGGTCGCCCTGTTCCCGATGGTGATCCTGACCATGAGCATCGAACGCCTGTCGATCACCTGGGAAGAGCGCGGCGCCGCCCACGCCATGAAGGCTGCCATCGGCACCCTGTTCGCTGCCGCCCTGGCGCACATCCTGATGCGCGTACCGGAACTGGTGTACTTCGTGTTCACCTTCCCGGCCGTGCTGCTGATTCTGGTGTCGTTCATGCTGGCGATGGGCCGCTACCGCGGTTACCGCCTGACCGAACTGTTCCGCTTCAAAGCCTTCCTCAAGGACTAAGCCATGTTCGGCCTGATCAAGCGATGGAAAGCCCTGGAAGCCAAAGGCATCATGGGCATCAACCGACGCAACGCGGACTACGTGCTCAAGTACAACCAGCGGCACTTGTACCCGATCGTCGATGACAAGATCATCACCAAGCAGCGCGCCATCGAAGCGGGCATCCACGTACCGGAAATGTACGGGATCATCTCCACCGAGAAGGAGATCGAACGCCTGCCGGAAATCATCGGCGAGCGCAGCGACTTCGTGATCAAGCCGGCGCAGGGCGCCGGCGGCGACGGCATCCTGGTGATCGCCGACCGCTTCGAGGAACGCTACAAGACGGTCTCCGGGCGAATCATCAGCCATGAGGAAATCGAGCATCAGCTCTCCAGCATCCTCACCGGCTTGTACTCCCTGGGCGGCCACCGCGACCGCGCGCTGATCGAGTACCGGGTGACCCCGGACCAGATCTTCAAGAGCATCAGCTACGAAGGCGTGCCGGACATCCGCATCATCGTCCTGATGGGCTACCCGGTGATGGCGATGCTGCGCCTGCCGACCCGCCAGTCCAACGGCAAGGCCAACCTGCACCAGGGCGCCATCGGCGTGGGTGTAGACCTGGCCACCGGCCTGACCCTGCGCGGCACCTGGCTGAACAACAAGATCAGCAAGCACCCGGACACCACCAATGCGGTGGACGGCGTGCAGTTGCCGAACTGGGACGGCTTCATGAAGCTCGCCGCCGGCTGCTACGAGCTGTGCGGCCTGGGCTACATCGGCGTGGACATGGTGCTGGACCAGGACAAGGGCCCGCTGATCCTCGAGCTCAACGCCCGCCCCGGCCTGAACATCCAGATCGCCAACGACTGCGGCCTGACCCTGCGCACCCATGCCGTCGAGGCGCATATCGCCGAGCTGGAAGCCAAGGGCGTGAAGGAGACCGTGGAGGAGCGCGTGCGCTTCTCCCAGCAGCTGTTCGGCCATGTTCATCCGAAGGAAGTCTGAGTCGCGCTGCCCATGAAAAAGCCCGGCAATTGCCGGGCTTTTTCATTGCCCGCTGGTGCCCGCGATCTCGACTATGGAGCGCTTCGGCAATGAGCGTTAGCGTAGAACTGTAGGAGCGAGCTTGCTCGCGAACGGACTCCCCGGCGGCTCCGCAGTTGAGCGGTTCGCGAGCAAGCTCGCTCCTACGAAGAGCTGCTCTGCTCAATGGGCTCAGCGCACCACCGCCAGCTCGAATCCACCCTGGTCGCCGTGCTCACGCACCTTCATCCCCGCCTCGTTCACCGCCAGGTTCTCCAGCGGGCGCTTGTACGGTTTGTTATCCAGAGTCTGCAGGCTGCGGTCCTCGTCGGTAGTCAGCAACAGCACGTAGCGCTCGCCCTGGTTCGCACGCACCGGGATGGTTCCCTCGATGAACGCGTAGCGGTACCAGGTTTCCGGATTGAGCTTGTACACCGCATCGCTCACCAGTCGAGTCGGGCGTTTCTGCTCGTCGAGGAACAGCAGCGACGGGTAGACCACCTGGTGATTGGCGAAGCTGCGCACGCGCAGACCGTAGACGCGCTGGGAGCTGGGCAGCTTCATCGCCACGTAGTAGCTCTTGCCCATGGGAAAGTCGAAGCTCGGCGAGAACTTGTTCAGCTCCTCGTAGCGCGGTTCCTCGGCCGACAGCTCGGTGAAATCCCCTTCGCCCATCTGGTCGCAGCAGCGCCGCTGCAGGTCGACGTAGAGATCGTCCAGGGTCTTGCCGCTGCCCTTGAGCAGTGCCTTCATGGCGTCGGTCTGCTCGCCTGCGCCATCGAGCCCCGGCAAGTTGCTCGGGCGTGTTTTCAGGTCGATCTGGCGGCCTTCGGTGAAAGCGATCTGGCTGCCGCCCTGCTCGCCACGACGGAAGGTTTCGCCGCGTTGCTCCGCAGTGATCGGCGAGTTGCGCACCTGGCCCTTGTCGTCGACCCAGGTGAAGTACGGGCTGCCGTTCTCGCTGCGGACGAAGCCGCGGTCCTCATAGGACTCGGCATCGATGTACTCGGAGGAATGGTCGCCGTTGGGCAGCACATAGTCGGCACGGCCGGGCGCGACCTGGCCGGCGGCGTAGAAGCTGTTCTGCAGGTTGCCCTGGGCATCGACCCAGGTGAAATAGCGCCTTTTGCTCTCCCCCGCTGGCCGGCTTCCCGGCCACTGGGTAGCGCTGACGTCGATCAACCGCGCTCGGTCGCTCTGGTCGATGCGCCTGTCCGCCTGGCGTTGCTGTTTGGCATAGCTGTCATCGACGAAGGTGTTGTGCACCTGGCCGCTGTCGTCGATCCACGACAGGTAGCGGCCACTGGCGGCCTGCACCGACGCGCTGAGGCCAGCGGCGGCGATGCAGGAGATCAGGAGGGTCAGCCTGCCCATGTTCATGCCCTCAGAAGGTGGTGCGGTAAGTCATGGCAAAGACGTAGGCCTTCACCGTGGTGCTGACATCGAGCCCGGCATAAGGGTTGTAGACCAGGTTGTCGATGCCGGTGCAGTTCAGGTTGCAGCTGGTGCCCGCCTTGATGCTCTGCTTGGAGACGAAGTAGTTGAAGCCCAGGTCGATCACCGTGTCCTTGTCCCACTGGTAGCCCAGGCCCAGGCCGTAGAGGTTGGCATCGCCGATGGGCACCAGCGCGTCGGCCTTGTCCTTGGGAATCGCCGAGGGGCGATATTCATAGCCGGCGCGCAGTTGCAGGCGGTCATTAACGTCGTACTGCATCCCCATGGCGTAGCTCCAGGTGTCCTGGTAGCCGCGGTCGAGGATGATGCTGTGGTCGGTGGCACCGTTGGGTGCGAAGTTCTTGGCGATACGCAGCAGGTCAAGCTCCTTGTCGAACTCGATTTCCAGCTTGTTCCAGTCGCTGTAGTCGGTCCACTTCAGGTCGAAGTTGAACTGCCACTTGTCGAACGGACGCACCTTGATGCCGGTGGAGAAGCTGTCCGGGTTGACCATGTTCAGCGTCGCCACGCCGTGCTCTTCCTCGGCATTGCCATAGGGGAACAGCGGGCTGAGGAAGGCGCCGAACACCGAGCTCTGCATGCCGGACCAGAAGCCCTGCCAGTCCTTGGTGTAGTCAACGCGGTATTTGCCCTTGAGGTGCATGCGTGACTCGCTCTGGTAGGTCGCGCCCCAGGCGAACCAGTCGTAGGGCTCCCAGAGCACCCCCAGGTTGAAGCTGGGTGACAGGGTCTGCTGCATGTCCAGCTTGAGGTTGGCCAGCGAATCGTAGGGGCCAATGCGGCCACCGCAGACGTTGAATACCAGCTCGACGATCTCCTGCGCGCCCGGCACGCAGGTGGTGTCGTGCAGGGTCTGCAGCAGGCCGGTGAGCAGGCCGGGGTTGCGGAAGTCGGTATCCAGGGCCATGGCCTGGTGCGAGAAGCCGATCGACAGGCCCGCCGACAGCGTGTCGTTGACCTCATAGCCCACCGAGGGCGAGAAGTAGGTGATGCGTTGCAGCGAGACGCGACGGCCTTCGTAGCGCGCCGGGTCGCTGTCGGAGTCGCGCGAATAGCCCAGCGCCTGGGGCGCGTAGACGTTGGTGGCGAAGGTGAACTTGGAGCCCGGCGGGTTGATTGAAAGCCCCGCGAGCGGCGCCACCAGCAGGGGCATGTCGGTCATGCCGCCGAGGCCCGGCAGGTACATGGTCGGGGTCAGGGTACGGCTGTTCTGCCCGGCGACCGGATCGTCGTCCAGGCCGAATGCGGCGGAGCCATAGTCCGGCGGCGCCTTGAAACCGGCGCGGATATCCATGACCCCGGTGATCAGCTTGATCTGGGTCTGGCGGCCCTTGAGCTTGGTCAGGGCGGCGGGGTTGTAGTGCACCGCATCGATGCCGGTGGAGTCGGCCGTGACCGCGTTGGCCATGGCCATGGCCTTGGGGTTGCCGATGGTCAGGTCGTTGGCCAACTGGGCGTTGGCGAGCGTCGCCCAGCCAAACCCTACCCCTGCCATCGCCACCGCGAGGGGCGAAATGCGCATAGTCATGTGGTAGTCGCTCGTCGGTTACTGGGCTTTGAGGCCTTGGATATCCAGGGGAAGGGAAACCCCCAGCAGTACATCCGGCGAGTCTTCGGTCAGACCGAAACCGGCGTTCACGTTGACGATGTAGTCCGGCGATGTTCGCAGGCCGAGCGAGAAGTTCATGATCGCGCTGGTCTGCTCGGGCGCCTCGACCGTGCGGTCGTTGAAGTAGTACTTGTTCTTGAACGAGTAGGCCATCTGGTAAGAGGTGGCCAAGGAAACGTCGTAGGACAGCGCGTACGCCATGCCCATGGCGAAGTTAAGCGTATCGCCCGGCACCACCTTCTCCAGCTCTTCGCCGAACTGGTTCTGGTGGATGTCGTCGACCTTCATGTTGTAGGTGTAACCCAGCGAGCCGTAGAGCACGACCGGGTCGATCACGTAGGACATGTTGGCCCCGGCACCGAGGCTGTAGTAACCAGCGCCGGTGGAAACGTCGTCCTGCACGTTGCCCTTGTAGGGGCTATCACCGGTGGGCAGGCCGAGGGTTGCGTAGAGCGTGGTGACCGGCCGGCCACGGCGCGCGGCCCAGGGCTGCCAACGCATCGTCGCGGAAATGTCACCCAGGCTGTAGGCATGGATGTCGCGCTCGGTGTCGTACTTGGCCACGAACGGCAGGCGCATGCTGAAGGTCAGGTTGTCCCAGATGCCGTAGTCGAAGGTGAAGGAGTTGGTGAAGGTGTGCTGCGCCTCGCTCTGGGCCAGCACGCTGTAGACGTTCTCGCCACTGCGCACGGCCTGCAGGCGCGTGTCGCGCATCAGGGTGTAGTCGAAGCCGTAGGTCAGCTGGCGCTCACCCTTCTTGAGCAGGGTGTAGCTCTTCTCGGCGGCCTGGAACACCTGTTCCAGCGCCTTGGCGCTGTCGGCGTCGGTGTCCTTCTTGGCCAGCGCGTCACGCGCGTCCTCGGTTGTCGCTTCTTCGGCGATGGCGCTGGTACTCGCCAGCAAGGCCAGAGCGGCAACGCACGCAAACCCCTTGAAATCCATGTTGCTATCCCCTGGTCTTGTTCTTATTCGTATGGGCCGATCGGGCGATCACTTGCGCCGGATGTACTGGACATCCCCCTTCGTGGCGGCTTCGCCAATCTGGTTCTGGGTGAGCTTGCTCATCTCCGGGAACTCGCGGAATGCCAGCAGGCTGACGGTCCGGTCGTCCACCAGGCGCAGGTCGGCCTCGCGCAGCTCCAGGGCGTTTTTCGGCTCCTGGCCGCTGGGGTAGATGACGAAGAGTACGTTCTGGTCCCAGATTTCCTCGAAGCGGGCGCGGGTGAAACTGATGTTGCCCAAGGCAGGATCGGCAACGAAAACGTGGTCGTTGTAGACGTCGCGGACCACGACGAAATGCTTGAAGCCGGCATAGTGGATCGGCACCAACGCCGGGTGTTCGAGCGAGTCCAGGTCGGAGAACTCGGCACGGAAGCCGCCACTCTTGTAGCCGAGTGCGGCGGCATAACGCTTCATGTCCAGAAGCGAGAACCCACGGCGCTGGACGATCTTGTCGGCCTCGCCGTACTTGATCAGGCCTTCCATGACCTGACGCTCTTCCAGGTTGCGACCCAGGTAGTAGTCCAGCAGCGTGGTCAGCGCCGCCGAGCCGCAGCTGTAGTCATAGGCCTGGCGGATAACGTTGCGGAACTGCACCTGGCTCATCGGTTCGAGTTGCACCGACTCGCGGAACGGTCCGTTGGGCGTGAGCGGCTGCGAGATATTCACTGTGCCCTGCTGCTGCGGCTTGGTATCCACCGCCTGGGTAAAACCGAACAGACCCAGCAGGCTTCCCAGCAGAATCTCGAACATCCAGCCCCCTTCTCGTCAATCCTGGAAGAACCTTGCCGGCAGGCGCCGGCAAGGGTTACCGCGCGTACAACCTCGGGATCAGTGACCCCAGACCTTCACGGTCGAACCGGCCAGGTTCAGGTTGGAAACGGTCAGCGAGCCAATGCTGGCTCCAGTGGTGCCAACCTTGACGGCGTCGATGGTAACGTCGCCGGTCACGGTGGGCAGACCGATGGCGAGCTGCTGGGTTGCAACAGCGGTGCCGCCACCGGACGGGGTGATGTTGGTGGTCACCACGTCGACAGTCATCGGGGCGTTGTCGGCGATGGTCACGCTCGGCAGGTGGATACCCTGCAGGACCAGGGAACCGCCGCCGGCATCGGCGTCCTTGTAGGTGACGGCGCCGATGGAGGCGTTGAAGGTACCGGAAATGCTGATGCCATCCTGGCCGGTGATACCGGACAGTGCAGCGTCATCCATGGATTTCATGTCGGCATGTGCCAGGAACGGAGCGGCCAGAACTGCGCTTGCAAGAACCAGTTGCTTGATTTTCATTGTTATAACTCTCCAGTGTTCAGGTGGGGTTGCCCCAGGCACTGCAAGGGGCGTCCTACCCCGCTGCAGGTTGACCGGCTGTTGCCGATCTTCCAGACCCACGACTTCTTCCTTAGGCGCCGCGGGCATGGATTCGTGAAGCACGAAGCTTCGCGTCCTGATCTCCAAGCTACTGACCCGCCGTGAACCTGCCAGCCCATCCAAGGGATGGCGCAAAACCAACCGTCTGACTCAAGCTTCGCTCAGCAATCCCAGACTCTTCCCCTTGAGAACCGCCTGGGTCCGACTGCGCACGCCGAGCTTGGCGAACAGGTTGTGCAGATGCCACTTGATGGTGGCCTCCGAAAGGTGCACCGCCTGGGCGATATCCCGGTTCGACAAGCCCGCCGCGACGAGTCGCAGGATCTCCCGCTCGCGATGGCTAACATCTTGATTTTCATCGAAACTTTCTGGATCGACAGACAGTCTGCGGCACTGCTCTCGGAGCATTTCCGCTACCCCCTGCCAGGCCGAGGCACGCTTGGGTTCCGCCACCTTCCAGGCCTCCCAGAGCGGCAGCAGCCACAGCGCATCGTCCTGGAACAGGCGCCGGTAGCCCAAGTTCCAGGCTTCTTCCAGGGTGGGAGCGAACAAAGCGAAGGCTTTTTCGCTGTTACCTTTCTGCCAATACGCCACAGAAAGTAACAGCGAAAGACGCAGCCGCCGGTCGCGCTGGTAAGGCGAGGTAAAGCCCGCCAGGCACGATTCCAGACGCTGCTGGGCACGCTCGGCGTGGCGCTCGGACAGTGCCAGGCGCGCCTCCGCCATCACCAGTGCGGAGTGGGCGTCGGCATAGCGCTCGGCGTTGAGCCCGGAGAGATGCCGCGCCAACTGCAGGCACACCCGCTCGGCCTCGTTCGGCCGGCGCATCCACAGCAGCAGTTGCACCTTGCAGCTCATGGCCAACGCATGCACCCGCTCGTAGCCCGGCGACTGCAGGCCAACCAGCCATTCGTCGAGCTGGGCCAGCCCCTGTTCGGCTTCACCGGCGAAGAAACGCGCCCGGGCCATCACCAGCTGACCACGGCTGATCAGCTCCACCGGCGTGGCGACATCGCGCCAGGTGGTGGCAAGCGGCAATTCGGCGAGGATCGCGGCGTGGCGATCCTGCTCGTACAGCAGATCGGCATAGGCCAGGGACAGCGGTCCGCCGACCCGGCTGCGCCGGCCGAAGACCCGTTCCACGCGGCTGCGCGCGCTTTCCGCAATGGTCCGGCCGCGCTCCAGTTCGCCGCGCTCCTTGCAGATCAGCGCTTCGATCATGCTGACCACCACCTGCAGGTATTCGCTATCGGCCATGCGCAGACAGTCGCGGGCAACACCGATGGCGTTGGCCGCCTCGGCATAGTCACCCAGCAGGGCATAGGCCGCCGCCTGAATGCACGACAGGCTGGCGCGAAACACCGGCTGATTGCCCGGCACCAGCGCCAGCCACTGGCGCGCCACCTTCAGGCAGGCTTCGAGTTTGTCCTGGTAGAGCAGCACAAGCGCCTTCAGCACCTGGGCCACGGCGAGCAACTCGGCCATGCCGAAGTGGCGCACCTTGCCCTGACCCTGCAGCAGCCGGACGCTGAGCTCCTCGATCAACGCCTCGGCCTCGGCGAACTTCTGCTCGAAGGCCAGCTGCCAGGCGTAGAAGATCTGGAACACCGGGTGCTCACGAATCACCTCGGCGGGAATGCTGCCGAGCATGCCGAGGATGCCGTAGACGCGATTGCCGGCGATCAGCTTGGCGCCCTGGCGCTCCAGCAGGTCGGCGGCAAACGCATAGTCACGGGCGCGCAGGGCGTACTTGATCGCGCGGTCGGCCATGTCGCGACTCTCGCACCAGCGCGCCGCGGCGTGCAGCAGCGGCGTCGGGTCGGAGTTGCGCGCCAGGCGGCCCTGGAGGAATTCGGCGAACAGATGGTGATAACGGAACCACTCACGCTGGTCGTCCAGCGGAATGATGAACAACTGCTCGTTCTGCAGCCGCATCAGCATGTCCAGGCCATCGCGGCGCCCGGTGAGGGCATTGCACAGTTCGGCGCAGAACTCGTCGAGCACCGAGGTCTGGTCGAGGAACTGCTGCAGCGGTTCGGGCAGGCTGCGCAGCACGTCCTCGGCAAGGTAATCGGCAAGGTCGCGCTCGGTGCCGGAAAGCCCCTTGAGCAGCGCAACTCGATCCGGATTGCGCGCCAGCGCCAGCGCCGCGAGGTGCAGCGCGGTGATCCAGCCTTCGGTGCGCTTGTGCAGCAGCTTGAGCTCGCTGTCGCTCAGCGCCAGGCCCTTGAGTTCGGTGAGGAAGGTGTCGGTTTCCTCGCGGGTCAGGCGCAGGTCGTCACCGCTCAGGCAGAAGGCCCAGGGCGCCAGGCCCGGCTCGTCCACCAGGAAGCGCGGACGATAACGGGTGCTGGTGACCAGGCGGATGTTGTCCGGCAGGTGCTCGATCAGGTAGCGCGCGCCGTGGGCCAGGGCCGGGTGGCGAATCTGGTGGAAGTCGTCGAGGAACAGGTACAGCGGCCCGTCGAGGCGGCTGAGATCCGAGAGGAAGGCGTCGATGATGCCTTCCAGCGGCAGGGTCATGTCCGACTGCAGCAGGTTCGAGGTGTTGGTGCCGAAGTCCGCCTCGACGCTGCGAATGCTCGCCACCAGGTACTGCACCAGTCGCTGCGGCTCGCTGTCACCCTCGTCACAGGACATCCAGGCGACCCGTGCCCCGCTCTGCATCAGGCGCTGGCGGAACAGGCTGAGAATGGTGCTCTTGCCGAAGCCGGCCGGTGCACTGAGGATCAGCACGCGCTGCTGGCGATTGGCATACAGGCGATCGATCAGCGCGCGACGCGGCAGCAGTGAATCGCTGTCGGTGCGCGGCGGGAACAGCTTGGTGCGCAGCAGCGGCATGGGCTGCTGCGGCAGTGTGGTCAGGGTCGTCATGTCAGAGCAGACTCAGCTCGCGGGCACGGCGTATCGCTTGGGTCCGATTGCGCACCTTGAGCTTCTCGTAGATGTTGTGCAGGTGCCATTTGACGGTGCCCAGGGCCAGCGACAGCTGCTGGCCGATCTCCTCGTTGGAGAGTCCCTGGGCCGCCAGGCATACCACCTCGCGCTCGCGGTCGGTCAGACCTTCCTCGAGCACCTCGGGTGACCTGCGTGCTTCCTGCCCCGGCCAGACGGTCAACATTCCGCGAATGAAGACCTGCAGCGCCGGTTGTCGCTCGGTGGATTCCAGCTGCTGCAGCAACTGGCGAATCCCCTCGCCTTCCTCGATGAAAATGCTCCGCACCCCTTCCCGCTCGGCGCCGACCAGGCATTGGCCGAGCAGGCTGTGGGAGCGCTCCTGATAGCCCAGGCGCTGGTAGCTCAAGGCTGCCAGCAGGTCCAGGCGCAGCCGTTGCAGGCCGTGCCAGCCCGGCTGCAGCATGCCGCGCAGCTGGGTGATTTCGTGCAGCGCCTCGCTGAAGTGCCCGCGCGCCTGAAGCAGGCGAACCCGGCTGATGCCCTGTACCCAGAGCACCGGGTTGAACGGCATCTGCTTGTAGTGGCTGGCGAGCTTGGCCCAGTCGATGGCCTTGAGGCGCTGCTCGGCGCGCTTGCAGCGATCGGTGGCGGTTTCCTGGAGGATCAGGTTGATCTCCTCGCCCACTGCCATGGCAAAAAAGCGCCAGGACTGGTTGCGCGAGGCCAGGGTCTGCATCAGGCCCAGCGTGGCCAGCGCCTCCTTGCCGCGCCCCTGCAGGCGCTGGATGCGCGCCAGGCACTGCATGCCCTGGGCATAGAGATCGATGGGATTGACCACATCGACCCGGCCCAGCGCCCAGCGCAGGCGCTCTTCCAGGCCGTCCAGCTCGGTACGGTAGTAGGCGGTCAGCGCTTCGGCGATGGCCGGCAGCGCCAGAGCCTGGGAGCGCTTGTCGAACAGCGGCATGGCCTGCTCGCGCACGCGCTCGATGAGCATCTGCGCCTGCTTGACCTGGCCCTGCTCGAGCGCCAGCACCACTTCGATGGTGCACTGCTGCATGTGCAGGTAACGGCCGTCGAGGAAGTGATTGCGCTGTTGCGCCAACCCCATCAGCCGACGCGCCTGCTCCGCCTGGCCACGCACGACCTGGGCGAAGGCGGCGATCAGCAGAATAGCGCCTTCGAGGAACGCCGAGTTCTGCCCCAGCTGGCTCTCCACCTTACGTGCCAGGGTGATGCACTGCTCCAGGTCATCCTTCTGCAGCGCCAGCACGGCTTTTACCGCCAGCGCCGAGAGGTACTGGTTGCCCATCGGGCCACTGCCGCGCGAGTCCCCCCAACGCGCCAGCAGCTCGTCGATCATGCGGTTGGCTTCGGGCAGGCTGAGCTCGGTGGCACGGGTCCAGACGTCGCTGAGCACAAGGATCGGGTAGCGCTCGGCGATCTCGTTGGGCACATGTTTGCGCCAGCGCGAAATCAGGTACAGCTGGCCACGGTTGATCAGCTCCAGGCCGCATCCGTCCACCAGCGCGGCGAGCATCTCCGGGTCCTCGGCGAGGCAGGCGTGCTCGATGGCCAGGGTCGGCATGTGGTGGTTGGTGAACCACAGGCTGGCGTTGAAGTGCAGTTGCTTGAAGCGTTCCGGATCGCGCTCGCGCAGGCGGGCCCGGAGAAAGTCGGCGAACAACTGGTGGAAGCGGTACCACTGGCGGTCACGATCCAGCGGCAGGAGGAACAGCTGCATGCTGTCCAGGTGCTCCAGCAGCGCCTGGCCATCCTGGCGGCCGGTCAGGGTGTTGGCCAGGTCGCCGTTCAGGCGATTGGCAATCCCCAGCGAGAGCAGCGCGCCCTGCACATCGGCAGGCAGGCGCTCGAACACCGCACGCAGCAGGTAATCGCCCACGGCCGCCTTGTCGCTGCTGAGCAGCTTGAGGTCCTCCGGCGCGCCAGACTGATGGCGCAACCACAGGCTGACCAGGTGAACCCCTGCCATCCAACCTTCGGTCTGGTTGTGCAGCGACTGCAGGCAGCTATCTTCGAGTTGCAGGCCATCGCGGGCCAGGTATTCGCGGGTTTCGTCGCGGGACAGGCGCAGCTCGTCCTGGCCGACTTCCAGCAGCAGGCCCTTGGCGCGCCAGGTGGCGAGGTTCAGCGGCGGCTGCGAGCGGCTGCCAATGGCCAGGGTGAGGCCGGGGGGGGCGTATTGCACCAGGCGATTGAGGCCGGCGAAGACGTCGGAATGGGTGATCTCATGCAGGTCGTCGAGTACCAGCAGGACCTTGCGCTCGTCGCGGGAGAGGTCCATCAGCAGGCTTTCCATGACCGCGACCACGGGCACGCGCATGGTGTTGCGCACGTAGCCCAGCGCATCCTCGCCGATGCCCGGCACGGCAGTGGCCAGCGCCTGGATGAGCTTCAGGCAGAAACGGCCAGGGTCGTCGTCGTCACTCTCCAGGGAGAGCCAGGCGACCCGGTGGCCTTCGCTCGCACGCTTGCCAGCCAACGCCGCCAGCGCGGTGGTCTTGCCGAAACCGGCCGGCGCGCAGAACTGCAGTATCGAGGCATAAGGATGACGGTCCAGGGCATTCTGGACCGCGGGACGAATCAAATAATCAGCAGGCACCCGAGGGGGTGTTAATCTGGAGCGCAGAAGGCTGCCGGCTGCGGGTTCGAGCACTACATCCACGGCCTGTATCCCTATGTCATTATCGTTGTTGGTACGGAGCTTGGTCCGCGTGGGATGCATCAATTCTTATCAGATTGCCTTTCCTACGTAAACGACTGAAGACAGCTCTAGGATCAACAATCCAGCCCTTCCTGAACACCTTACAGACCGCACACTTCTGCTCATGTCCTACTGTTCCATACACCCTCTTCCCTACCAGGAAGATCCGGGCGAACGCTTTAACCTGATCCACCACGCACCCGGCGCCGTCCTCCTGGACGCCGGTCGACCCATTGCCACACGTGGACGCTATGACCTTCTGAGCGCCTGGCCATTGGCAGAGTTGGCACCTTTGGCCGGAGAATCGGCCAACCGCTTTTTCGCTCGCGTCAGAAGTGCCCTGCAGAGCCTGGGCGAAGCTCGAGTACCCGATACTGTCGATGTGCCATTCGTCGGCGGAATGATCGGGTATCTCGGATATGACTTCGGCCGGCGCGTCGAGCACCTGCCCGAACCGAACCTGGATGACCTCGCCCTGCCCGATGCGCGCCTGGGCCTGTATGCCTGGGCGCTGGTCACCGACCACGAGGAACGCAGCAGCCGGTTGGTATTCCATCCTGCGCTGGCTGCGGACGGGCGGGAGCGCCTGATCAGGCTGTTCGAAGCCGCTCACGATGGCAACGCCCTGCCACCCTTCCGGCTGGCAGCGCCGTTCCGGCCGGACCTGACCCGTGAGCAGTACCGCGAGGCGCTGGAACGCGTACACGGCTACATCCTGGCCGGCGACTGCTACCAGGTGAACTACACCCAGCGCTTCCGCGCCCCCTGCAGCGGCTCACCCTGGCTGGCCTACCGCGCCCTGCGCGAGGCTTGCCCTACGCCTTTTGCCGGCTATCTGGCATTGCCTGAAGGCGCCGTCCTCAGCCTGTCACCGGAGCGCTTCATCCAGCTTCACGGCGGCCAAGTGGAAACCCGCCCGATCAAGGGTACCCGCCCGCGCGGCGATACCCCCGAGGCCGACCGGCTCAACGCCGAAGCCCTGCTTGCCAGCGAGAAGGACCGCGCCGAGAACCTGATGATCGTCGACCTGCTGCGCAACGATCTGGGCCGCAGTTGCCGGCCGGGCAGCGTGCGTGTACCCGAGCTGTTCGCGGTGGAGACCTACCCCAACGTCCACCACCTGGTCAGCAGCGTGCGCGGCGAACTGGCGGCCGGCAAGGACGCGCTGGACCTGCTCGAAGGCAGCTTCCCCGGTGGTTCCATCACCGGCGCGCCGAAGGTTCGCGCCATGCAGATCATCGACGAGCTGGAGCCGACCCAGCGCAGCATCTACTGCGGCAGCCTGCTCTACCTCGACGTGCGCGGCGAGATGGACAGCTCCATCGCCATCCGTACCGTACTGGTGAAGGACGGCCAGGCAAGCTGCTGGGCCGGCGGCGGCATCGTGGCCGACTCCAACTGGGAGGAAGAATACGAAGAGTCGCTGACCAAGGTGGGCGTGCTGCTGCGCACTCTGGAGAGTCTGTAACCCTGATATCGCCGGCTGAACAACTGTAGGAGCGAGCTTGCTCGCGAACAGATCCACCGGCCACATCGATGTTGGGTGATTCGCGAGCAAGCTCGCTCCTACAAAGAAGCCGACAAGAAAAAGCCCCGCTAATGCGGGGCTTTTTCGTCACAGCCGGTCTTACAGGCTGAGCGGGCGATTGGACGCCTTGAGGAATTCCTTCTTCAGGTCCTCATAGGTGTGCACCGCCGGGAACTGCGGGAACTCGCGAATCACGTTTTCCGGCGCGTGGAACAGGATGCCGGCGTGGGCCTCGGAGAGCATGGTGGTGTCGTTGTAGGAATCGCCAGCGGCGATGACACGGTAGTACAGGCTCTTGAAGGCGATGACCGACTGACGCTTCGGATCCTTCTGACGCAGTTGGTAATCCACCACGCGATCGGTCTCGTCGGTGATCAGCTTGTGGCACAGCAGGGTCGGGAAACCGAGCTGGCGCATCAGCGGCTGGGAGAACTCGTAGAAGGTGTCGGAGAGGATCACCACCTGGAAGCGCTCACGCAGCCAGTCGACGAACTCCACAGCGCCTTCCAGCGGCTTCAGGGTGGCGATCACTTCCTGGATGTCGGAAAGCTTCAGGCCGTGCTCGTCGAGGATGCGCAGACGCTGCTTCATCAGCACGTCGTAGTCCGGAATATCGCGAGTCGTCGCCTTGAGCGCTTCGATACCGGTTTTTTCAGCGAAGGCGATCCAGATTTCCGGAACCAGAACCCCTTCCAGGTCGAGACAGGCGATTTCCACGAACGATTTCCCCGCAGGATTGACTTGAGAGGCGGCACTCTAGCCGCTCGCTCCAAGCGGCGCAACGCGGCACTTATACCCAAACACCACAGTCGACCTTTCTGATGGTTATTTAGGGGCATATCCGCCTCTTTGCTACCATCGCGCCCACAGAGCGCACTGCGCCATTAAAACTAGGAATACCACCTGATGAGCCTCCCGTTCGATATCGCGGAAATCGCCGCGAGCTACGCCAGCAAATCCCCACAGGACATCCTGAAGTTTGCCTTCGAGCACTTCGGCGACGACCTGTGGATTTCCTTCAGCGGCGCCGAGGACGTGGTGCTGGTGGACATGGCCTGGAAGCTCAACAAGAACGTCAAGGTATTCAGCCTGGACACCGGCCGCCTGCATCCGGAGACCTACCGCTTCATCGAACAGGTCCGCGAGCACTATGGCATCGCCATCGAAGTGATGACCCCGGACCCCCGCCTGCTGGAGCCGTTCGTCAAGGAAAAGGGCTTGTTCAGCTTCTTCAAGGAAGGCCACGGCGAGTGCTGCGGCATCCGCAAGATCGAGCCGCTCAAGCGCAAGCTGTCCACCGTCACCGCCTGGGCCACGGGCCAGCGCAAGGACCAGAGCCCCGGCACCCGCAGCCAGGTCGCCGTGGTCGAGCTGGACGGCGCCTTCTCCACTCCGGAAAAGCCGCTGGTCAAGTTCAACCCGCTGGCCAACATGAGCAGCGAAGACGTCTGGGCCTACATCCGCATGCTGGAAATCCCCTACAACAGCCTGCATGAGCGCGGCTTCATCAGCATCGGCTGCGAGCCCTGCACCCGCCCCGTGCTACCGAACCAGCACGAGCGCGAAGGCCGCTGGTGGTGGGAAGAAGCCACGCAGAAAGAGTGCGGCCTGCACGCTGGCAATTTGATCAGCAAGGCCTGAAGCCTTACCCTCGGCTGACGGAAAATTCCTTGTCAGCCCGCAGCCCAGGA